>NZ_CP035951.1:3520115-3842731 GCF_013376875.1 Acidovorax sp. JMULE5
GCACGGTGGAGTCAAAGCCCCACTGGGGCGTCCAGCTGATACCCGCGCCCAACAACAGGTCCGACAGGCGCTCGCTCACGGGGGTACCGCCGGGCAAGGTGACCTTCTGGTCCGAGAACCGCAGCCGCTGGGCAATGCCAAAGCGTGCGGCCTCGGCGCCCGTGTTCGGGTCCAGCAGCCGGGTGGTCACGCCCAAGGTGAGCAGGTTGTTGTCGGCCAGCCGGTCGTTACCCCCGAAAGCGTTCTCGGTGTAGATGGTGGCGAAGTTGAAATCATTGGCCGCCGTGTCGTACACGGGCAGCATGCTCTGGTCACGGTAAGGCGTGTAGGTGTAGAACGCGCGCGGCTCCAGCGTCTGCAAAAAGCCGCGGCCAAAGTAGGCGGCATCGCGTTCGAACACCAGCCCGCTGTCCAGGCTGAAGGTGGGCAGGGTGCGGTTGGCTGAACGCTGCCCGTTGGACAGCGCCGAGTCAAACTGGTACTGCGTGGCGTGCAGTTGCAGGCGCGGGGTCACGAAGCCACCGGGCGCCAGAAACGGCCGACTGATCTGCGCCATCGCATAGCTGCGGTTGGCATTGGGCTGGCCTGTCAGCTCGCGGGCGGCCTGGAAGCGGGTGGTGTCCAGCTCCACGCTGGCATCGAGCCCGCCACCCAGCTGCGACGGTGCATAGCGCCACTGCAACTGGGGCAGCCGGTCATACGGCGGCACGATGGGCGAGGTCACGTCCTGCAAGGTCTGCCACTTGAGGGTGCGCACGCTGGCGGACATGTCATTGCGCGCCCACGACAGCGTGGCGTCGCCCGGCAGCAGGCGCTGGCGCAGCAGGTCAGAAGCCCGGCCAAAGTCGCGCCAGTAGTTGTCGTCGCTCACGCGGTTGACGTTCAGATTGAGCCCCAGCCCGCCCATCGGCGTGTCAAAGGCGCCCTGGTGCTGGCCCGAAAAGCTCCAGCGCATGCGGTCGCGCAGGCGGTCGGTGGGCATCACATCGGCACTGATCTGGCCGGTGTAAGTGGGCTCCAGGTAGCGGAACTCGCCCCCCAGGTTGGCGCCGCGCTTGGTCATGAGTGCCGCGCGCAGCGTGGCGTCGCGGTTGGGTGCGATGTTCCAGTAGTAGGGCTGGATGTACGCCACCCCGTCGCGGCTGTCCAGCCCGATGGTGGGCGGCAGCAGGCCGGACTTGCGCTTGTCCGACAGCGGGAAGGTGATGTACGGAATGGGCAGCACAGAGACGCCCTTGAACTCCAGCACCGCGTCTTCGGCGGTGCCGACCTCTTCCTCGTTGTCGATGCGAATGGTGGCGGCGCGCAGCACCCAGTCGGGCTGCCAGCTTTCTTCATTGCCGCGCTCGCAGGTGGTGTAGGTGGCGTTGTGCACCACGGCACGGTCGCGGTCGATGAAATCCACGCGCGTGGCGTCGCCGTGCGCCTGCGTGGCCAAAAATTGGTAGCGGGCGTCGCTGAAGAAACCCTCAAAGGCATCCACCCGCAGCTCCAGCGCCGTGCCTTCGTACACGTTGCCCGCGCGGTTGATGCGCACCTTGCCGTTGGCCTTGGCCAGGTCTTCGGGCACGTTGTAGTCCAGGCGGTCGGCACGGATCACGGTGTCGCCCCGGCGCAATTCGGCATTGCCTTCGATGACGGCGTTCAGGTCGGTCTGGCCGCTGATCCGGTCCCCCGTCACAAAAACGGGGAGCTGGGGCCGGACCGCCTCGGGAATCTTTTCCTGAAGCAGGGGCGAGGTGCGAAGCGCAGGGGGTGCATCCCAGGCGCTGGCAGGGGGGGCGGCGTCAGGCGCCTGCGCCAGCACGGAGAGCGGCAGACCGCACCAGGCCAGCGCCACGCCATAAGCCAGGGCCCGGGGTACGGGAGCGCGCAGCCGCTCGGGCTTCGCCTTGGCGGACCGGGGCCGGAGGGAGGATGTCTGCACGGTGGGGGGCTTGCAGCGTGGCACGTGGGGCGGTGGGCAGGGGCGGATCAAAGAAGGAGGAACCCGCCCACCTCAGAGTCTGGGGGGAGCGGGTTTGTAAAATCGGATTATCCATGAGCCACCCATCTTCCCCTTCTCCCGCCTGCCCGCCCCTGGGCACGACCGTGGCAACCCCCGCAACTTCCACCGTGGCCTGGCCCGATGCGGCCCGCCAGACAGCCTTCGAGGCCTGGCTGGCGCCCCTGGTGGGCCCGCACCAGCTACTGCCCGCCACGCTGCGCCCCGCCTCGGCGGACGCGAGCTTTCGGCGCTACCTGCGCATCGACAGCGCCATGGGCAGCAGCCGCATCGTGATGGATGCGCCGCCGGACAAGGAAAACTGCAAGCCCTTCGTGCAGGTGCAGGGCCTGATGGCCGCTGCGGGCCTGAACGTGCCGCAAATCCTGGCCTGGGACGAGCCCGGCGGCTTCATGCTGCTGTCCGACCTAGGCCATCAGACGCTGATCGAGCTGCTGAACCCCGAAAAGCCCCAGGACGCCTACGCCTGGTACCAGCAGGCCACCGATGTGCTGCTGGACTGGCAAAAAGCCTCCCAGCCGGGCGTGCTGCCGTCCTATGACGAGGCGCTGCTGCGCCGCGAGTTGGCGCTGTACCCGGACTGGTATCTGGCAAAACACCGTGGCGTGACATTGGACGATAACCAGCGGGCCACGCTGCAAGGCGCCTTTGATGCCATCGTGGCGCACAACCTCGCGGCGCCCAGCGTCTTTGTTCACCGCGACTTCATGACCAGAAACCTGATGGCCCCTGTCGAACAAGGCGCGCCCCTCGGCGTTCTGGACTTCCAGGACGCCGTCTACGGCCCTATCACCTACGACATTGCCAGCCTGCTGCGCGATGCGTTCATCAGCTGGGAAGAGGAATTTGTCATCGACATTACGGTGCGTTACTGGGAGAAGGCGCGCAAGGCTGGACTGCTGGGGGCCCGCAGCGCCAGCGGCTGGGGCGATGACTTCGGCGAGTTCTACCGTGCGGTGGAATGGATGGGCCTGCAGCGCCACCTCAAGGTCGCGGGCATCTTTGCGCGCCTGACCCTGCGCGACGGCAAGCCCAAGTACCTGGCCGATGCGCCGCGTTTCATGGCCTACATCCGCGCCACGGCCAACCGCTACCGGCAGCTGGGGCCGCTGCTCAAGATGCTCGACCAGATCGAAGGTACCGAGCCGGTGGTGGGCTTTGCCTACGGCCGGATGTAGCGGCGCGACTGGGCGCACGCAGTAAAGCAGAATAAAATTAGGCTCTAGCGCTTATCTATCAAGCGCAAGCAGCTATAAATAAAGTAGCAAATGCCCCGTTTCCATTGCCCGACCCTTCTGGCCACCGGCGCCGAGTTGGATTTGCCCCCCGGCGCTGCGCGCCACGTGCAGGTGCTGCGCCTGCAGCCGGGCGACACCATCACGCTGTTCCACGGCGGGCAAGCCGAGGGCGACCCGGGCGGCGAATTCGACGCCACCGTACTGAAGATGGGCCGCAGCGATGTGCGCGTGGTTGTGGGCGCCCACCATGCCACCGAACGTGAAGCCCCGCGCGCCGTGCACCTGCTGGCCGGTATCACCGCCAACGAACGCATGGACTGGCTGGTGGAGAAAGCCACCGAGCTGGGCGTGGCGAGCATCACGCCCCTGGTGGCCGAGCGCAGCGTGCTCAAGCTCAAAGGCGAGCGGGCCGAGAAAAAAATCGCCCACTGGCAGGCCGTGGCCGTGGCCGCCTGCGAGCAGTGCGGCCGCAACCGCGTGCCCGTGGTGCACAACGCCGTGGACCTGGCAGGCTGGGTGCGCGCCCAGGCCCAGGCCACCACAGTGCAGCGCCTGCTGCTGTCGCTGCGCGCGGGCACGGCGCCGCTGCACACGGCGGCGGGCCCGGCCGGGCCCGTGGTGTTTCTCTCCGGCCCCGAAGGCGGGCTCTCCAGCACCGAGGAAGACCTGGCACTGCAACACAGCTTTGCCCCGGTCACGCTGGGCCCCCGTGTGCTGCGCGCCGAGACCGCACCGCTGGCCGCCTTGGCGGCACTCACCCTTCTTTAAGGATGACCTGCATAACTCCCTGCGGTCTGTGATAGCGCGGCCTCGGGCGGTTCGCTGCGTTGCTTTTCTTGCCAATAGCCCTGCTATTGGCTGCCAAAAGACGCCTTGCGCCCCATCCCGATCCGCACTACCACCGACTCGCGAGGGTTATGCAGGACATCCTTAACGGGGTCAGGGTCCTTCGGCGAAACCCCAGGCCGCGCCTGGGCAGGGCTGTACGCCGGGCGATGACCCTCCTAGAATGAAAAGCGCACGGCCAGGCCCCGTTGCACGCCGCAGCGCAGCCCCACCCATCCACACGCCACCCGACCGCCCTGGCAGGAGCACCCACCTTGCGCACACCTTCCCGCTGGCAACGCGTTCGGGACGTGGTTCTCTCCACCGACCGTCGGCGGCGCACGCTGGTGGCCATGGCCTTGCTCGCGCTGGTGCTCATGACCAGCAGTGCAGGCGTCATGCTGATGGTGGCAACGGCGAGCAGCGCAGTGAACGCCGTTGCCGTGCAGTGGTGGGCCGCCATCTCGGTCGGCGGGCTGGTGGTGATGACCGCGTTCATCCGTTCGGGCGAGACCGCCCGGCTCAGCGACCCCTCACTCACCGTGCCCCAGATGGTCTGGACCATCACCAGCGGCGCCGTGGCTTATGTGCTGGCGGGCGACGCGCGGGGCGTGGTGCCCGCCGTGCTGGCCATGATCCTGTTCTTTGGCACCTTTGGCCTGACCGTGGCCGAGGTGATCGGCATCGGCGTGTACGCACTGCTGGCCTTCGGCTGTGCGGTGGCGGCCACCACGCGTTTTAACGCCAGCCCGTTTGGGTACCTGGATACCGCCTATGCGCTCATGGTGCTGATCGTGCTGGGCGGCAGCATTGCGCTGAACCTGCGCATCCAGCGCATCCGCGCGCGGCTGCAGGAGCAGCGCGAGGCGCTGGCCCAGGCGCTCGCCGTCAACCGCGATCTGGCCACCCGCGACGAGCTGACCGCCCTGCCCAACCGCCGCGCCATGCAGGACCTGATGGAACTGGAACGCCGCCGCAACCTGCGCAACGGCCGCCCCCTGCTGCTGGCCCAGCTGGACATTGACCACTTCAAGCGCGTCAACGACAGCCATGGCCACGCCACGGGCGACCGGGCGCTGCAGGCCTTTGCGGGCATCGTGCGGGCCAGCGTGCGTGACACCGATGTGCTGGCCCGCTGGGGTGGCGAAGAGTTTGTGCTGCTGCTGTCCGACACCCAGATGGACGATGCCCGCGACCTGCTGGAGCGCGTGCGCCAGGCCGTGGCTGCGATGGAGATTCCGCACGCTGCCGGCGTGCTGCGCATGACGGTATCGGCTGGCCTGGCACTGCACCTGCCCGGCGACATGGTGGAGCAGACGCTGGAGCGCGCCGACCAGGCGCTGTACACCGCCAAGTCGCTGGGACGCAACCGCGTTGTGGTGGCGCCCTCCGGCCCGCGCGCCGCGCGGGCCTCGGCCGCGTCCTCCTGACTCCCGCTGCCTGGCTGGTGCAGGTGCTCAGGCACTCAGCCGTGGCGGCGCGCGCATCTGCTCCGGGGTGGTGAAGTAGGCTGCCAAGGTGCCGAGCTGCTCGCGCGCCTGACGCAGTTCGTGCCGCGCCACGGTGCGCAGATGCACCTCGTCCGGCCCATCCATCAGCCGCAACGCGCGGCCCCAGGTCCAGAACGCCGCCAGCGGCGTGTCGGGCGACAGGCCCATGGCACCAAAGATCTGCATGGCGCGGTCCACCACGCGCTGCTGCAGGCGCGCGGCCACCACCTTGATGGCGGCAACCTGGGCACGCACAGTGCGCGCATCCGCCGCGTCGCCCTGGTCCAGCAGCCAGGCCGCATGCAGCACCAGCAGGCGCGCCTGGTCGATCTCGATGCGCGACTCGGCCAGCCACTCCTGCACGTTGGCCTGCTCGGCCAGCGGCTTGCCAAACGCCGTGCGCTCCAGCGCCCGCTCGGTGGCCAGGGAGAGCGCCAGCTCGCACTGGCCGATGGTGCGCATGCAGTGGTGCACACGGCCGGGGCCCAGGCGCGCCTGGGCCATCGCAAAGCCGGCCCCCCAATCGCCCAGCAGGTGGTCCGCAGGCACACGCACGCCCTGCAGCAGGATCTCGCAATGCCCCTCGGGCGCATGGTGGTGCAGCACGCTGATGTTGCGCACGATCTGCACACCCGGCGCGTCCACGGGCACCAGCACCATGCTGTGGCGATGGTGGCTGTCGGTCTGGTCGTCACCTGCATTGCGGCACAGCACGATGAGCAGCTGGCAGTGCGGATGCGCCGCGCCGGTGATGAACCACTTGCGACCGCTGAGCACCAGGTGGTCACCCTCGCGCCGCACCGTGGTCTGCAGGTTGGTAGGGTCGGACGAGGCCACGTCGGGCTCGCTCATCGCAAAGGCCGAACGCATCTGGCCGTGCAGCAGCGGCACCAGCCAGCGGGCGCGCTGGGCGGGTGTGGCAAAGCGGTGCAACAGCTCGATGTTGCCGGTGTCCGGCGCGTGGCAGTTGAACACCTCGGCCGCCCAGGGCAGGCGGCCCATGGCCTCGGCCAGCGGCGCGTAGTCGAGGTTGCACAGGCGCGTGCCGGGCTCGTCGTCCTGCAGCGTGGGCAGGAACAGGTTCCACAGGCCTTCCTCGCGGGCGAGCGCCTTCAGGTCCTCCACAAAAGGCGGCGGGTAGTCGCCCGCCAGCACGGCCGCATGCCAGGCAGGGTTGTAGGGCAGCAGATACCGGTCCATGAACGCCAGCAGGCGATCACGCCATTGAAGGGCCAGAGGGGAAGGTGCGAAGTCCATGAGGGCATTGTGAAAACAGCGCCAGCGCGCGTCACAACGCAGGCGACAACGGGCTTGATACAGGTCAGGACCGGGCCAGGTGGATGACACAGCGGGCCTGCAGATGCTTCTGTTTTTATAGCTGCTATCGCTTATCAAACAGGCGCCATAGCCCTATTTCATGCAAGAAACCTCAACGCCACACGCTACCATCGCCCCATGAGCACCCATTACGAAACCCTGCCCCACGCCGACACCTACCGCGAGGCCTTTGCGGTTGAGCCACCGCAGGGTCTGGGTGAACGCCACCTGTGGCCACGCAAGCCCGGCTTCTTCATCGTGCATGCGGCCACGGCAGCCGCCATCGCCCAGCCAGCGGTGGCCAAAGCGACGGCCGACGCCGAACCCAGCCCCCCGGCAGACACGCCCACAGACGCACCCGCCGCCAGCACGGAACGCGTGCTCGTGCCCGCGCAATGGGGCCTGGTGCCGCACTGGGTCAAGTCGGCATCCGATGCCAAGCTGCGCGCGCCCAAGCTGGTCAATGCCAAGTCCGACACCGCCTCCACCGGCACGGCGTTCCGCGACGCGTGGCTGAATGGCCAGCGCTGCATCGTGCCCATGGTGGCGTTTTACGAAGACGACCTGCGCAGCGGCAAGGCCGTGCCTACCCGCGTGGCGCGCGTGGACGGCAAGCCCATGGGCGTGGCGGGCCTGTGGGCGCGCTGGCAGGGGGCCGATGGCGAGGTGATCATCAGCTACTGCCTGCTCACGGTGAACGCCAACAACCACGCACTGCTGCACCGCTACGGCCAGCCCGGCAGCGAAAAAAGCATGCCCGCCATCCTGAACGAAGGCGCCTACGACGCGTGGCTCACGGCCCGGCCCGACAAGGCCAAGGAGTTCATGCGCCAGTACGCGGCCCAGTGGCTGCTGGCCAACCCGGTGGAAAAAAAGGCGGACAAGGTGCCCAAGGGCCTGCTGGGCTGATTCCGCGCCGCGTGAGCGGCACGGTGGCGCGCCGGGGCGCTCAGGACGGCCGCTTCATCTGGCAGGACGTTGGCTGGGCGCTGATGTAGTTGTCCCAGGCCACTTCGGAGCGGAAGCCGTAGCCGGTCTTCTCCGCGTCGTACTTCACGCCCTTGCTGCCCTGCTTGGCCCAGATGCCCAGGTACAGCGGTGCTTCGAGCTGGTGGTCGGTCTTGCGCATGCGCACCTCGCCCATGGGGCTCTTGTAGGTCATGCCTTCCAGGGCCAGGGCCACCTTCTTGGCGTCGGTGGACTCGGCTTTGCGCATGGCCTCGCGCAGCATGTGCATGCTGTTCCAGTGCGCGGCAAACACAAAGTCGTCGCCGGTCTTCTTCTTGTAGTCCACGTAGATCTTTTCCAGCTCGGGCGTGGGGGCGTTATGCACCCAGTTCCACACCACGCCCACCTTGCCTTCGCCCCACGCGCCGATCTGCGCGGGCGTGCCGGGGTTGTTGGCGTTGAGGGTGAAGTAGTTGATGTTCAGGCCGTAGTCGCGCGAGGACTTGAACAGCAGCGTCAGGTCGCTGCCCCAGTTGGAGGTGATGACCGTGTCGGCCTTGGCAGCGGCCATCTTTGCCACATAGGGGGCAAAGTCACGCGTCTGCGCGATGGGGATGAAGTCGTCGCCCACGATCTCGATGTCGGGCCGCTTGCGCGCCAGGTATTCCTTGGCGGCCTTGGAGACCTGGCGGCCGTGGGTGTAGTCCTGGTTGAGCAGGTACACGCGCTTCACATCCTTGCGGCCTTGCAGGTAGGTGGTCAGCGCCTCCATCTTCATCTCACTTGATGGATAGAAGCGGAAGTGCCAGAAGCTGCAGCGCTCGTTGGTGAGCTGCGGGTCCATGGCGGCGTAGTTGAGGTACACGGTGGCGCGCTCCGGGTCGCGCTCGGCGAGCTTGTTGAGGCCGTCCACCAGCGCCAGAGCCACCCCCGATCCGCCCCCTTGGGTGATGTAGCGCACGCCCCGGTCGGTGGCAGCCTTGAGTGCGTTCAGGCTCTCCTGCGGCGTGCCCTTGTTGTCGAAGTCCATCACCTCGAACTTGGGCTCGTTGGGCCCCGCCTTGGCATTGACCTGCGCCACCACCTCGCGCAGCTGATTGAGCGAGCTTTGGCCGGTGAGCGCAAACGGGCCGGACAGCAGGTCGATGAAGCCGATCTTCACCGTCTCGGCCGCGCCGGCATGCGCCGCAATCACCAGCGCTGCGGCGCAGGCGCCAGCCTTGAACCATTGATGAGGCCATTTCCTGGGAACCAAATTCATGTCTGTCTCCGTGGGGTGGGTGAGTGGGAAAGAAAGGAAAGCCGAAAGCCGTCAACGCGTGGCTGCGTCACTCGCCGCCGAACACCGAGCCATGGCGTTGCCGCAGCTCGCTTTTCTGGACCTTGCCGGTGCCGCCCAATGGCAGGCTCTCGACAAACAGCACGTCGTCGGGCAGCCACCACTTGGCCACGCGCTCTGCGAGGAAGTCCAGGATCTGCGCCTTGTCGAGCGACTGGCCGGGCTTGCGCACGATGAAGAGCAGCGGGCGTTCGTCCCATCGGGGGTGCTTTACGCCGATGACAGCGGCCATGGCCACCGCGGGATGCGCCACAGCGGCGTTCTCCAGGTCGATGGAGCTGATCCATTCGCCACCCGACTTGATCACGTCCTTGGTGCGGTCGCGGATCTGCACCACGCCCTGCGGGTTGATGGTGGCGATGTCGCCCGTGGGGAACCAGCCATCCACCAACGCCGAACGCTCGGCCTTGTGGTACCGGTCCACGATCCACTGGCCGCGCACCATCAACTCGCCCTGCGCCACGCCGTCGCGCGGCAGGCTGGCGCCGTTTTCGTCGACCAGCTTGAGTTCAATGCCGAACACCGACTTGCCCTGCTTGGCCACCAGTGCATGGCGGTCCTCGGGCGGCAGTTCGGCATCCGCAGCGCCCAGCACGCTCATGGTGGCGATGGCCGTGGTCTCAGTCATGCCCCAGCCGTGGCGCACCTCCACGTCGTACACGTCGTTGAACTTGGCGATCAGCGCCTTGGGCATGGCCGATCCGCCCACGCCCGTGCGGCGCATGGTGCTAAAGCGCAGCTGGTGCTGCTCCACATGCTGGATCAGGCCCATCCAGATCGTCGGCACGCCCGCGCTGACGGTGACGCGCTCAGTCTCCATCAGCTCGTACAGGCTGGCCGCGTCCAGGCGCGGGCCGGGCAGCACGAGCTTGGCGCCGCCGATCAGGGCCGCATAAGGCAGGCACCAGGCGTTGATGTGGAACATGGGCACCACGGGCAGGATGGTCTCCCGTGCGCTGATGCTCAGCACGCCCGGCATGCAGGCCGACAGGGCACTGAGCGCCAGTGCCCGGTGCGAATACAGCACGCCCTTGGGGTTGCCGGTGGTGCCCGACGTGTAGCACAGCGCCGCGCCGGTCTTTTCATCACATTCGGGCCACACAAAGCGGTCATGCTGGCCGGCCACCAGGGTCTCGTAGGCCTCGACCCCGGGCACCCCTTGCAGGTCGATGGTGCCAAGCATTTCGGCATCACACAGCGCCACCCAGTGCCGCACGCGGGGGCACGACGCCGCAATGGCACGCACCAGCGGTGCAAAGGTGGTGTCAAACAGCACCACCTCGTCTTCGGCGTGGTTGACGATGTAGGCCAGCTGCTCGGGGTGCAGGCGCGGGTTGCAGGTGTGCATGACCATGCCGCTGCCGGACACGGCGTAGTACGCCTCCAGGTGGCGGTGGTTGTTCCAGGCCAGCGATCCCACCACACTACTGGGGCGCAGGCCCAGCGCCTGCAGCGCGTTGGCCAGCTGCCGGGCGCGCCGGGCCATGTCGGCGAAACGGTAGCGGTGCAAGCTGCCATCGGTGTCGCGCGAGACGACCTGCTGATCGCCGTACTGGTTCTCGCCATGTTCGAGGATGGCCGAAACCAGTAATGGCCGGTCCATCATGCTGCCGGGCTGTTGCTGCTGCATTGCCGTTGTCTCCTAGGGATGTGCGCTGTGCTGCATCGCGGCATCTGTCGGTGCCGGTGCAGAGCCCTCTGTGCTGGGGCTGGCACATCGTCGCAAACAACGCGGGGCGTGCTTGTCTTCTACGTGACTGGGGAGCGCTGCACCGCCGCGGTGCGCGGTGGTGTCACAGGCCCAGCGCCGTAAAAAGCCCGTCCACGCGCGCCTGCACGGCGGCCTCCATGACCATGGGGCTGCCCCATTCGCGCTGCGTCTCGCCGGGCCACTTGTTGGTGGCGTCCATCCCCATCTTGCTGCCCAGCCCGCTCACAGGTGAGGCGAAGTCCAGGTAGTCGATGGGTGTGTGCTCCACCAGTAACGTGTCGCGCGCGGGGTCCATGCGCGTGGTGATGGCCCAGATCACGTCTTTCCAGTCGCGCACATCCACATCGGCATCGACCACCACGATGAACTTGGTGTACATGAACTGGCGCAGGTGGCTCCACACGCCCATCATCACGCGCCGCGCGTGGCCTGCGTAGGCCTTGCGGATGCTGACCACCGCTAGCCGATAGCTGCAGCCTTCGGGCGGCAGGTAGAAGTCCACGATCTCGGGGAACTGCTTTTGCAAGAGCGGGATGAACAGCTCGTTCATCGCCAGGCCCAGCACGGCGGGTTCGTCGGGCGGCTTGCCCGTGTAGGTGCTGTGGTAGATCGCGTCCTTGCGCAGGGTGATGCGGTCCACGGTGAGGACGGGGAACTCGGCGCATTCGTTGTAGTAGCCGGTGTGGTCGCCGTAAGGGCCTTCCAGCGCGTGCTGCCAGCCGCTCGGGTGGCTCGCGTCGGGCTGGATATGGCCTTCGAGCACGATCTCGGCGGTGGCGGGCACCTGCAGGGGCACGCCCAGAGCGGGCGTGACTTCGGTGCGGGCGCCGCGCAGCAGGCCGGCAAACTGGTATTCGCTCAACGCATCGGGCACGGGCGTGACGGCGCCCAGCAACGTGGCCGGGTCGGCCCCCAGCGCCACGGCCACGGGGTAGGGCTGGCCGGGGTGCTGGGCGCAGTGGTCGGCAAAATCCAGCGCCCCGCCCCGGTGGGCCAGCCAGCGCACGATGACCTGGTTGCGCGAGAGC
Source organism: Acidovorax sp. JMULE5 (assembly GCF_013376875.1). GTDB lineage: Bacteria > Pseudomonadota > Gammaproteobacteria > Burkholderiales > Burkholderiaceae_C > Acidovorax > Acidovorax facilis. The sequence goes on from NZ_CP035951.1 coordinate 3,532,017, forward strand.
ACCTGCTGGCGGTAGATGCCCAGGTTCTGCCGCGCCTTGCGCGGGCCGCGCGTGATGGTCAGGCCCCAGGTGATGAGCGGGGCCACGTCGCCAGGCCAGCAGTGCTGCACGGGCAGGCGGGCGAGGTCCACGTCCGGTCCCTCCCACACCTCCTGCTGGCAGGGCGCGCCGCGTGTGACGGTATGGGGCGCCATGTTCCACAAGGTCTTGAGCAGCTGGCCCATGCCCAGCATGTCCTTGAAGCCTTTGGGCGCCTCGGGCTCCTTGAGCGTGGCCAGCAGCTCGCCCAGGGCGCGCACACCGCGCAGGTTGGCCACACCCATGGCGCGCGCCACGCGGTCTGTGGTGCCAAACAGGTTGGTGAGCACCGGCATGGTGTGGCCCGTGGGCTGCTCGAACAGCAGCGCTGGCCCTCCGGCGCGCAGTACACGGTCGCTCAGCGCGGTCATCTCCAGGTGGGGCGAAACCGGCTCCGCCACGCGGCGCAGATCGCCCGTGGCTTCGAGCTGGGCCATGAAGTCGCGCAGGTCGCGGTAGGCCATATCAGGTCCAGAATTTGAATGAAATTGGCCGCTAGCGCTTTTCCAACAAGCGCAAACAGCTATCAATTAAGGAGCGTTCAGCTCCAGACCTTGCCACCGAGGCGCCAGGGCGTGCGGCACATCGATAAGGTCGAGCACGCGCGCCACGCTGTAGTCCACCACCTCGCCCACGGTCTGCGGGCGCAGGTAGAAGGCGGGCAGCGGCGGACAGATGATGCCGCCCATCTCGGTCACGGCCACCATATTGCGCAGGTGCGTGAGGTGCAGGGGCGACTCGCGCACCATCAGCACCAGGCGGCGGCGCTCCTTGAGCGCCACGTCGGCCGCGCGCGTGAGCAGGTTGTCGGCCAGGCCGTGCGCAATGGCGGCGAGTGTGCGCATGGAGCAGGGTGCCACCACCATGGCATGGCACTGGAACGAGCCACTTGCAACGGCCGCGCCCACGTTGTGCACGTCGTGCACGCGGTGCGCCAGGGCCTCCACCGCAGCGCGGTCCATGTCCAGCTCGTGCTGCAGGTTGCGCCAACCGGCGTCGGAGACGATCAGGTGGGTCTCGATGCCGCTCTGGCCCTGCAGCACCTGCAAGAGGCGCGCGCCATACACGGCGCCGCTGGCGCCCGAGATCGCGACGATGATGCGGCGGGTGTGGGCAGCATCAGCCATGCGAGGGCTCCACGGCGGCAGAGCGAGCCAAGGGCTGCGCCTGCTGGTCGGCCTCCACCTGCTCCAGCACCAGCGCGGCCTGCACGGGGTCGAAGTCTTCGTGCGCGCGCTTTTTCACGCCATACTGCTGCAGCTGGTAATGCCGCTCGGCTGCGATGCCGTGGCGCGCGAGCGTGCTTTTGACGCAGACCAGGGGGCAGCCGTCGAGCGCGATGATGGGCCGACCCGAGCGCACGGTTTTCATGAGGTGCGGCACATCGCCACCCACCCCGGCGATGCACGACATCTCGGCCACGCCGCGCCGGTCGAGCTGCAACGCCACGTGGTTGGCCAGCTGGGCGGCGCTGGAGCAGCCCGAGCAGGAATAGACCAAGGGGTGGTTCTGGGGATCGGTGTCGGTGTCCATGCTTATCCTCCGTGGCGTGGTGTGGGGTCCAGGCGGCGCCGCAGGTGGCCCAGCACCTGGCGCGGCGCCAACTTCTGCGCCCACTGGCGCGGGTCCAGCACCGACAGCTCGATGGCATCGAGCGCGTTCTTCACCACCAGGCCCAGCTCGGTGTCGCCCTCCATCGACAGGCGGCGGCTGAAGAACAGCGTGTCCGGGTCTTGCTGGCGCTGGGCCAGCAGCAGGAAGTCGTGCGCCGTGGCGCTCAGCGTCACGTCGGCCACCGCCGGGGCCACCAGCGGGGCGTGGGGTGCAAAACGCTGGCCCGTCCAGGCAAAGTCAAAGGCAACGCGCGCATCGCGCACTTGCACGCGCATCTTCTTGTGCAGCAGCAAGCGGCCCACGTCGTCGGGCAGGTGCCGCGCGAGCGCCAGGTTGAGCGCCGTCACCAGCAGCATGGAGCCGGGGTAGGCAGGCAGGCGCGAGAGCAAGGCCCCCACGGGAGGCGGCACCACCCGCAGGTTCGCGGCAGGCGTGGGTGAAGAAGGGAAAGCAGCCATAGGTAGAAGACGGGCCCTCAGGCCACATAGAAAAACACGGTGAAGAAGTGGCAGACGCTGCCGCCCAGCACAAACAGGTGCCACAGCCCATGGCCGTGGCGCACGCGGTGGTCCAGCGCATAAAAGACGATGCCCAGCGTGTAGCAGGCCCCGCCCGCCAGCAGCCAGGCAAACCCGGCAGGCTTGAGCGCCCGCCACAGCGGCACCACGGCCACCAGCGCCAGCCAGCCCATGAGCACATAGATGACCAGCGACAACACGCGCGCGCCACGCGCCCACCACATCTCCTGCGCAATGCCCAGCAGGGCCAGGCCCCACACCACGCCCAGCAGCGACCAGCCCCAGGGTCCGCGCAGCGACACCAGCGCAAACGGCGTATAGCTGCCCGCAATCAGCAGGTAGATGCTGCAGTGGTCCAGCTTTTGCAGCACGGCCTTGATGGTGCGCCGACGCACGCTGTGGTACGCGGCGGAGGCGGCGTACAGCGCCACCAGCATGGCGCCGTAGATGCTGAACGCCACCACCTTCCACGGATCGCCCAGGCGCGCAGCAAGGGTGATGAGCACAGTCGCGCCCGCCGTGGCCAGCAGGGCGCCCACCAGGTGGCTGATGCTGTTGAAACGTTCGCCGGGGTACATGCGGTGATTCGCTTCGCGTTATGGATGCATGGCAGGCCGCGCGGCAGCACCACCCCCAGCGCCATGCAGCCCCTGCTCCAGGCCCGGTCGCCCGAACCAGTAGCCGTTGCAGGGCAGATCGGGCATGAAGGGCTGCATGCGCTCCACAAAGTCGGGGGTCTTTTCGGCAGCATCCCCCGCAGCCACGGCGTGGCGGGCTTCGTCAAACGCAGCGATCACCTGCGCCATGTGCTGCGCCTGCGGGCTCAGCCGCACCACGTCCACGCCCTGGGCCTGCATCGCCGCCAGTTCGTTGGCCAGGTTGTAGACGCGGGCCGACTGGGTCTGCGTGCCGTTAAGCACGAGAAAGCCCTCGCTCTCGCGCGTGCGCAGCGGCAGTCCGTCAGCATGGTCAAGGCAGCTGAACTGGCAGTCGTCCTTGGGCAGGTTGCGGTGGCGTGCGGTAAAGCAGCGTGCCGAATAGGCCAGCGGCATGCGTCCGTAAGCAAACACCTCTGTCTCCAAACCTGCGGGCCGCTGCGCCAGCACGGCAGCGAGCGCGTCCTGCGACATTTCAAGCGGCATCACCCAGCGCGTGGCACCCAGCTGCGCCATCCATTGCAGCGAGTGCGCGTTGTAGAGGTTCAGGTGCGGTCCGGCCACAAAGGCCTGCGGCCCGGCGGGTGCGCGCGCAAGACAGCTCACGGCGCCCATGTCATTGGCCTCAACCAGAAATTCGCCGTTGCCCGTGATCTTGTGCATCACACCCACGTCGGCGCTGGACTCGATGAGCACCTGGCTGGACAAGACCGCCTCCTTGCCCGCGTCCCGCAGCATGCGCGCCAGCGCCAGCCAGTCGGCCAGGCGCAGCTCATGGCGGCGCGAACACACCGTCTCGCCCAGGTACACCACATCCACAGGCGTGGCGGCCATGGCTTCGTAGAACGCGAACACGGTGTCGCGGGGCCAGTAGTACAGCAGCGGTCCGAGAGAGAGTTTCATGGGGCGGTCTCCGGGGTTTCATCGTGATATTTCGGATTCAAAGCGGCGCACCGACCTTCGATCTGGCGCGATCCAGGCCAGGGGACGCCGCGCAAGGGCCGCCAAGCCGCGTATGCGGCGCTTCGCTGGCGTGCGCTCGCGTTGTCCCCCTTCCCCTAGCGCGAAGCGCGTAGAGAGAAGGGGGAAGCCGCGCAGCGGCTCAGGGGGTTGTCGCCTGATCATTTCATTTCCAGGGGCGGTGGTAGGCGCCTAGCGTGTGCTGCTGGCCTTCTGCCACCTGGTCCAGGCTGGCCATCCAGCGTGTCTTGGGCGCGTAGCGGTGGGGGTGGGCCAGGCACTGGTCCATGGCCTCGCGCCAGACCTGGGTGACCTGCGCCACATACGCAGGGCTGCGCTGGCGGCCTTCGATCTTGATGGCGCGCACGCCCATCTTGAGCAACTGGGGCAGCAACTCCAGCGTGTTGAGGCTGGTGGGCTCTTCGATGGCGTAGTAGTTCTCGTCATCCCCCACGTCGAAACGCCCCTTGCACAGCGTAGGGTAGCCCGCGTTCTCGCCGGGCGCATAGCGGTCGATGAGCACGCCGTTCAGGCGCGACTCGCGGCCCTGCGGCGTCTCCACCCAGCGCACGGCCTTCGGGGGTGAACACACGCCGTGCGTGTTGGGCGATTCGCCGGTCACGTACGACGACAGCGCGCAGCGCCCCTCGACCATCACACACAGGCTGCCGAAGCCGAAGACTTCGATCTCGACCGGCGTGCGATCGATGACCTGGCGCACCTGCTCCATCGAGAGCACGCGCGGCAGCACGGCGCGCACGATGCCGAACTGCTCGCGGTAGAAGTTGATGGCCTCGTAGTTGGTAGCCGAGCCCTGCACCGACAGGTGCAGGCGCAGCCGGGGATGGTGCTGCACCGCGTAGTGCATGAGGCCGGGGTCGGCCAGGATGACCGCGTCCACGCCCAGGTCCACCGCCTTGTCCAGTGCGCTGCGCCACGGCCCCGGGTTGGCCGCCTGCGGGTAGGTGTTGAGCGCCATGAAGACCTTGCAGCCGCGACCATGCGCATAGGCAATGCCGTTGGCGATGGCGGCCTCGTCAAAGTTGAGGCCCGCAAAATTGCGCGCATTGGTGGCGTCGCGCAGGCCCAGATAGACGCAGTTGGCGCCGTGGTCCACAGCGGCCTTCAGGGCGGGCAAGCTGCCGGCGGGGCAGACGAGTTCCAGTCCGGGTGTTGCAGCTTCAGGCAGCACCGCCTCCATCGATTTCAGGGGTTCCATCACAAACATTCAAACGCGGGCCCCGGGCCGGGCCACAGCACTGGGCGCCACCATAATGAGGACACCCCACGCATCCGCTGATCTTCATCAACGGCGGTGCACAATTCCGGAGCAAACCAGTCGGGTTTTGATGTGGCCCGCCCCCGCAGCGCACCCCATAGCCGCCAGGCCTTGACTTGCGTCTACGCTGTCCCACTTTTCGTTCCTTCCTTTTGCCCAACCCGGGCGCTGCCCTGTCATGAACAAGAACCTGTGGCTGCTGGCACTGTGCCAAGGCCTTTTCCTCACCAACAACGTTGTCTTCATTGCCATCAATGGCCTGGTGGGCCTGCAGCTGGCGCCCTTTGGCTGGATGGCCACGCTGCCGGTGATGGGCTACGTGGTGGGCGGGGCGCTGTCCACCCCGCTGGTGGCGCGCACGCAATCGCGCTGGGGGCGCAAGGTGTCGTTCCAGATCGGGCTGGCCGTGGCCGTGGCATCGGCCGCGCTGTGTGCCTGGGCGGCGTTCAGCGCCAGCTTCTGGCTGCTGTGCACCGCTACGGTGGTGGCGGGCTACTACAGCGCCAACGGTGGCCTGTACCGCTTTGCGGCCGCCGAACTGGCCGCGCCCGACTACCGCGAAAAGGCCGTGTCGCTGGTGCTGGCCGGTGGCCTGCTGGGCGCCGTGGCAGGCCCCAACCTGGCCAGCGCCACGCGCACGCTGTTCCCGGTGCCGTTTGCGGGCGCGTACATCGCGCTCATCGGCGTGGCGCTGTTGTCCATGCTGTGCATGGCAGCCATCCGGTTCGAAGCGCAACCCGTGGTGCTCAACGCGGCGGGCCAACGCGAGCAGGGGCGCCCCCTCTCTGTACTGATGCGCCAGCCTGCCTTCATCGTGGCCATTGTGGGCGCTGCGCTGGGCTATGGGGTGATGAACCTGCTGATGGCGGCCACGCCGCTGGCCATGCAGGTGTGTGGCTTTGACTTTGATGCCTCGGCGCTGGTGCTGGAGTGGCATGTGATTGGCATGTTCGCTCCCGGCTTTGTCACCGGCCACCTCATCAAGCGGTTTGGCGTGCTGCCCATCATGGGTGCGGGGGTGTTGCTCAACTTCGCCTGCGTGGCCGTGGCGCTGATGGGTGTGGAGCTGCACCACTTTGGGATTGCGCTGTTCTTCCTGGGAGTGGGCTGGAACTTCCTGTTCACCGGCTCCACCACGCTGGCCATGACGGCCTACCGCCCTGAAGAAAAGGACCGCGCCCAGGCGGCCATCAACTTCTGCGTGTACGCCACGCTGGCGCTGAGCGCGTTCTCGTCGGGTGTGCTGGTCACCACCCAGGGCTGGACGCTGCTCAACGCCGGGTCGCTGGTGCCCATTGTGGTGACGGGGCTGGCGCTGGCCTGGCTGGGTCTGCAGCGCAAGCGCGTTTCACGCGGCGTCTGAAGGCACCTCCGCCACAGCGCCTTCTGCGGCCACCGTGGTGCGCAGCCAGTGTGCAAAGGCCGCCACCGCAGGGTCTTCCAGGCGCCCCGGCGCCACGAACAGGCTGTAGCCCCGCGCACCGCTGTCGTGGTGCGGATGGGCCAGCACCAGCTCGCCCGACTGCAGTTCACGCTCCACAAAATACCGGGGCACCAGGCCTAGCCCCAAGTCGGCGCGCACCGCCTCCACCAGCATCGAGAACAGGTCGAAACGGTGGCCACCCAACGTGTGGCCCGGAATGCGTGTGATGCCCGCACGGGCCAGCCAGTCGCCCCACGCCCCCAGGCGCGAGCTGAGCTGCAGCAGCGGCACGGCCCGAAAATCGCCGCGCTCTGTCGCGCGCCGGTGGCGCGACTGCGGTGCACACACCGCTACGCAGACCTCGGGCATCAGGGTCGCTGGCACCACGCCGGGCCAGGCCGCGTCGTCGTACTGCACAGCGACATCAAACGGGATCTCCGCCATGTAGATCTGCGTGGGGTACACCTGCAGGTGCAGGCTGCAGCCTTTGTGCTGCGCAAGGAAGGCTGGTAGCCGCGGCAGCAGCCAGCGCTCGGCAAACACCGGCACGCACCCCACCAGCAGGCGCGCGCCATCGGGCCGCTGGGCCATGGCTTCGAGCGTGTGGTTCTGCAGCCGCAGCAGGTCGCCCACGATCTGCGCGTGGTAGCGGCGGCCCACCTCGGTGAGCGTGGAGCCGCGTGCGCCGCGCTGCACAAGTTGCAGGCCCAGCTGGCCCTCCAGCAGGCGCAGCTGCTGGCTCACGGCGCTGTGCGTGAGACAGAGTTCTTCGGCGGCCTTGCTCACGCCGTGGTGGCGTGCCACGGCATCAAAAACAAGCAGGGCACGGGTGCTGGGGATGTGTTTGCGCATGTAAGAAAAACTGTCGGCTGGGCAGATTAAAGCAGAGCCCAGGGGCGGGGTTCGGTCCAACAGTTGCACGGCACTGCATGCCGGTCCATGGCTCCATCCACGATGGCTGGGCCGGCCGGTCACTCCTTCCGTTTGTGTTCGTGTTTCGCTGGATCACCATGACTCTCCCTCTCCATACCTTCCGTGCCACAGCCCTTGCGGGTGCCATGGCCCTCGCCTGCGCCGCCTTGCTGCCCGGTGCCGCCCATGCGCAGTTCGGCGCCGTGGCGCCCACACCCACCACGCTGCGTCCCGCCGTGGACAAGGCCTACGGCCAGCTCATGGCTGCGCCCCAGATCCTGCAGCTGCTTGACGCCGTGAAAGCCGACCACGACCGCGCCACCGAAGACTTGCGCATGCTCACCGAGATCGAGGCTCCGCCGTTCAAGGAACAAAGGCGCGCCGAAGCCTTTCTGGCGAGGCTCCAGGCCCTGGGCCTGACCAACGCCGCGATCGACGCCGAAGGCAACGTCGTGGGCGTGCGCAAGGGCACTGGCAACGGCCCTAAGCTGGTCATCTCGGCCCACCTGGACACCGTGTTCCCCTCCGGCACCGATGTGAAGGTGAAGGAGCGCGACGGCAAGCTCTATGCGCCCGGCATTTCCGACAACACGCGCGGCCTGGCCGTGCTGCTGTCGTGGCTCAAGGTGCTGAACGACCAGAAGATCGCCACCGTGGGCGACCTGGTGTTCGTGGGCAATGTGGGCGAGGAGGAGCTGGGCAACCTGCGCGGCATGAAGCATTTGTTCAAGGAACACCTGGACATCGACGGCATGGTGGCGCTGGAGCCCGCGCCCGATGGCACGGTACTGGTGCTGGGCACGGGCAGCCACCGCCACGAGGTGACCTTCAAGGGCCCGGGCGGCCACAGCTACGCCGCGTTTGGCGAGGTGCCCAGCGCCATCCACGGCATGGGCCGCGCCATTGCCAAGATCGCCGACATCCGCACCCCCAAGAGCCCCAAGACCACGTTCACCGTGGGCACCGTGGGCACCGTGGGCGGCGGCACATCCGTCAACACCATCGCGCCCGATGCGCGCATGGCGGTGGACATCCGCTCCGACGAAACAGCCCCGATGCTGGCCACCGAAAAGCAGGTGCTGGCCGCCGTGGACAGCGCCGTGACCGAAGAGAACGCACGCTGGGGTGTGAACACCCTGAGCGCATCGACCAAACTCATCGGCGACCGGCCCGGTGGCCGCACGGCGGCGGATTCGGTCATTGTCGAAGCGGCTGTGCGCGCCAACACGGCGTTTGGCCGCAAGACGGTACTGGCCGGTGCCAGCACCGACGCCAACGTGCCGATGTCGCTCGGCATCCCCGCCATCGTGATCGGGGGCGGCGGCAAGACGGGCGGGTTCCACGCACTGTCCGAGTGGATTGACCTGACGGACGCCTGGAAGGGTGCTCAGACCTCGCTGGTCACGGTGCTGGGGCTGGTGGGGGTGCAGGGTGTGAGTGCACCGCTGCTGAACAAGCGCCCACCCCGCACCAAGTAGTTGCGCGGCAGCGGGGCGCCCCCTCAGCGACACACACCAGCCTGGGAGTGGAGCGGGCCGTGGATGGCTGTTGCCGCGTGCCCTGCCGGTCAGGGTCCGCAGCACCACAATTCACGATTGTTGACATGAAGGAGACGCCAAGGTGCGTACCATGGGTGGTTCCGTCCGGGGCGGCGCACCGCCGTCCTTTATCCCTCTGCAGGAGAACACCATGGGTTTGCTCGATTCCGTTCTGGGTGCCGTTATCAACAATGCATCGCAAGGCGGCAATGGCGCCGCTGCAGCCGGTGGGGCCGGGAGTGGCCTGGGCGGCTTGATCAGCCTGGCTGCGCAGAACCCGCAGCTGGTGCAGGCCGTGATGTACCTGATCAGCAACGACGGCCCGGTGGGTGGTCTGCCGGGGCTGATGGCCAAGTTTCAGCAGGCGGGGCTGGGCAATGTGATTGCGTCCTGGCTGAGCGCGGGGCCGAACCAGGCGATCTCGGGTGAGCAGTTGTCCAACGTGCTGGGCAGCGGCCCGCTGTCGCAGATCGCGTCGCAACTGGGCGTAGGCCCCGGCGCTGCAGCAGGCCAGCTGGCCCAGGTGCTGCCGGGCCTGATCGACCAGCTCAGCCCGCGCGGCGAGGCGCCGCAGGGCGGGTTTGGCACCTCGAACGACCTGTTCGGAATGCTGGGCGGATTGTTGCAAAAATGATAGCTGCTTGCGCTTGATAGATAAGCGCTGGCGGCCATTTTGGCTTGAAATTTTGGGTAACCGCGACGACCCGGCTACCTCACTGCCGGACAGCGCCGAACCAGCCACTGCTGCAGCAGGTCGAACACCGGCTCGGCCAGTTCCGGGCTTTCATTGAACAGCTCGTGGAACAGGGGTTCAAAGCAGTGTGCATGCACGGCGGCCTTGGGGGCTGCGGCCGCAAAGGCACGGCTGCCCGCAGGGTGGACCAGCTTGTCGCTGCCCGCCCACATCAGTAACGTGGGCACGCTCCAGTGCGCGGCGCGGGCTACGGTGGCGGCGCCGCCGTTGGCGATGAAGCGGGCCAGGCGGGCGCTGATGCGGTCGTGGCACAGCGGGTCGGCCAGGTAGGCCGCGACCACGGCCGGGTCGTGCGAGAGGTACTGCGCATCGAGCCCATTGCCCACGCGCAGGTTGGGTGCGATGCGCGGCAGCGTGGCCAGCAGCAGCTTTTGCACGGCGCCCAGGCCCGCATCCAGCGCGGGGGATGACAACACCAGGGCGTCCACAGGCCGTATCTTCAACGACACAAAACGCGAAGCCACAAGCCCGCCCATGCTGTGGCCCAGCAGCACCAGGGGCTGGCCTGCGGGCATGCGGGCGCGCGTGGCGTCCACCAGGTCGGCCAGGTCATCCAGCAGGCGCAGGTCCGAAGTGAGGCCACCACGCGGCCCGCCGGATTCGCCGTGACCATACTGGTCGTAACCCCGCACGGCAAAACCCCAGTCGTTGAGGCGGCGGGCCACCGCGTCGTAGCGGCCCACATGTTCGCCCAGGCCATGCACCAGCAGCACGGTGCCTCGGCAGGGCTCGCCCTCGGGCAGGGGCCAGTCCTGCACGGCCAGGTTTTCGCCGTCGCTGGCGGTGAAGGTGGTGAGGGTGGAGGGAGCGAGTTCGTCGGCGTCGAGGGTCATGGTGAAAGGGCTGGCACGGACAAGGGAGCAGAACGCGGATCAGGCGGGGCGCAACACGGGGGATGCCGAGCAAGGGCCGCCCCGCAGCGAGGGCATCGTCCCCCTTCCCGAAGTCGCGCAGCGACTTCGAGAGAAGGGGGAAGGCGCGCAGCGACTCAGGGGGTTGTACCCGAGCTTTCCGCCATGCCTGCAATCACCTGCGCCACGGCGGCGGTGAGCTTTTTTGCGTAGGGCACATGCAGGAATTCATTGGGGCCGTGGGCGTTGCTCTTGGGGCCGAGCACACCACACACCATCATCTGCGCGGTGGGGAAGCCTTCGCTGAGCATGTTCATGAGCGGGATGGTGCCGCCCTGGCCGATGTAGCCGCAGGGTGCGCCGAAGTGGGCCTGCGAGGCTTCGTTGAGTGCCTGTTCGAACCAGGGCGTGGTGGCGGGGGCGTTCCAGCCTGTGGCGCCGCTCGTGCCCTGGAAGGTGACCTTGGCCTGGTAGGGCGCGTTGTCTTCGAGCAGGGCTTTCAGCTCCTGCACGGCGGCGGCGGCGTCCACCAAGGGCGGCAGGCGCAGGCTGAGCTTGAAGGCGGTGTAAGGGCGCAGCACATTGCCTGCGTCCTGCAGGGCCGGGAAGCCTTCGGCGCCGGTCACGCTCAGCGTGGGCTCCCAGGTGCGCTTGAGCAGGGCCTGCAGCGGGTCGGTGGTGGTGGGCAATGCAAAGGTGGTGGAGCCGCCGCAGTCGTAGTGCGCCCAGGGGAAGCGCTTGTACACCTCTTCGCCCAGGATGCCCGCCGTGGCGCGGGCCTGGGCCAGGCGGTCGGCAGGCACTTCGCAATGAAAGCTCTGGGGCAGGAGACGGCCGGTGGCGCTGTCTTCGAGCCGGTCGAGCACCTGCCGCATGATGCGGAACGACGAGGGCACCAGGCCCGAGGCGTCACCGGAGTGGATGCCTTCGGTGAGGATCTCGACCTTGAGCGTGCCGGTGGCCATGCCGCGCAGGCTGGTGGTGAGCCACAGCTGGTCGTAATTGCCGGCGCCCGAGTCCAGGCACACCACCAGTGCCACGTTGCCCATGCGGGGCTTGAGGGCGTCGATGTAGGGCAGCAGGTCGCGCGAGCCGCTTTCCTCGCAGGTCTCAATCAAGCCCACGATGCGCGGGTGGGGCACGTTCTGGCGCTTGAGCTCCTGCACGGCGGCGATGCTGGCATAGACCGCGTAGCCGTCATCAGCGCCGCCCCGGCCATAGAGCTTGCCGTCCTCGTACTTGGGCGTCCAAGGGCCGAGGTCGTTGCGCCAGCCACTGAACTCGGGTTGCTTGTCCAGGTGGCCGTACATCAGCACGGTGTCGGTTGCGCCGACCTGTGTGGCGTCGATTTCAAAAAACAGCACGGGGGTGCGGCCTTCCAGGCGCACGATTTCGAGCGTGAGGCCTTCAACCTTCTGCGACTCGACCCACGCGGCGGCGTTGCGCACCACGGTGTCGAGCAGGCCCTGCTCGGCCCAGTCGGGCGAGAACATGGGCGACTTGGCGGGGATGGCGATGTAGTCGGTGAGCTGGCGAACAATGTCGTTGTCCCAGGCTTGGCTGACCCGTTCGAGGGCCAGGGCGGGTTGCAGGGCGTGGGCGGGGACTCGGGCGTTCATGGGCAGCTCTCCTGAATACGGCGGATCTTGTGGACCGAAACCAGCATTCCAACACAACGCCTGTGCGGGCGCCATGGCAGGTATCCATACACCCGCGACATAGTCTGGCAGCGCTGTGGCAGGGGGCGCAGCTCTTCTTCGGGTGGGTGTGCCCGGCGCTCCTGTGAACTTCTGGAACGTCAATACCGGGAAACGGGATGCGTGTCGGGATCGGCCTGCGCCGCCGCCAGGGAGGCGGGGCGCCGCAGGCTGGTGGACACCTCCACCCGGTTGCGGCCGTTTTCCTTGGCCTGGTAGAGCGCACGGTCGGCTGCGGCGATCAGCATGTCCCAGCTGTCGCCGGGCTCCAGCCGGCCGCCAAAGACGCCAATGCTGACCGTGACGGCGATGCCCAGGGCCGCGTCGGTGGTTGCATCTGGCGCGGCCCCGCCCACTGCGCGGATGCGGCAGCGCGATTCCTCCACCGCCTTGCACAGTTCCCGCGCCAGCTGCTCGGCCCCCAGCAACGTGGTGTCGGGCAGCACCACCATGAATTCCTCACCCCCGTAGCGGCCCACCAGGTCCTGCGCCCGCACGCGCTCGCTCAGCACATTGACCACGCTGCACAGCACCTGGTCACCGGCGGGGTGCCCGTAGCGGTCGTTGACCCGCTTGAAGTGGTCGATGTCCACCATCATGAGCGCGATGGATTCGCGCGAGCGCACGGCGCGCGAGACGTCGCGGTCCAGCGCCGCGATCAGCGAGCGGCGGTTGGCCACGCCGGTGAGCGGGTCCAGCGCCGCCATGATGCGGTTGTTCTCGTCGGCACGGTCGCGTGACATGAACACAAATCCCATGGAGCTGATGAGCACCACAGAAAACGTGGCCATGAAGGTCAGCGTCTGCAGCAGGCTGCCCTGGAGGATGCTGGTGGCCGTCTGGCTTTCGCCCAATGCCAGCAGCGCGCGGCCGCCCAGCACCAGGGCCTCCAGGCCCAGCCCGGCCACCAGCAGCCACTGCCCGCGCCCCACGGTGGCATGGCGGCGCTCCAGGGCCGCCACCAGAGCCCACACGGCCTGCAGCCCGATGACCAGGCCCACAAAACTCGCGCGCGCCGGAAAGTTGTCGATAGACACGATGACAAAACACGTGACCAGCGCCGACGGTGTGAGCAGCAGCAGCCACCGTGGCGGGCGCCCCTGGAACTGGTAAATCGCGGCGATCATCCCCACAAACACGCAGGACAGCAGCAGGTTGCCCAACACGATGGACACCACATCCGGCACCAGGCCCCGCAGCATGATCAGCAAATGCCCGACGGCATTGACCATCAGGGCGGCCGCCCACCGCCCCAGGCCATCGCGCCGACGCCCCCAGCCCACCACAGCCATGGAGGCGGCCATCATGAGCGAACTCACGATGATCATGACCAGCATGGTGGGAACGTGGGCGGCCATGGATGGGGGTGGGCGGTGTGGTGGGGGGTTTCAGATCAGCATAAACGAAGGTCTGCAGACCGCAAACCGCCAGATGACCACGCGCCCCCGCCGCACAGCCGATTGGTCGGGTGCAGTGGGCTATTGCAACTGGGCGGGTGCGCGCGCGCCACTGCCGGGGGCGTGCACCGCATCGCCCTCGCCCGTTTGTGCCATGGGCGCGGCCAGGGCCGCGCGCTGGGTGTAGCCGATACCGCCACCGGCCGCGCCCTCGGCCCGCGAGAGCTTGAACACCTGCACCGCCCCCGCCAGGCGGGATGCCTGCTCCCGCAGGCTTTGGGCTGCGGCGGCGGATTCCTCCACCAGGGCAGCGTTCTGCTGTGTCATCTGGTCCAGTTGGTTCACGGCAGTGTTGACCTGGCCGATGCCGTCGGACTGCTCGCTCGATGCCGCTGTGATCTCACCAATGATGTCGCCCACGCGTTTGACCGAGCCCACGATCTCGTCCATGGTGGTGCCCGCGTTCTGCACCAGGCGTGCGCCCGATTCCACCCGCTCCACCGAGGCGCCGATGAGCGCCTTGATCTCGCGCGCGGCCTCGGCACTGCGCCCTGCCAGACTGCGGACCTCGCTGGCCACCACGGCAAAGCCCCGGCCCTGTTCGCCAGCACGGGCAGCTTCCACTGCCGCATTCAGCGCGAGGATGTTGGTCTGGAAGGCAATCGAATCGATGACGCCGATGATGTCGGCGATCTTGCGCGAGCTTTGGTTGATGTCGCCCATGGTGGTCACCACCTCGCCCACCACCTGGCCACCGCGTGCGGCCACGGCGGCGGCGGTGCTGGCCAGCTGGTTGGCCTGGCGCGCGGCGTCGGCCGACTGGCGCACCGTGGAGGTGAGGTGCTCCATGCTCTGCGCGGTCTGCGCGAGGCTGCTGGCCGTGGCCTCGGTGCGGGCCGACAGGTCCTGGTTGCCGCTGGCGATCTCGGCGCTGGCGGTGGTGATGCTGTCCACCGCCGTTCGCACCTGCTGCAGCATCTGCGTGTAGCGCTGGCGCATGCCTTCCACCTCCTGCACCAGCGCGCCGATTTCGTCGCGCCGCGTGGTGCGGAATTCTTCGGTCAGGTCGCCCTGCGCTACCAGGGTGATGGCCTGGGTCAGGTCCTGCAGCGGGCGGCTTACGCCCCGGCGCAGCATGAGGAACAGGCCAACGGCCAGCAGCACCACGGCCACGGCCATCAACCCCCACACGGCGAGCGTGACGCGGCGCTGGCTGGCCATGGCCTCGCCATCGGCCACCTCGGCCACCACCCACCAGCCACCGCCGGTCTTGCGCACCAGGGCCCAGGGGTCTTCGGCGCCTGCGCCCAACACGGGGGCGGCTTCACGAACAAAGCCGTCGGGCGATGCGGCCAGGGCTTCAAAAAACGGGCGGGCCTGGGGGTAGGCCTCCAGCACACGCTTGCCGCGTGCAGTGGGGTGGTACACAAACACCGCCTTGTCGAGCGAGGTGCCGGGGTTGATCACGTACGTGCCGCCATGCTCGAAGAATTTGGTCTGCGTGACCTGCTTTTGCAGCATGGCGTGGAACACGCTGATGTCGTTGCCGATGAACAGCAGCGCAATCACCTTGCCCGATGCATCCTTGGCGGGCAGGTAGTGGCCCATGAAGGGCTTGCCGCCCACCACGGTGACGCCGGTGTAGGGCTCGCCCTTGGACACGGTGGCATAGGCCGGGTCGTCCTTGCCCAGCGGCGTGCCCTGCTGGCGCGCGCCCTGTTCGTTCTTGACCGAGGTGGTGATGCGCACGAAGTCATCGCCCTTCTTGGCGAACACGGTGGCGATACCGCCGGTCTCGCTGGCGAACTTGTCGACCGAGCCGTAGTCCTCGTTCACCAGCGCGCCGTAGCTGCGCAGCTCGCCCGTGGCTTCGTCGAGCTGCATGGTGGCCTCGAAGTAGCGCTGGAAGCCCTTCATGGTGAGCTGCACCAGCTCGCGGTTGGTGTTGTCGGCAGCGTCCAGCGACTGCGCCACGCTCTGCGCGGTGTCGCCCACACTGGAGGCGACCAGGGCGCGGGTGCTGCGCTCGGTCAGCACGGCAATGGCCAGCCCCACCAGCACCAGCACCAGGGCCACCAGCGCAATGGCGGTCAGCGTGACCTGGCGCGCGACGGAACGGTTGTTGGCAAGGGAAGCAGCCATGCAGTGTGTCTCCTGGAGATTGAAAGCCCAAAGCCGGCTGTCGCCGGTCTGCGGTCACTCTACGTCCAGAGGCTTGTTACATTTATTCACGCATTCCCTTACGCAAAGCTGCGTACCTCAACGCCGCCGATGTGTGAGTCATGGCCTGCGAAACTGGCACTGCCCGAGCCGAGGACGCCGAGCCAGGGCCGCCCCACAACGAAGGCGTAGGGGGAAGGCGCAAAGCGACTCAGCGGATATTCCCAGTCATCCAGCCCAGGCCTTGCGAGGTGCCCGCTGCGGGCCGGTATTCGCAGCCGACCCAGCCGCCGTAGCCCAACGCGTCGATGGTGTCGAAGAGAAAGGGGTAGTTCAGCTCCCCCCGGTCCGGCTCGTTGCGCCCGGGCACACCGGCAATCTGAACATGCGCCACCCGGCCCGTGGGCAGGTACTGGTGCAGCTTGGTGGCCACGTCACCTTCCACGATCTGGCAGTGGTAGAGGTCCATCAGCACCTTGAGGTTGGGGGCCTGCGCCGCATCGAGCAGCTCGTGCGCGTGATCCTGCCGGTTCAGAAAGTAGCGCGGCATGTCGCGCAGGTTGATGGGCTCGATGAGGATGTCGCACCCCGCGCCCGCAGCCTCGGCCGCCGCCCAGCGCAGGTTGCCAACGCACAGGTCCTTGAGGGATTCGCGCTCCACGCCGGGCGGCACGATGCCCGAGAGCACGTGGATGCGCGGGCAGCCCAGCACCTCGGCATAGCGCAGGGCTTCTTGCACGCCCGCGCGGAACTCGGTCTCATGCCCAGGCAGCGCTGCGGTGCCGCGCGCGTTCTGGTCCCACGCCGCCGCCATGCGGCTGCGGTCGGTGCCGCCAGGCGGGGCATTGAACAGCACCAGCTGCAGGCCGTTGTCCGCAAGCCGGGCCGCCACCTCGACGGGCTCGAAGGCATAGGGAAACAAGAACTCCACCGCCGTGAACCGGTCGCGCGCCGCAGCGGCAAAGCGGTCCAGAAACGGCAGCTCGGTGTACATCAGGCTCAGGTTGGCGGCAAACTGGGGCATGGCGGGCGCGGGCGGAAGGTGGAATCAGAGCGCAGCAGCTTATCGTGCAGCATCGGGGCCAGCAGCCCTTGACAAGCCTCAACCAGGCGCCATCCATGAAAAAATATGAGTCAAATTGGCATCTAGCGCTTAATGGATAAGCGTTAAAAGCTATTAATTTGATAGTATTTTGCTCTCCTACCAGGACACCCAATGCGCATCGGAGAACTCGCCCAACGCACCGGCACCACGCCCAAGGCCATCCGGCTGTACGAGTCCCGGGGCCTGCTGGGCACGGTGGCGCGTGCGGGCAGCTACCGCCACTATGGCGAGGCCGATGTAGCCCGCGTGTTGCTGATCCGCCAGGCCCAGGCGCTGGGCTTTCGGCTGTCGGAGCTGGATGGCCTGCCCCACATCGACACCGCTGCAGGCTGGGAACGCATGGCCCAGCTGGTGGCCGGGCGGCGGGCCGCCGTGGCGCAGGAGCTGGCGCGCCTGTCAGCGCTGGACGCGCAGCTGGCCCTGTTGGAAGCCGAGCTGCACACCTGCGACACGCTGGCAGTGCCCGTGGCACCCGAAGCCTGCGCTGCGCCCTCCACACTGGCGGTGGCACCTCCAGCGCACAACCCCGCGCAATTTGGTGCAGCTACTACGGCGGGCGCTGCGAGATTCACCGCGACTTGACCTGACCGCTTGACTCTGCCCCGTGGGGCAGGGTGACCATGGCGCCATCAACAACACCGTGATGGAGCGTCTGTGGCAGAGCAACAAAACATTCTGGTCATCCTGGGCCATCCCGCCATCGACAGCCTGTGCGCTGGCATGGCACGCGCGTATGCCGACGGCGCGCAACGAGCAGGGGCCACAGTGCGGTTTCTGGACGTGGGGCAGCTGGCGTTCAACCCCTTGTTTCAGGGCTACGGCGCTGCCCAGCCGCTGGAGCCTGACCTGCTGGCCGCGCAAGCCGACATCACCTGGGCGCACCACCTGGTCTGGGTCTACCCCATCTGGTGGGGCGCCATGCCCGCGTTGCTCAAGGGTTTTATCGACCGCGTGCTGCTGCCCGGCTATGCCTTCAAGTACCGCAAAGGCTCATCACTGTGGGACAAGCTGCTGGCAGGCCGCTCGGCCGAGCTGCTGGTGACCATGGACTCGCCGCCCTGGTACTTCCGCTGGGTCACACGCATGCCGGGGCACCACCAGATGAAGAAGGCCATCCTGGAGTTCTGCGGCATCAGCCCCGTGCAGGTGCACAGCTTTGGCCCGGTGCGCAGCGCCAGCACCGAGCGGCTGGCGCAGTGGGTGGAAAAGGCGCGGCAACTGGGGCAGCGCCAGGGGGCACGCTCCGCGCCGGGTAAGCCGCGCCCGGCACCCGTCACTTCGTCGCCGTGAATGCTTGAACGGCAGCTCGGCCCACGGCCGGGTCATCGGTGAAGAAGCCGTCGATGCCTGCGCGCAGATAGGCCGTGATCTCGCCCACGCTGTCGCCGCGCACGGTGCCATCGGTGGCGGGCGCCTTTTTCAGCCCGGCGGGCAGAAAGGCGTTTTCGGGCCGCAGCGTCCAGATGTGTGCGCCCAGGCCTTCGGCGCGGGCGCGCGCCACCAGCGTCGTGGGCTCTCCGGGAACGCCGTCCTTGACCGGCACCACCAGCGTCTTGAAGGGGCCGATGGCATTGGCATAGGTGGCCACCTGCTTGAGGCCCTCGGGCGTGATGAGGTCGGCATAAGCGCGCGTGTTGGCCGCGCCCTGGGCCACAAAGTCATACGGCCGGCCCGAGGGCGCCACCAGCTGCACCAGGCGCACGCTGCTGAGCTTGCGGATCGCCTGCAGGTTGCTGACCTCGAAGGACTGCACGAACACGGGCGCATCTTTGTGGTTCCAGCCGTTTTTCTCCAGCACGGCCAGCAGCGGCGCCTCCAGCGGCTGGCCGATGGACTGGAAGTAGGTGGGGTGTTTGGTCTCGGGGTAGATGCCGATGGTGCGACCGGTCTTGGCCGTCGCCGCCTTGGCCAGGTCGATCACCTCCTGCAGCGTAGGCACCTCGAACTGGCCGTTGTAGGCCACGTTGGCCGGGCGCTGTGCAGGGATGCGCTCGCGGGCGCGCAGGGTTTTGAGCTCGGCCAGCGTGAAGTCTTCGGTGAACCAGCCGGTGATGGCCTGGCCGTCGATGGTCTTGGTGGCCTTGCGCGCGGCGAACTCGGGGCGGTCCACCACGTCGGTGGTGGCTTCCTTCACCGAGCCGTCGGCGCCCAGGATGGCAATCGCGTTCTCGTGCCGCGCCACCAGCACGCCGTCCTTGGTGATGACCAGGTCGGGCTCGATGATGTCGGCGCCGTCGTCAATGGCCTGCTGGTACGCGGCGAGTGTGTGCTCGGGCCGCAGCGCCGAAGCGCCCCGGTGGGCGATGACGGTGGGGGTGGGTGGCCAGGCCTGGGCCACGGCGCCCAGCGCCCAGGTGGTCAACAGCGCGGCAGCGGTCACTGCGCGCAGTGCAATGCGTTTCATGCGGGTCTCCTACAAACGGAGACCGCACCTTAGCCGATGCGCTTGACAGCGTCGTGTCGCGAGGAGGCCTACGCGTGTTCGAAGTGAAAAACGGCCGTGCCCGCGCGTGCATTAGGCAGCCAGCGCACCTCTTGCCCGTCCTGCAGCCCGAAGGAGTCGAGGATGCGCAGGCTGTTCTTGGTGGCCAGCACTTCGAAGTCTTTGTAGGTACCCACGCGGATGTTGGGCGTGTCGTACCACTGGTAGGGCAGGCGCCGCGTCACGGGCATGCGTCCGCGCAAGATGGACAGGCGGTTGGGCCAGTGCGCAAAGTTGGGGAAGGCCACCACGCCGGTGCGCCCCACACGCGCCGTCTCGCGCAGCATGGTTTCGGCATTGCGCAGGTGCTGCAGCGTGTCGATCTGCAGCACCACGTCAAAGCTGTTGTCGTCGAACATGGCCAGCCCCTCGTCGAGGTTGAGCTGGATCACATCCACCCCGCGCTGCACGCAGGCCAGCACGTTGGCGTCGTCGATCTCCACGCCATAGCCGCTGCAGCCGCGCTCGCGCTGCAGGTAGTCGAGCATGGCGCCGTTGCCACAGCCCAGGTCGAGCACGCGCGAGCCGGGGGGCACCAGGCGCGCCAAGGCTTGCATCGCCGCTTTTTCGGTCATGGTTGCAACTCCTTGGCAATGCTATCAAAATAAGAGCGCATGACGCCCATGTACCGGGCGTCATCGAGCAAAAAGGCATCGTGCCCGTGGGGCGCGTCGATCTCGGCGTAGCTCACGCTGCGGCGGTTATCGAGCAGGGCCTTCACGATCTCGCGGCTGCGCTTGGGGGAAAAACGCCAGTCGGTGGTGAAACTCACGAGCAGGAACCTGGCCTGCGCCCGGGCCAGGGCGCGCGTGAGGTTGCCGGCGTGGGTGCGCGCGGGGTCGAAGTAGTCCAGCGCGCGGGTGATCAGCAGATAGGTGTTGGCGTCGAAGTAGTCGCTGAACTTGTCGCCCTGGTAGCGCAAGTAGCTCTCGATCTGGAACTCGATGTCTTGCGTGCTGTATTTGAGCTCCAGGCCTTCTCGCAGCTGGCGGCCGAATTTCTCGTTCATCACATCGTCGCTCAGGTAAGTGATGTGGCCGATCATGCGGGCGATGCGCAGGCCACGCTTGGGGATCACGCCGTGGCGGTAAAAGTGGCCGCCGTGGAAGTCCGGGTCGGTCACGATGGCGCGGCGGGCCACTTCGTTGAAGGCGATGTTCTCGGCTGTGAGGTTGGGCGCGCTGGCCACGACCACCGCGTGGCGCATGCGTTCGGGGTACTGCAGCGTCCAGCTCAATGCCTGCATGCCGCCCAGGCTGCCACCCAGCACAGCCGCCAGTTGCTGGATGCCCAGGCGGTCGAGCAGGCGGGCCTGGGCATTGACCCAGTCTTCCACCGTGACCACGGGGAAGTCCGCGCCATAGACCTCGCCCGTATCGGGATGGTTGTGCATGGGGCCGGTGGAGCCAAAGCAGGAGCCCAGGTTGTTCACGCCGATCACGAAGAATCGGTCGGTGTCCACGGGCTTGCCGGGGCCGATCATGTTGTCCCACCAGCCCTCGCTCTTGTCCTGCCCGGCATAGACGCCCGCCACATGGTGCGAGGCATTGAGGGCGTGGCACACGAGCACGGCGTTCGAGCGGTCGGCATTGAGCGTGCCATAGGTCTCGTAGGCCAGGTGGTAGTCGCGGATGGACGCACCGCTTTGCAGCGGGAGCACCTCCGGAAAATGCATGGACTGGGGCGTGGCAAAAAACGACATAAAAAAACCCGGCGTCGCTAAAAACGAGGCCGGGCGGATGTGTCGGACGGGTCTTTAGCAGGATTTATAAAGCGCCCGCAAGCTGTGGCAAATCGGCGCGTCTGGCAAATATACCAAAACGGCCGCTGCTGCTCACCCGGCGGGTGTGAAGATCGCCACCAGCCCCAGCACCAGAAAAATCACCGCCGAGACCACATGGACGGCGCGAATGGGCACGCGGCGAGTGATGCGCTCGCCCAGCCATACCACCGGCGCGTTGGCGATCATCATGCCGAGCGTGGTGCCCGCCACCACCCACAGGTAGGCGTTGTACTGCGCGGCCAGCATGACGGTGGCGATCTGGGTCTTGTCGCCCATCTCGGCCAGGAAGAATGCGACCACGGTGGTGCCAAACACACCCCAGCGCGGCGATCCGTCGGCTTCGCCTTCGTCCAGCTTGTCGGGGATCAGCATCCAAACCGCCATGGCGATGAACGACGCACCCAGGATCCAGCGCAGTACCTGGGGGCCGAGGAACGTGGTCACCCAGGCACCCAAAGCCCCGGCCAGGCCGTGGTTCACCAGGGTCGCCACCAGAATGCCAAGCACGATCGGCCAGGGTTTGCGAAAACGTGCGGCCAGCACGAGCGCGAGCAGCTGCGTCTTGTCGCCCATCTCGGCGAGCGCGACGATGGCGGTAGAAATGAAGAAGGCTTCCATGGGGGAGGGGGTCCTATCCGGCCGGATGGGTGGAAAACGCATTGACTGCACCCCGACTCCGGCCATGTGGATCGGTTTGCAGTCAATGGTCTCGCCCAGCTCAAAAGCCGCATACGCCATAGGTTTCGAAGAACCCAAGTGTGTTGACGCATGCCCCCGGCGCATTGCGCGGCCGGGCGGGCTACTCCCCAAAGACTCGCGGATTTTACCCTGCTTCCGACAGGGAGAACAGGCGGGTGGTTGCCGAAAGGTGGCGACAGGCCAGGTCCGTATGGCCGTTCAGACCCTGCGGGTTTCCCCTGAAAACCGCCGTTGCACGCTCCAAAATACCCACAAATTTGTGCAGGATGGATGGCTTGATCCAGAAATAAACCCCACACGCCTCATAAAGTGATTAATAATGGGTTCGCTTTTCTGCTTGCAGGAAAGCAGTTAGCTTAGCGGTGAATGGTCAGTTTCGCGTCTTTGAAGTCGTCACAGGTTTGTTGATTGCGTCGGACTCCATCGCGTTTTTGTGTTTTTTCAGGAGTCCTTCATGGGCAACAAACTTTACGTGGGCAACCTGCCCTACTCTTTCCGCGACGAAGATCTGCAACAGACCTTCAGCCAGTACGGCTCGGTCGGCAGCGCCAAGGTCATGATGGAGCGCGACACCGGCCGCTCCAAGGGTTTCGGCTTTGTCGAAATGGGCAGCGATGCTGAAGCCCAAGCCGCCATCCAAGGCGTGCATGGCACCAATTTCGGCGGCCGTGACCTCGTGGTCAACGAAGCCCGTCCCATGGAGCCCCGCGCTCCCCGTAGCGGTGGCTTCGGCGGCGGCAACGGTGGTGGCGGCGGCTACGGCGGTGGTGGCGGCGGCGGTTACGGCGGTGGCCGTAGCGGCGGCGGCGGTGGTGGTGGTTACGGCGGTGGCCGTAGCAGCTACTAAAAAGACCTTGCTGGCAGACCTTTGCGGTCTGCCAAAGGCAAAGCAAAGGAGCCCCAGGGCTCCTTTTTTCATGCCTGCGCGGCATCGCCACCACAGTCGGCATTGCCGCTTGCTTTTTCCGCAAAAGTGTGGCGCATAATGAGCCAGCGGGGTTTCCCCCGCTTAAAGTTTGCGGTGATCCGTCAGTTTCGCGCTGAGAGCGTCATTGAGATTAGCTGGCTGCGTTTTCGGGACTCCATCGCTTTTTCCATGTGTTTTTGAGGAGTCCCTCAATGGGCAACAAACTGTACGTCGGCAACCTGCCGTACTCGGTGCGCGACAGCGATCTGGAACAGGCCTTTGGCCAATTCGGCGCAGTGACCAGCGCCAAGGTCATGATGGAGCGCGACACAGGCCGCTCCAAGGGCTTTGGTTTCGTGGAAATGGGCAGTGACGCGGAAGCCCAGGCCGCCATCAATGGCATGAATGGCCAGCCCCTGGGTGGCCGCAGCATCGTCGTGAACGAAGCACGCCCCATGGAGCCCCGCCCACCCCGCAGTGGCGGATTTGGCGGCGGTGGTGGCGGCTACGGCGGCGGCGGTGGTCGCAGTGGTGGTGGCGGTTACGGCGGTGGCCGTGAAGGCGGCGGCGGTGGTGGCTATGGCGGCGGCCGCGAGGGTGGCGGCGGTTACGGCGGCGGTGGTGGCGGTGGCCGCAGCGAAGGCGGATTCCGCAGCCCCTACGGTTCTGGCTCCCGCAACGGCGGTGGTGGCGGTGGCCGCAACGGCGGTGGTGGTGGCTATGGTGGCGGTGGTGGCAACGGCTACTGAAGCAGGCCAGTGACGTTTCTCTGAAAGCCCCCTCGGGGGCTTTTTTCATGCACGACCGCCACGCCTTGCTTCTATCGCAGCCAGGACCGTCCCGAACCGGCGGTCAAAAACCACCTCGGGTAGACCTAGGAGCTACTGCTCGCTCTGCCGCCGCTTGCGCGGGCGCCCGGCCAGCAGCTTGTCGAACAGCACGTTCGGCACCATGCGCAGCAACTTGGCAACCACCCCCATTTGCCAGGGGATGACCCGGTAGCTGGCACCGGCCGTGATGGCCCGGAAGGCACGGTCCGCAAAATCATCGGCCTGCATCAGAAACGGCATGCTGTAGCGGTTCTGGCGGGTGAGCGGCGTGTCGATGTAGCCCGGAGAAATGGTGACCACACGCACTCCGTGGGGGCGCATCTCCCCGCGCAGGCTCTCGCAGTAGCTGATGACGGCCGCCTTGCTGGCGCAATACGCACCATGCCCGGGCAGGCCACGGATGCCTGCCACGCTGCCGATGCCCACCAGCGTGCCGCTGCCACGCTGCGCCATCGCGTCCGCAAAGGGATGGAAGGTGGCCGCCACGCCGATGTTGTTGGTGGCAAAGGTGCGTGCCATCACGTCGATGTCGTCGCGCACTGCCGTGTCCATGCCCACACTGATGCCCGCATTGGCAATGACCACGTCAGGCACCCCTTGGCGTGCGATGCAGTCGCGGCCCGCAGCGACGATGCTGTCGGTCACGGCTACATCTGCAGTATAAATTTCATAGCTGTCAGCGCTTATTCCTTGAGCGCTAGCCCATGTTTTGACCTCAGAGGTGCGGCGCGCCACCAGGGCCAGGCGGTAGCCCGACCGGTGAAAGCGCAGGGCCAGGGCCTGGCCGATGCCGCTGGACGCGCCGGTGATGAAGACAAGGGGAGTGGTCATGCAGGTTCCGTACGTGGGCAACGCGTACTAGGGTTTGGCCGCGCCGGGCTGGAGCACGCCACGCACACGTCCGCGCAGCTGCAGCACCTGGTCGAGGTTGTCGTAGTCCATGCCGTCGGCCGTGAAACGGTCGTTGCCGCGGGTGAGCGTGACGGGCTTGTCGGAACGCACGCGTTCGGTGTTGGTGTAGGCGTGCAGAAATTCGCTGCGGAACTCCAGCCGAGGCTGAGCGGGTGACCCAGGCTTGGCGGGCAGGGGCTCGCGCGTGACGATGGCATTTCCAAACAGCTGCACCTCCGAGCCATCGGCATTGGTCAGGGCGCGGTCTGCCGTGGCCACGGTGAGGCGGCCCTGCGGCGTCACCGAGCGCATGCGCGCTTTGTCGATCTCCAGCGTGTCGGAGTCGGGGTAGTGCCGCGCTTCTTCGCCCTGCACTTCGCTTTGCAGGCGCCCGCTCGCGTCAAAGCTTTTTACCGAGAACGACTTCATGAAATAGTCGGGCTGGTTGCCTTGTTGGCGCTCGATGGCAGGCAGCAGGGGCATGGGCGCGTTGCGCACCAGCCACCAGGTGCCCAGCGCCAGCAGCCCCATGAGCACGACGGGCAGATAGAGCGAGAACTGTTCCCAGCCCTGGCGGACCCAGTTGCGCATCACGGTGTTGCCTCCGGGCCCGGCACGACAACCTGGCAGGTGGGGAAAGAGCGCAGAAAACCCCGGTTCATGCGGTGTACTCCGCCAGCAGTGCGGCATAGCGGCCCGAGGCCACCAGCAGCAGATCACACAGTTCGCGCGCGGCACCATCGCCGCCCCGGGCCTGCGTCACAAAATGGGCGGCGTGGCGCACTTCGGCCTGGGCGTTGGCCGGGGCGCACGCAAAAGCACTGCGGCGCATCACCGGCAGGTCGGGCCAGTCGTCACCCATCGCAGCAGCCTGGGACCAGTCCAGCCCCAGCGTGGCCAGCATCTGTTCAGCGGCGGGGCGTTTGTCTTCGGTGCCGAACACCGCGTGTTCGACCCCCAGCGCCTTCAGGCGCACGCGCAGCGGCGCGGAGTCGCGGCCCGTGATGACCGCAGGCGTGATGCCTGCCTTTTGCAGCAGCTTGAGCCCATGCCCATCCAGCGTATTGAAGCGCTTGAGCGTTTCGCCCGATTCGCTGAAAAACAGGCCGCCATCGGTCAGCACGCCATCGACATCGAAGAAGGCAATGCGCACGCCTTGGGCGCGCAGCAGCAGCTCGGGGGGAAATTGCAGCACGGGCAGGGTCATTTCAATAAGGGGCATGCAGATCGAACGGGCACAGCCAAGACCAGTGCACCCGTGGAACCGGCTTCGCCGGGCCACCGGGTGCGTCCCCTAAGGGGGAAGGCGCGCAGCGACTCAGGGGGGTCATTTGAAGTGAGGTCATATGACTTTGGCTCGCATCAGGTCGCCGATGTGCACCACCCCCGTGAGCACCCCTCCCGCATCCACCACCAGCACGCTGGTGATGGCATGCGCCTCCATCATTTCGGCGGCGTCCACCGCAAGGGCATCCGGGGTAATGCGGCGCGGGTGGGGGTGCATGACCTGACCCGCCGTGGCTGTGCGCAGGTCGGCCCCCGCCTCGATGCGGCGGCGCAGGTCGCCGTCGGTGAAGATGCCCAGCACCTGGCCGGCGGCATCCACGATGGCCGAGGCGCCCAGGCCCTTGGCACTCATTTCGCGCATGAGGTCGCTGAACGAGGCATCGGGCGCCACTCGCGGCACCTCGCTGCCGGTGCGCATGACATCGCTCACATGGGTGAGCAGCTTGCGCCCCAACGCACCGCCAGGGTGCGAACGGGCAAAGTCTTCAGGGCGGAAGCCCCGGGCGTCGAGCAGGGCCACGGCCAGCGCGTCGCCCATGGCCAGCTGGGCAGTGGTGCTGGCGGTGGGGGCCAGGTTCAGGGGGCAGGCCTCGCGCTCCACGCTGCAGTCGAGCACCAGGTCGGCATGGCGGGCGAGCGTGGACTGCAGCCCGCCGGTCATCGCGATCAACGGGGCGCCCAGGCGCTTGAGCACGGGCAGGATGGCCGTCAGTTCGCCACTTTCGCCGCTGTTGGAGATCGCCAGGACCAGGTCGTCCCCCGTGACCATGCCCAGATCGCCGTGGCTGGCCTCGGCCGGGTGCACAAAAAACGCCGGCGTGCCCGTAGATGCCAGCGTGGCTGCAATCTTGCGGCCCACGTGGCCGCTTTTGCCCATGCCCATCACCACCACACGGCCACGGGCCTGCAGCACCATCAACACGGCCTCGGCAAACACGCCATCGACGCGGGCCGCCAGCCCGGTCAGCGCCGCCGCCTCAATGTCAAAGGTCTCGCGGGCCAGGCGCAGGGCCTGTTCGGCGTCAAAAGGGGGCAGCGTGGCGGGGACAGGGGTCATCCGGTGGATTCTATCGACCGGGCATGCCTGCGCGGGTGGCAGATTTTTTGCCCTGGCTCTGGCATGGACCCTGCTTCGGGCAGAAAACACCGAGGGCCGCAGGAAGGCTCGGATAGCATCGAACCATGTCCTCACTCGCCCTCACCTTGCTTTACCTGTTGGCCGCAGTGCTGGGTGTTGTGGTCTGCCGCAGCCTGAAGCTGCCACCCATGCTCGGCTACCTGGCTGCGGGGGTGCTCATCGGCCCCCATGCGCTGGCGCTGACGCAGAACTCGGAAGGGGTGCGGCACCTGGGCGAGTTTGGCGTGGTGTTCCTGATGTTCGCCATCGGGCTGGAGTTCAGCCTGCCCAAGCTGCGCGCCATGCGGCGACAGGTGTTCGGCCTGGGGCTGATGCAGGTGGTGCTGACGATGGTGGTGGTCACCGGCGCGGCACTGGTGCTCTCCCGCTGGGTGGGCGGCGTGTGGGATATGGGCTGGCAGACGGCGCTGGCGCTCTCGGGCGTGATGGCGATGAGCAGCACGGCCATTGTGGTCAAGCTCATGGCCGAGCGGGCTGAGCTCGAAAGCGAGCATGGCCGCCGCGTGATGGGCATTTTGCTGTTCCAGGACTTGGCCGTGGTGCCGCTGCTGGTGTTGATCCCCGCGCTGAGTTCCTCGTCCGACCAGCTGCTGACCGCGCTGGCGTGGGCGCTGGTCAAGGCCACGGTGCTGGTGGGCATTCTGCTCACGGGCGGGCAGCGGTTCATGCGCTGGTGGCTTACGCTGGTGGCGCGGCGCAAGAGCGAGGAGCTGTTCATGCTCAACCTGCTGCTGATCACGCTGGGCCTGGCCTGGCTGACCGAACTGGCGGGGCTGAGCCTGGCGCTGGGCGCCTTCATCGCGGGCGTGCTGGTGTCCGAGACAGAGTACAAGCACCAGGTGGGCACGGACATCCGCCCGTTTCACGACGTGCTGCTGGGCCTGTTTTTCATCACAATCGGCATGATGCTGGACTGGCACATCCTGGTGGACCGCTGGGCGCTGGTGCTGGCCCTGCTGACGGTGCCGCTGGTGGTCAAGCTGGGGATCATCCTGGTGCTGGCCCGCAGCATGGGGGCCACCACGGGCGTGGCCCTGCGCACCGGGCTCTACCTGGCCCAGGCGGGGGAGTTCGGATTTGTGCTGCTGTCGCTCACGCAGGCCAACGGGCTGGTGCAGCCCGCGCTGATGAATCCCATCCTGGCGGCCATGGTGCTGTCGATGCTGGCCACGCCCTTCCTCATCATGTACAGCAACCGCATCGTGATGAAGCTGGTGGCCAGCGACTGGCTGCAGCAGTCGCTGCAGATGACGTCCATCGCGCGCAAATCCATCAACACCAGCAAACACGTGATCATCTGCGGCTACGGCCGCTGCGGACAAAACCTGGCGCGCATGCTGGAGCATGAAGGCATCCCCTACATGGCACTGGACCTGGACCCGGACCGTGTGCGCCAGGCCGCCGCTGCTGGTGATTCGGTGGTGTATGGCGACGCCACCCGCCTGCAGGCGCTGATGGCCGCTGGCCTGGTGCGTGCCAGCGCGGTGGCGATCACCTACATCGACGTGCCAGCCGCCCTGAAGGTGCTGGCCAACGCGCGCTCGCACGCGCCGCAGGTGCCCGTGGTGGTGCGCACGCAGGACGACCTGCACCTGGACAAGCTGCAAGAGGCGGGCGCCACCGAGGTCGTGCCCGAGGCCATCGAAGGCTCGCTCATGCTCGCCAGCCACGCGCTGGCCCTGGTGGGCGTGCCCATGCGCCGCGTGCTGCGCCTGGTGCAGGACCAGCGCGATGCGCGCTACAACCTGCTGCGCGGCTACTTCCACGGCGCCGACGACGACACGGCCAACGAGCGCGACCAAGAGCGCCTGTCCACCATCAACCTGCCCCCCGGCTCCACAGCCCTGGGCCGCAGCCTGGGCCAGCTGGCTCTGCCCGCCATGGGCGTGCGGGTGGTGAACCTGCGGCGTGGCAACGGCCACATCAGCGCAGCGGAGGACGACGCACAGCTGGCCGAAGGCGACACGCTGGTGCTCTCAGGGCACCCGGCGGCGCTGGCGCTGGCGGAGGACAAGTTGCTGCGGGGGTAAAGGCAGGGTACATCCCCCTGAGGCACTGCGTGCCTTCCCCCTTCTCTCTGCGCGCTACGCGCTCCGGGAAGGGGGACGATGCCCTCGCTGCGGGGCGGCCCTTGCTTGGCATCTTTCGCCTAGTGCGTGCCAGTGGCTGAGGCTGGCGCCAAAATTTGAATTAAATATGGCTCTAGCGCTTATCTATCAAGCTTCAATAGCTACACATCTAATAGCAAATTACAAAAGCTCGGCGGGCCCGGGCCGCCCGAACAGGTAGCCCTGGAACTGCTGGCAACCGTTGCGCAACAGGAACGCGCGCTGCCCTTCGGTTTCCACCCCTTCGGCCACCACGTCCAGGCCCAGGCTGTGGGCCAGGGTGATGATGGTGCAGGCGATGGTGGCGTCGTTGGGGTCGGTGAGCACGTCGCGCACAAAGCTCTGGTCGATCTTGAGCTGGTCCAGTGGCAGGCGCTTGAGGTAGCTCAGGCTCGAATAGCCCGTGCCAAAGTCGTCCAGCGAGAAGCCCACGCCCAGCGTGCGCAGCGCCTGCATCTTGAGGATGCTGTCTTCCACGTCATGCAGCAGCAGGCTTTCCGTGAGCTCAAGCTTGAGGTGGGCCGGGTCCGCCCCACAATCGCGCAGCACGCTGAGCACTTCGTCGGCAAAGTCGGGTTGGCGAAACTCCTGGGCGCTCACGTTCACGGCCACGGTCCAGTCCGCAGTGTGCGGCGCTGTTGCCCAGAGCGCCAGTTGGCGGCAGGCCATGGTCAGCACCTGGCGCCCTAGCGCCAGGATCAGTCCGGTCTGCTCTGCCAGGGGGATGAAGTCGCCGGGGGGCACCATGCCGCGCTGCGGGTGGTTCCACCGCACCAGCGCCTCCGCCCCCAGCACCTTGCCGGCCTCGTCCACCACCGGCTGGTAGTGCAGCAGAAACTCGTTGCGCAGAATGCCCTGCCGCATGTCGCCTTCCAGAGCCGACCTCGCAGACGCCGCCGCCTGCATGGCAGGGTCAAAGAAACACAGCGTGTTGCGGCCCTGCGCCTTGGCCTGGTACATGGCCAGATCGGCGCGCTGGAGCAGCTCCTGCACGGGCAGCTGCACACCGCGAAAAAGGGCAATGCCGATGCTGGGCGTGCTGTGCACTTCGCTGTTTTGCACCACGTAGGGCTCGTTCAGCGCCGCCAGCACCTTTTGCGCCACGGCCTCGGCTTCGGCGGCCGCAACGTCCACCTCGGCGTGGAGGCCCTGCAGCACCACCACGAACTCGTCGCCACCCAAACGCGCCACCGTGTCGGTGGCGCGCACGCAGGCGCCGATGCGCCCGCCTACCTGCACCAGCAGCCGGTCGCCCCACTCGTGGCCCATGGTGTCGTTGACGGCCTTGAAGTTGTCGAGGTCCAGGAACAGCAAGGCCCCGTGGCAGCGCTCCCGCGCGCACGCGTTGGCCGCACGGTCCAGCCGGTCCATGAGCAGTCGCCTGTTGGGCAGGCCTGTGAGTTCGTCATAGAAGGCCAGGCGCTGGATCTCGGCCTCGGCCAGCTTGCGTTCGGTGATGTCGCGCGCCACGCCCCGGTAGCCCGTGAACTGGCCCGCACCATCAAAGATGGGCTCCCCGCTGATGGAGACCCACACGGGCTTTCCGTCTTCGGTCAGGCGCTGCATTTCAAAGTCGTGGAACACCTCGTGCGCCTCCAGTTGCCTGCGGTGCTCCCGCCATTGGCCCTCGCTCACAAAGGTATTGGGCAGCTCCCAGCGCGTGCGCCCGTAGTGCATCTCGTCGGGCACGCCGGCATCGTTGTAGGGGCTGCCGTCCAGGCGCACAAAGCGGAATTGCGCGTCCTGCTCCCAGTACCAGTCGGAGGACAGGTGGGTGAGACTGCGCCAGCGCGATTCGCTCAGGCGCAAGGCCTCCAGGGTGCTCAGGTAGTCGGTCACGTCCGTGAAGGTGCGCACGCGGCCCCCCAGCTCCAGAGCACGGGTGCGCACTTCGATGTAGCGGCCGTTGTGGGTGCGCCGCACATAGGTGTCCGGCATGGTGAGCTTGCCACCGTGGGCCGCATATTCCGACGCCACATAGTTGCGCGCCGTGGGTTCTATCAGCTCAAACCCGGTGCCGAAATCGCCCCGTTCGGTCTGAAACCGCACCACGTCCTCGACTTTGGGCTGGGCGGCCAGCAGGGATTCGGGCAGGTCGAGCAGCTCCAGATAGCGCCGGTTGTAGACCCGGATACGTCCCTCCGCATCCACGTTGGTAATGCCTTGCGACACGCTGGCCAGCGTGCCTTCGAGGGCGCGCGTCTTCTCCGCCAGCAACGCGCTGGTGCGCGCGAGTTCCACCTCAACCGCGCTGCGCGCCAGCTCGGCTCGGCGGGCCATTTCCAGCTGGCCCACGGTGTTGAGCAGGGGCTGGAGAAACTGCACGTCTGCCGCCGAATACCCCTCGGGCCGATTGGCCAGGCCCACCATGGCCACCAGTTCGCCCGCCGCATGGATGGGCAGCCCCAGATAGGTGTGCAGCGGGGGATGACCCGGGGGCGTGCCCGCGCTGCGCGTGTCGTGGCCTGCATCGTTGGTGAGCACCGGCTCGCCCGACACCAGCGCCGCGCCCACCAGGGACTGCAGGTTGTCGAACACCATGCCTTCTTCTGCGTGCTGGGCATAGAGGGCATGGGAGGCCTCGTCCCAAGTGATGTCCGTCATCGCGTGCACCCGCAGGTAGGGGTGCCCATCGGCGGCACGTTGCACCTGGCCGACCAGGCCAAAGGCACTTTGCGTGAGCGACATCAGCTCCTTGAGCAGGGCCTCGAACGCGGCGCGCGGGCCCGAACTGGCGATGAACATGGCCTGCGCGAGCGATATCGCCTGCAACAACCGGTGCTGGCGCGTCAGCATGGCCTCTGCCACCAGCCGGGCACGGGCGCTGGAACTGCGCTCCAGCACCGCATCGATCTGCGCGGGCAGAGTCAGCAGGTAGTCCAGCGCAGGGTCCTGCACAGCATAGTCATCAAAGCCGTGGCGCAGGGCCTGGGCCGCATGGGTCTCGGCGCCCTTGCGCACGATGATCATGGCCGGGACGCCATCGAGCAGCCGCAGCAGGTCAAAGGCCGAGCCATCGACGCTGCGCTGCGCCGCCAGCACAATGTCCGGCCTGCTGTGCCCCAGGTGGTCCCGGGCCTGCGCCAGCGACTGAGCCACATCCACCCGCCAGCCGGACCAGGGGTCTGCGAGCGCATCCACCACCGCCTGCGCGTGGTGGTGATCGCTTTCGATCAGCAGGATGGAGATGGGCATGGCCGATCAGCGTTGTGGAGTGGTCCAACGGGGGGCGTTACCAAGGGTGTAACAGCACGGAAACATTATGGGGGCTGGCAGCGCTCCGGGCACACCTCCAGGGCACCCGCCCCCGGCTGGATACACTTTGCCCCACAACGGCCTTTGGCCTCCGCACGTTTGCGCGTGCAGCCTTTCTTTACCCCCTCGACCCCATGCAGCCACTCAGCGTCAACGAATACCTCCGCCAGCACATCCGCACCGTACCCGACTGGCCCGCGCCCGGTGTGCAGTTTCGGGACATCACCCCGCTGCTGCAGGACCCCAAGGTGTTCCGCGTGCTGATCGACGCCTTTGTGCACCGCTACATGGACAAGGCGCTGCGCCCGGATGTGGTGGCCGGGCTAGATGCACGCGGCTTCATCCTGGGTGCCGTGGTGGCCTATGAACTCAACGTGGGTTTTGTGCCCATCCGCAAGAAGGGCAAGCTGCCCTTCACCACGGTGGAGGAAACCTATGAACTTGAATACGGCAGCGCCACGGTGGAGCTGCACACCGACGCCGTAAAAGCGGGCGACCGCGTGCTGCTGATCGATGACCTCATTGCCACGGGCGGCACGATGATGGCGGGCCGCAAGCTGCTGGAGAAACTGGGCGCGACGGTGACCGAGGGCGCCGCCATCGTGGACCTGCCCGAGCTGGGAGGCTCCAAACGGCTGCGCGAATCCGGCCTGCCGCTGTACACGCTGGTGGACTTCGAGGGCCACTGATCACGGCCGCCCAGAGTCCGACGAGCTGCGGCCCGCAGGGTCAGTTCAGCTCGCCGTATTGGGTGCTGCTCAGGTCCGGCGCGGGGCCATCGGACCCGGGCATTTCGGTGTCTTCAAACCCCGTGGGCTGCGAAGGTGGCAGCAAAGGCCCCGAACGCACAGGCACACCGGGCTTGGCCGCTGCCAGCGGCACTGCGGCGGTGGTGCCTGCCGCCGAGGCCAGGGCGCGCTTGAACGCCGCCACTTCGTCCGCCTCGATGGGTTCGTACCGTGGTGCTGGGCGTGGTGCGGCGGCGGGCGCAGTGGGCGCTGCAGCAGGCGCAACCGCCGGAGCAGCCAGGGGAGGGCGCAGCGGCGCGGGGGCCGTGGCGGCGGCTGTCGGCACGGGCGCCACCGGGCGGGCCGGGGTGACCACCACCGGAGCAGGTGCTGAAGCCACCGGAACCGGCCGCCGGGCCAGCGGTGGCGCTGCCTGCAGGGAAGCCCCCTGGGGCGCAACCCCCTTCTGGGGGATACCCACTGCCACATGGTCATTGATGCGCCAGTACACGGCGGTTACCAGGATGTCGTAGCGGGTTTTGGCCGTCTGGGCAATCAGCGCCTCGATTTCGGACAGGCGCACAGTTTCTCCACCGTATTCACGCGCCAGGTCCATCATGACCAGAAACTGGCGCCCACGCTGGTCCAGCGACAACACCTTGAACTTGTAGCTGGCCGACAGCACACCGGCCCGCACCATCGCGTCGCGGACCACCGTGTAAAGCAGCTCGCGGCGCTCCATGCGTTCGTTCTTGCGGTTAGCAGCGTGCTCTGGGGGCAGGGGCTCCACCAGCGGTTTGCCCTGGCGGCCTGGCGTGAGCGGTACCGTGGCATCGGCATTCAACAGGCCAGACGGTTCGGCCATGGGCCGGGGCTTGGGGGTAGCAGGTTTGCGGCTAAACCAACTGAACAGAGACATGGCTTGCTTTCTACGGGACGGCGCCAGAAAAATCCAAATTGAGTGTAACTTGCTGTACACCCATTCTTGCCCCGCAAAAGCCAGCAGGCCACCACCACATCGGTGGTCTGTCAGGTGGCCGCAACGCGGCGGCGCCGATTGCCCAGCCGCTTGGCCAGTACCGCACCAGCGGCCATCACCAGACCCAGCGCAATGGCAGGCTGGCGGATGGAAAGTTCGGTGAAGCGGATGGCGGTCAGGCTCCACAGCTTGCAGGGCGCGCTGGCCTGCACGGTGGCGCTGCGGGAGCGGTGCGAGAAAAACGCACCTTCGCCCACCACGGAGCCTGCCCCGACGATGGCCAGTCGCAAGCGCTCTTTTTCGTCCTGGTAGTGCACGCTCAGGCTGCCGCTTTCCACCAGGTACAAGGTGCGGTCTGTAGCGCCCTGCGTGAACAACACCTGTCCGGCGGGCATGACCACGGGCAGAAGGTAAGACGAGAGGATGTCCCACTGCGCCTGGGTCAGCGGGTTGGTCATGCTGTCGTCGGCACTGGCCTGTGCGATGGCATCGATCAGACCTTGCAGGTCTACCTTGGAAACAACAGGCGTGGGAACATTCATGGTTTGCCGAAAGTACCCTTGTTACAGATTGCGCACAAGCGCTGTTTACGTCCATTTACAACATAAGCGACAGGCGGCGGCCTGTGCGCACTGGTCGGAGGCCAGCCCGTTCAAACTGCACGAACAGCCGCCCTTCTGCGGGCCTATTTGCCAATACAAAAACTGGAAAAAATGACGCCCAGCAGGTCGTCCGAGCTGAACTCGCCGGTGATGGCGCTGAGAGCGTTCTGGGCCAGGCGCAGCTCTTCGGCCAACAGGTCCAGCGCCGGCCCCTGAGCCTGCAGCTGGTCGGCCGCCTCCTGCAGGTGAGCCCCCACGGCCTGCAGTGCCTCCACATGCCGGGCGCGGGCAATGTAGAGGCCTTCCGGCGCAGACTGCCAGCCGGCTACTTCCAGAAGCAGGCGCCGCAGACCATCCAGCCCCTCGCCCGTCCTGGCAGACAGGTGCACGCCAGGCCGGGCGTTTTCACCCGCCGCAGCAACCGCCCCTGGCGCCCGGTCGAGCTTGTTCCAGACGTCAATCACGGGAATGCTCTTGGGCATTTTTTGGGCCATGGCGCTTGCTATATCGGCGTCACCAGCTATGTATTCAGGAGCATCCGCACGCTCCAGGTCATGCAGGAACAGCACCGCGTCGGCCCCGGCAATCTCGTCCCAGGCGCGGGCGATGCCGATGCGCTCCACCTCGTCCTCGCTGTCGCGCAGGCCGGCGGTGTCGATGATGTGCAGGGGCACACCTTCGATCTGGATGGTCTGCTGCACCTTGTCGCGGGTGGTGCCTGCAATGGGGGTGACGATGGCCAGTTCGGCTCCCGCCAGCGCGTTGAGCAACGAGCTTTTACCGGCATTGGGCTGGCCTGCGATCACCACCTTGATGCCCTCGCGCAGCAGCGCACCCTGGCGCGCCCGCTGCATCACCGAGGCCAATGTTTGCTCCAAATTCGATAGCTGTCCATGCGCATCTGCCTTGCGCAGGAAGTCAATTTCTTCCTCAGGGAAGTCCAGCGTGGCCTCCACCAGCATGCGCAGGTGGATGAGGGCATCACGCAGGCCATGGATCTCGGCCGAAAAAGCCCCGGTCAGCGAGCGGCTGGCGCTGCGGGCAGCCGCCTCGGTGCTGGCGTCGATCAGGTCGGCAATCGCCTCGGCCTGGGCCAGGTCGATCTTGTCGTTCAGGAAGGCTCGTTCGGTGAACTCGCCCGGCTGGGCGACGCGCAAGCCGCGCAGATTGGGCTGGCCGGTAGCGGGGTCGGTGGCGGCAGCCGCCTCCAGGCAGCGTGCCAGCAGCAGTTGCAGCACCACGGGGCCGCCGTGGGCCTGCAGCTCCAGTACGTCTTCGCCGGTGTAGCTGTGCGGGCCGGGAAAGTACAGCGCCAGCCCCTGGTCGATGGCCTGGCCCTGCGCATCGCGAAAGGGCAGGTAGGTGGCCTCGCGGGGCTTGAGGGTGCGCCCGCAAACCGCCTGCACCAGCGCATCCAACCCGCGCCCTGACACGCGCACGATGCCGACGGCCCCACGCCCCGGGGCGGTGGCAATGGCAACGATGGGGTCTTGGTGGCGGGCAAGCATGTGCGGCGATTTTGGGAAGAGAGCGCCAAAAACTGGCGCGGCCCAAGCGCGAGACACCGCGCAAGGGCCGCCCCGCCGCGCTGGTGTCGTCCCCCTTCCCGCGCGCAGCGCGAGAGAAAGGGGGAAGCGGCGCAGCCGCTCAGGGGGTTACTTAAATTTTGGCAGGTTGAACTGCGGTGGCACGCCCATGCGGGTGTTGATGAGCCACTGCTGCGCAATCGACAGGATGTTGTTGGTCAGCCAGTACAGCACCAGGCCGGCCGGGAAGAAGAAGAACATTACGCTGAAGATCAGCGGCATGAACCACATCATCTTGGCCTGCATCGGGTCTGGCGGCGCGGGGTTCAGGGCGGTCTGCAGCAGCGAGCTGGCCGTCATCAGCAAAGGCAGGATGAAGAACGGGTCAGGCGTGGACAGGTCGTGGATCCAGCCGATCCAGGGCGCGTTGCGCATTTCCACGCTGGACAGCAGCACCCAGTACAGCGCAATGAACACAGGGATCTGGATCATGATAGGGAAGCAGCCGCCCATCGGGTTGACCTTCTCCTCGCGGTAGATGCGCATCATCTCCTGCTGCATCTGCTGCGGCTTGTCCTTCAGGCGCTCGCGCATCTCCATGATCTTGGGGTTGATGGCCTTCATCTTGGCCATGCTGGCGTAGGCCTTGGCGTTGAGCCAGTAGAACGCGATCTTAAGCAACAGCACCAGGGCGACGATGGACCAGCCCCAGTTGTTCAGCAGCTTGTGCAGCTGGTCCAGCAGCCAGTACAGCGGCTTGGACAGGATGGTGAGCCAGCCATAGTCCTTGACCAGTTCCAGGCCGGGGTACAGCTTTTCCATCATCGTTTCGACCTGCGGGCCAGCGAACAGGCGCGCATCGATGGTCTTGGTGGCACCGGGCTCGATGGCGCCCAGCGAGGTCAGCATACCCACTGAGTACAGGTTGGTGTCCACCTTGCGGGTGAAGGGCTCGCGCTGCACACCGTCGGCCAGCAGCCATGCTGTGGCGAAGTAATGCTGCACCATGGCCACGTAGCCGTTGGGCGAGTCCTTGGGGATGTCGATCTTGCCGTTGTCGATGTCCTTGAACTCGATCTTCTGGTACTTCTTGGCGTCGGTGTAGACGGCCGGGCCGGTGAAGGTGGAGTAGAACGACGACTCTCCGGGAGGCTTGTTGCCATCGCGCACCAATTGCAGGTACAGCTGGGGCGACACCGCCGCGCTGCCCGTATTGACGATGTCGTGCTTGACAGCGATGTCATAGGCGCCACGCTTGATGGTCCAGGTCTTGACCAGCTTCACGCCGCCCTGTGCAGGCGATTCGAAGCGGACGCTGATTTCATCTTCACCGTCCTTGAGTTCACGCGGGCCGGGCACCACGGTCATGGCAGTCTTGTGGGTGGGGAACGTGCCACCGATCAGGCCGGTTTGCGCCACATAAACGCGCTGGGCGCTTTCGTCCAGCAACAGGAAATTGCGGGCCTTGTCGGCCATGTCGGCGTGCTTGAGCAGCTCGGCATGCGTGAGCGAGCCGCCTTCGCTGTCAAACACCAGGCGATACAGGTCGGTCTTGACCTCGATGCGCTCGCGGGGGGCAGGTGCTGCCGCAGCAGCCGCTGGCTGGCCCGGCACGGCGGAGGCCCCCGTCGCTGCAGCGGCCACGGGTGCACTCGTGGAAGGCACGCTGGCAGCCCCGGTCGCGCCCGACGCAGCGCCAGCAGCGGCGGGTGCCGTCACGGCGGGCGTGGTGGGGAAAAAGGTGGCCTTGTTGCCGTTATGCAGCTGCCACTTGTCCCACAGCAGAACCATGGAAAAGCCAAAAATCACCCACAGGATGGTGCGGCGAATGTCGTTCATGAAGACTTCTTTGGTGAGGATGGTTGGGTGTTGGAAGGATGAAGCCGCGAGAAAAGCCGCATGCTGCGCGGCAATTGTTGCGGGACCGGGTCATGGCCCCCGTCACACCAGGGGTGGCAGCGTACCAGCCTGCGCACCGTGAGATAGCTACCCGCCGCAGCGCCATGCTGCTCCAGCGCCTGCAGCGAATAGACCGAGCAGGTCGGTTCAAACCGGCACGACGAACCCAGCCAAGGGCTCAGGAACAGCCGGTAGCCCTTGACGACACCGATCAAGAGGCGCTGCATCAGCATGGCACCACCGGCTCTGCAACACCACCTTGTTGCTGCGCGGGGGAAGCAGCACCGGCCCCACCTGCACGCCGTGCGGCGTAGCCAAACAGCTGCAACAGCTCTGCCCGCACCGCCTGCTTGAGCTGGTCGGACGTAGCGCTCACGAACTGCTTGCGGTCAAACGCCGTGCGCAGACGCACCACATGGGCGGCCTGCGGGAGCCGCGCTTCAAACGTGGCGCCCACGGTGTAGATCTGTCGCTTGATGGTGTTGCGCGTCACCGCGCGGCGCGCCCAGCGCTTGGGCACCATGGCACCCAGCCAGACGCCCTGCACGGCAAACAGGGCCTGCGGCCCTTGCTGTTGTGGCAAGGAGCCGGGCCCTGTGGGTAAAGCAGCACTGGCTTGGCGGTCAGCCGCAGCACCTTCGGCATCCAGCACCAGACGGTGCAGCACAAAATGCGCTGTACGGGAGACAGTGCCCCCCGCCATGGTGGCCTGGAACTGCGGACGGGTTTTCAGCCTGTGCATGCAAGCGCCCCGTTTGGAACCTGGCGGTACAAGCCGGGAACAGGCGGGGAGCAGGCCGTAGACCGTAGCGGCCTTAGACGGCCAGGCGCTTGCGGCCCTTGGCGCGGCGTGCGTTGATAACGGCACGGCCGCCGCGGGTCTTCATGCGGACGAGGAAACCGTGGGTGCGCGCGCGGCGCGTCTTGGAGGGCTGATAAGTACGTTTCATGGTGCTATTCCTTGAGGTTCAGTTCCGGACTGCTGCTCTTGAACCCCCTGCAATCTGCGCAGCCACGCCCTGTACAACAGGACTTTGGCGGCAGATCCACGGGGCAGAAATAACGGCGCGCCGGGTCAAATCACCCTGAACACATTCAGGGAAACCCGAGATTATCGCAGGCTAGCCAGCTGCTGGCAATGCCTTTTGGCTGGCAGGCCTATCTCCGGATCACGTTTCGGCTTGTTTTATCGCGGTTTATCGCGGGTTCACGGCAACTACAGCTGTGGTTTTCAATGGGTGCACGCCAGCACAACAGCGCCCCCTGAACGACTATCAACACCTCTGACCACCGCAGTTTTCAAATTGTGGATAACTATTTGACAAGCTACAATCCGCCGCCCAGCCCCGTTCCTCCTATCCACAACAAGAATCCCCCTGAAATGATCGAGGAACCCTCCCGCAGCCCCCAACATTCACCCGGTGCAGATGCCGGCCAGGGCCTGTGGCAAGCCTGCGTAGAGCAACTGGCGCAAGACCTGCCCGAGCAGCAGTTCAACACCTGGATCAAACCCCTGATCGCCCAGGTGGCCGAAGACTTCTCCAAGGTCACAGTGCTGGTGGGCAACCGGTTCAAGCTCGACTGGATCCGGGCACAGTATGCGGGCCGCATCGCCGCATTGCTCGAAGGCCTGTATGGCCAGCCCGTCACCCTGGAGTTAGCGCTCGCTCAGCGGGAATCCGTTGTACGCACTTACGCACGACCCGCAGCGTCTGAACCATCGAACACCGCAACGCAGTCCGAACCGCAATCGAGCCACAGCGATGAAGCCTCAGCGGGCGCCTTCCGCAACCGGCTCAATGCAGGCCTCACATTTGAGACGCTGGTGGAAGGCACGGCCAACCGCATGGCGCGCTCGGCCGCCATGCACGTGGCGGGCATGCCCGGCCACCTGTATAACCCGCTGTTTATCTATGGCGGCGTGGGTCTGGGCAAGACCCACCTGGTGCACGCTGTTGGCAACCGCCTGCTGCAGGACAAGCCCGACGCCAAAGTTCTCTACATCCATGCCGAGCAGTTTGTGTCGGATGTGGTTAAGGCCTACCAGCGCCGCACCTTTGATGAATTCAAGGAGCGCTACCATTCGCTCGACCTGCTGCTGATCGACGATGTGCAGTTCTTCGCCAACAAGGACCGCACGCAGGAAGAATTCTTCAACGCGTTCGAAGCCTTGCTGGCCAAGAAGTCTCACATCGTGATGACGTCGGACACGTATCCGAAAGGCCTGGCCAACATCCACGAGCGGCTGGTGTCGCGTTTTGATTCGGGCCTGACGGTGGCCATCGAGCCACCCGAGCTGGAAATGCGCGTGGCGATTCTGATCAACAAGGCGCGCGTCGAAGGCACCGAGATGCCCGAAGAAGTGGCCTTTTTCGTGGCCAAGAACGTGCGCTCCAACGTGCGCGAGCTCGAAGGCGCGCTGCGCAAGATCCTGGCGTATTCGCGCTTCAACCAGAAGGAAATTTCGATCCAGCTGGCACGCGAAGCCCTCAGAGATCTGCTGTCGATCCAGAACCGACAAATTTCTGTGGAAAACATCCAGAAGACGGTGGCTGACTACTACAAGATCAAAGTCGCCGACATGTACAGCAAGAAGCGCCCGGCCAGCATTGCCCGGCCGCGCCAGATTGCGATGTACCTGGCCAAGGAACTGACGCAAAAGAGTCTTCCCGAGATCGGAGAATTGTTTGGTGGGCGCGACCACACCACCGTTTTGCATGCCGTGCGCAAGATTTCGGGCGAGCGCCAGCAGCTGACCGAGTTGAACCAGCAGTTGCATGTGCTGGAACAGACCCTGAAAGGCTGATAACCGGTGGGAGAGACCCCGAAAAGAACCCGCCCGGTAAACGGGCAAAATGGCGGGTTATACAGCAGGGGGAGGCACGACCTGTGCCGCTGTCCACGCACCGTCCCAAAAACCACAAGAGGTTGAAGACATGATCGTCCTGAAGGCAACACAAGACAAGGTTCTCGCGGTTCTGCAATCCGTGGCTGGCATCGTGGAGCGCCGCCACACGCTGCCCATCCTGGCCAATGTGCTGATCCGCAAGACGGGCAATGCCCTGCAGCTGACGACCAGCGACCTCGAAATCCAGATCCGCACCACGGCCGAGCTGGGCGGCGACACCGGCGACTTCACCACCACCGTGGGCGCGCGCAAGCTCATTGACATCCTGCGCACCATGCCCGGCGACCAGACCGTGAGCCTCGAATCGGCCCAGTCCAAGCTCATCCTGAAAGGCGGCAAGAGCCGCTTCACGCTGCAAAGCCTGCCAGCCGAAGACTTCCCGCTGGTGCAAGAGTCTGCCGCCTTCGGCCCCGTGTTCGCCGTGCCGCAAAAGACGCTGAAAGATCTGCTCGGTCAGGTGTCGTTTGCCATGGCGGTGCAGGACATCCGCTACTACCTCAACGGCATCCTGTTCGTGGCTGAGGGCAAGCAACTGTCCCTGGTGGCCACCGACGGCCACCGCCTGGCTTTTGCCAGCGCCACGCTGGATGTGGAAGTGCCCAAGCAGGAAGTCATCCTGCCGCGCAAGACCGTGATCGAGTTGCAGCGTTTGCTCAGCGATGCGGGCGGCGAGAACCAGCCCCACATCGAGATGCAGTTCGCCAACAACCAGGCCAAGTTCACCTTTGGCGGCATGGAGTTCGTCACCAAGCTGGTCGAGGGCAAGTTCCCCGACTACAACCGCGTGATCCCCAAGAACCACAAGAACAGCATCACCCTGGGCCGCGCCCCGCTGCTGGCCAGCCTGCAGCGCACGGCCATCATGACCAGCGACAAGTTCAAGGGGGTGCGCCTGAACCTGGAGCCCGGCACCCTGCGTGTGGCGTCGAACAACGCCGAGCAGGAAGAGGCCGTGGATGAGCTCGACATCGACTACGGTGGCGACACCATCGAGATCGGCTTCAACGTGACCTACCTCATCGACGCCCTGGCCAACATGGGCCAGGACATGGTGAAGGTG
Organism: Acidovorax sp. JMULE5; assembly: GCF_013376875.1. Classification (GTDB taxonomy): domain Bacteria; phylum Pseudomonadota; class Gammaproteobacteria; order Burkholderiales; family Burkholderiaceae_C; genus Acidovorax; species Acidovorax facilis. The sequence goes on from NZ_CP035951.1 coordinate 3,574,041, forward strand.
GAGCTTTCGGACGGCAACAGCTCTGCGCTGCTGACCATCCCCGAGAACGACAGCTTCAAGTACGTGGTCATGCCAATGCGCATTTGAGGCGGCCCCCGCCCTGCTGCACAGCCTGACCACGACCACTACCGTTTTGATAGCTGCTAGCGCTTATTGGATAAGCGCCAGAGCCCAATTTGACCCATATTGACACATTGGAAACCCCGGTTTCCACGGATCCCAAGGCCCACCATGACCGTTGACAACATCCCCTCCGAGCCCGAAGACACCGGCGTCTCCGGCCATGTTGAGCCCACCCTCGCCAAGATCGACACCAACCAAGCCGGGGCCAGCGAAAGCTACGGCGAAGGCGCCATCACCATCCTCGAAGGCCTGGAGGCCGTGCGCAAGCGCCCCGGCATGTACATCGGCGATACCAGCGACGGCACCGGCCTGCACCACCTGGTGTTCGAGGTGGTCGACAACTCCATCGACGAAGCCCTGGCCGGCCACTGCGACGACATCGTCGTCACCATCCATTCCGACAACTCCATCAGCGTCACTGACAACGGCCGGGGTATTCCGACCGGCGTGAAGATGGACGACAAGCACGAGCCCAAGCGCTCGGCCGCCGAGATCGCACTGACCGAACTGCACGCGGGCGGCAAGTTCAACCAGAACAGCTACAAGGTCTCGGGCGGCCTGCACGGCGTGGGCGTGAGCTGCGTGAACGCACTCAGCAAGATGCTTCGCCTGACCGTGCGCCGCGAAGGCAAGGTGCACGCGCTGGAGTTCAGCAAGGGCTTTGTGCAAAACCGCATCGTGCAGACGGTGGACGGCGTGGAGGTTTCGCCCATGCAGGTGCTGGGTGACACCGACAAGCGCGGCACCGAAGTGCACTTTCTGCCCGACACCGAGATCTTCAAAGAGAACAACGACTTCCACTACGAGATCCTGGCCAAGCGCCTGCGCGAACTCTCGTTCTTGAACAACGGCGTGCGCATTCGCCTCAAAGACGAGCGCAGCGGCAAAGAAGACGACTTCTCGGGCGCCGGCGGAGTACGCGGCTTTGTGGAGTTCATTAACAAGGGCAAGACCGTCCTGCACCCCACCTCGTTCTACGCAGCCGGTGAACGCCCGGCCGAGACGTATGGCGGCATCCCCGGCACGCACATTGGCGTGGAAGTGGCCATGCAGTGGAACAGCGCCTACAGCGAACAAGTGCTCTGCTTTACCAACAACATCCCCCAGCGTGACGGCGGCACCCACCTCACCGGCCTGCGCGCCGCGATGACCCGCGTCATCAACAAGTACATCGAAGAAAACGAGTTCGCCAAGAAGGCCAAGGTCGAAGTGACCGGCGACGACATGCGCGAAGGCCTGTGCTGCGTGTTGAGCGTGAAGGTGCCCGAACCCAAGTTCAGCAGCCAGACCAAGGACAAGCTGGTGTCGAGCGAAGTGCGCGCCCCCGTCGAAGACATCGTGGGCAAGCTGCTGACCGACTACCTGCAAGAGCGCCCCGCCGACGCCAAGATCATCTGCGGCAAGATCGTGGAAGCCGCCCGCGCCCGCGAAGCCGCCCGCAAGGCTCGCGAAATGACCCGCCGCAAGGGCGTGCTCGACGGCATGGGCCTGCCCGGCAAGCTGGCCGACTGCCAGGAAAAAGACCCCGCCCTGTGCGAAATCTACATCGTCGAGGGTGACTCCGCCGGAGGCTCTGCCAAGCAAGGCCGCGACCGCAAGTTCCAGGCCATCCTGCCCCTGCGCGGCAAGATCCTGAACGTGGAAAAGGCCCGCTACGAAAAGCTGCTGACCAGCAACGAAATCCTCACGCTGATCACGGCCCTGGGCACCGGCATCGGCAAGGCCGGTGGCACGACGGGTGGCGACGACTTTGATGTCGCCAAGCTGCGCTACCACCGCATCATCATCATGACCGACGCCGACGTGGACGGCGCCCACATCCGCACCCTGCTGCTCACCTTCTTCTACCGCCAGATGCCCGAGCTGGTGGAGCGCGGCCACATCTACATTGCCCAGCCACCGCTGTACAAGGTCAAGGCCGGCAAGGAAGAGCTGTACCTGAAGGACGCCCCCGCGCTCGATGGCTTCCTGCTGCGCATTGCGCTCAACCACGCCAGCGTGACCACCGGCGGCGCCAACCCGCAAACGCTAACTGGCGACACCCTGGCCGAACTGGCGCGCAAGCACCAGATCGCTGAAAGCGTCATCGCCCGCCTCGGCAACTTCATGGACGCCGAAGCCCTGCGCGCCATTGCCGACGGCGTGAGCTTGAAGCTCGACACCGTGGCCGACGCTGAAGCCAGCGCCGTGGCCCTGCAGGCCAAGCTGCGCGAACTGAACACCACCGGCGCCCCCGCCGAAGTGGCTGGCGAATTCGACGTGCGCACCGACAAACCCCTGCTGCGCATCAGCCGCCGCCACCACGGCAACATCAAGAGCAGCGTCATCACGCAAGACTTCGTGCACGGCGCCGACTACGCCGCCCTGGCCGAAGCCGCTGAGACCTTCCGCGGCCTGCTGGGCGAGGGCGCCAAGGCCCTGCGCGGCGAAGGCGAAAAGCAGAAGGAAGAAAAGGTCGGCGACTTCCGCCAGGCCATGAAGTGGCTGATCAGCGAAGCCGAACGCAGCACATCCCGCCAGCGCTACAAGGGCCTGGGCGAGATGAACCCCGAGCAGCTGTGGGAAACCACGATGGACCCCAACGTGCGCCGCCTGCTGCGCGTGCAGATCGACGATGCGATCGAGGCGGACCGCGTGTTCACGATGCTGATGGGCGATGAGGTGGAGCCGCGCCGGGACTTCATTGAGACAAATGCGCTGCGGGCGGGGAATATCGACGTTTGATATTGCGGTATCCCCTTGAGCGGAGGGGCCTGATGGCAGTTAAGCAGCCATTTCGGTCATCGCAACAAGCTTGCAAGAAGAATTTCAATGGCAGCTCCAACCGCAATCAAACGAAAAATAGCCCGGCTTCGATCCGGACAGCCGCCACGCTTCATTGATTTGTTTTCGGGATGTGGGGGGATCTCACTCGGCTTCACGACTGCAGGCTTCGAGCCAATCGCTTCGGTAGAGCTGGATCCGCGAGCTGCGGAGTCACACGGCGCGAACTTTGCCCACCTAAGTCACGGCAAAAATTCTGAAGCGCATTTTGTGGCGCGCAACGTCACCGAAGAGCGGCCGGTCGACATCTTCAAAGACATCGGGTTGTCCGGTGCGACCGATGAGCAGGTGGACGTGCTAGTCGGCGGACCTCCATGCCAAGCCTTCACCCGTGTCGGTCGAGCGAAGCTGCGGCACGAGGCCCGACGTCGCGAGGAAGTAGCTGCGGAGTCAGCATTCCTAGTGGATGGTCGGGTGAACTTGTGGCAACACTATCTCGCTTACGTGCGGGATACCAAGCCACTGGCTCTTCTGATGGAAAACGTCCCGGACATTCTGAACCACGGCGGAACAAACGTCGCGGAGATGGTGGCCGAAGAGTTGCGGCGAGAAGGGTACGACGTCCGGTACACGCTACTGAACGCTGCTTGGTATGGGGTGCCCCAGACCCGGGAGCGGATGTTCCTCATCGGTATCCATCGTGAACTTGAGGGGGAGATCCGGTTCCCCGATCCAACCCACTTCGCAATTCTTCCGCCCGGATATGAGGGCACGCGCGCGACTGCCCGGAAGTTCATTCCACAGAAGGGACTGGAGCTCGACCATGAACATGGTCACCACTGGGTTGACGATCCCAGGCCAGATGCAGGTCTGCCCGGGGCAACGACTGCAATGGATGCATTGGCAGACCTGCCTGCCATCCGTGCGTTGGAGCTTCTGGCGGAGGGCAAGATCCGCCGGGGTGCCAAGGATCCGGCGGAGCCTGTGGGCTACACCAGCACAAGTCCGTCGACGAAGTGGTCATGCTTGATGCGGAGATGGCCTGGCTTCGCCACCACCGATCAGACCAGCGGCCATGTGATCCGTTATCTGCCCCGGGATTACAAAATCTTCCGGGCGATGGAAGAGGGGTGGCAATACCCCGCGGTCTGGGGCTTTGTAGAGGACAAGCGACAACTACTGCTTGAGGGACTGCTCCGCCAGAAGCCAAGCGCCGCGCGCAAAGCGATGGAAGAGGAGATCATCAAGGCCTGGACGCTCCCATATGACCCGAAGAAGTTTCCTAACAAATGGTGGAAGCTGGTGCATGACAAGCCAGTTCGCACACTGATGGCCCATCTCGGCAAGGATTCGTACAGCCACATCCATTTCGACAGCGAGCAGGCTAGGCCTATTTCGATCCGTGAGGCGGCAAGATTGCAATCTTTCCCGGACGGATTCATGTTCCGCGGATCTATGAATGCCGCTTTCAAGCAGGTAGGCAATGCCGTTCCTCCGCTCATGGCCTATGCAGTTGCCAGGGAAATCCGCAAGTCGATCGGCTGCCAGACGTTACCTGACATGAGGGAAGAGTTGTTGGGCCTGAAGAGCCAACCTCCAAAGTAAACGGACTAGAGGGAGGGAGCAAAAATGAAATTCCTGATCCTGCGGATGTTGACCCGAAGCGAACTCGGGATGTTCCACGAGTTCCGCAGACTCGGCAAGGAAGGCTCCAAGCAGCGAGCTGTCAACTTCGATGGAGAGGTGGTGGACCGGGTCTTTCCGGCGGCCAGGGATGCAGATGAAATCCGTATGGAACTACGCTATGCGACGGACGACGGCACATCGGTGGCAAGCCAGTGGCTAAAGAGGCAGGCCAAAAATTGGCGCCTCGAAGGCAACTGCCCCAAAGACAAGATTTATTCGTTCGTTGACCCAGATTGCCTTTTCGCGATGGAAGTTGATTCAGGAACGAGTCCGGCGACTGGCTCCTGGACAGTGTTCGCAGCTGACGATCCGACCACAAAGGCGATTCTGTCCAATGCTGAGAGTGCAGGCCTAGCTGGCGCGTCGATGATCGCGCTTCATGATGAAGAGGGAGCACAGATCAGGTCGTTGCTCAACGCAGGCAGCCCTGAACTTTTTCCCCGTATCGGGGAGCGTATCGGCAAGAGCAACAAGGAAAGGAAGTCCTCCATGCGGAATGCAGTAACGGACAATGGCAGGTTGCAGTTGCCGCCTGACCCCACGAGGCTGGCCGACATCCTGGGCAGTGTCGGGCACACGATGCCTGCCGCGGTGGCGGATCTCGTAGACAACTCGATCACCCATGATGCAACACGCATCGACATCACCTTCGGCCGGCCTGATGGTGGGCATGGACGATGGATGGCGATTGCCGACAACGGCTCCGGCATGAACGAGGAGCGTCTCGCGGAAGCGATGAGGATCGGCGGCCAGTCCGACTATTCCGAGGATTCCTTGGGCAAGTATGGCTTTGGTCTTAAGGGCGCGTCCTGGTCACAGACCAGGATCTTCACCGTCGTGACCAAGGAGGAGGGGCAACCTGCCATTCACATGACTTGGGATGCCCATGACATGGGCGACTGGGAAGTCAAGCGCGAGCAGCTGGAGCCGTGGGAGGAAGAGGCCACCAAACTCAAGAGTCGCGGCACGGTCGTCCTGTGGAAGGACATGAAGCCCCCGCAATCGATAGTCGCTTTGAAAGGGCTGGATCCGTATTCATCCGAAGTTGCCGCCCTCGAACGGCATCTCGGGCTAGTGTTCCATCGCTTTCTCGAAGGCAAGGTGTCAGGTCGCAAGAGGATCGTGATCACGATCAACAACGTACCGGTCACCGCCAACAATCCCGTCGGACACCCGCTCGTCACCCCCTATGACCTCAAGTCCGTAAAAATACCGACAGAATCAAGCGAGGGGCGAGTCCAGGTCCAGGCGTTTCTGCTTCCAACCGAAGATGAGATCGCAACGCACCACAGCGCAGAGGGACCAGAGGCCACACGGCTTGCGCTCGATCGAATTGGTCTCTACGGCAAGCGCAACGAGTCCCAAGGCCTCTACATCTATCGTCACGGCCGCCTCATCAAGTGGGGTGGCTGGGCGCAAATGTGGGAGACCAACGATGAGAAGACGAAGTTAGCTCGCGTGGTCGTCGATTTCGACAAGACTCTCGATGACGTCTTCAAGATCAACATCAGCAAACAGACGGTCCAGCTTCCCCAGCAGTTGCAGGCGGAAATCAAGAAGCTTGCGGATATTGCCCGCAAAGACAGCCAAAAGAAGTACCGTCGTCCGCGGCAGCCAGAACCGCAGTCGCAGCGTGGCCCGGCTCAGGGAAAGGGGGCGACGGGGACTGCAGCACCAACGGCCAGTAGCGGGGCCGGCAAAGGTGCTTCGGGTGAAGGCAAGGCCGATAAGACCGGGAACGCTTCAACGCCCAAGGTGGCCATCAGAAGAGTCAAGACAGAGAAGTTCCTCTGGAAGGTGTCTACCGGGCTCACGGGCGGGCTGGAGGTGCAGGTCAGCGAGTTTGACCCAGCCCTCGGCGAACTGATCGAGGAGATCGGAGGGAACCAGCAAGCCATAGCAAGCCTCGCGCGGTTCCTGGACCGGCTCGACACGGTTGACGCGCAGCGGGCCCTGCTCGCCCAGGGCGCGACACCCTCGACCAAAGTCGGCTGATGTCTTCGTCCGTTCGCATCGTCGGGCGTCCATCGCCGGTTCCTCGGTGGACCGACAAGCTGGCCGATCGGTGGGAGCGCTGGTCTGCATTGGCGACCTACCTGCGGGAGGTTCAACAATGGCAAATGGTACAGGTCGAATCTGTTGCCAGCGAGTCGTTGCGAATTCTGTCTCTACTTCCCGATCCCTCCGTGGCCGATGCGTTCCAGGGCAGAGGACTCGTCGTGGGCTATGTGCAGAGTGGCAAGACCGCCAACTACACAGCAGTGGCCGCGCGGGCGGCCGACGCCGGGTACAGGATGGTGATCGTCCTGTCCGGTATCCACGACTCGCTGCGAAACCAGACGCAGCGCCGCCTGGAGCGCGAGCTCGTTCACAGCCCGGAGCACTCTGACGCGACGGGGTTGAACCAGCCATGGCTGACCCTCACCTCTTCAACGGAGGACTTCAAGGAGCCACCACTTGAATGGCTCGATCAGAAGGCGACCTTTCTGGCGATCGTCAAGAAGAACACCTCGGTGCTGCAAAAGCTGGATGCGTGGCTGGCCGAAGCCGCGCTCAGGCTTGACAGCATTCCGCTACTCGTCATCGACGACGAGGCTGACCAAGCCTCCATCAACACGAAGGGCAACAGACCTGTTGATCCCGCAATGGAGGACGATGCGGGCGACGAAGATTCAGGCACCAAGCCATCACCGACAAACGACCTCATCCGGTCGATCCTTGCGCGTGCTCCGAAGGCAAGCTACGTGGCGTACACGGCGACGCCCTTTGCCAACCTGCTGATCAACCCGGAAGCCGTCGACAGACGTGTGGGGGCAGATTTGTTTCCAAAGGACTTCGTCGTGCAGTTGCCCCGTCCTCAGGGGTATACCGGCACCGAGGAGTTGTTCGGCGTGTCTGCTCAAGGGCGCAAGGTTCTGAACATCGTCCCGCCCGGCGACGTGGCCATGCTAAAAGCCAAACGCAAACGTCAGGCCAAAGAAGTGGTGATCGGTCTGGATCCTGCGCCGGGGATTCCGGAGTCCCTCGTCGACGCGGTCCTGACGTTCTGCTTGGCCGTGGCGGTTCGGAAGGCGCGAGGGATGGCGGGACAGGCCAACACGATGCTCGTGCATGTGAGTCAGCTGACTACGGACCAGGAACGCGTGGCTCATGCGCTCGAAGAGCAAGTCGCTCTCTGGTGCGATGCCACCCGGCAAGGTCAGGATATCGAGTTACTACTCTTCGCGCCGATATGGAGCGAGATGAAGATTGGCATGACCTCGGTGCCTGACGACGCGTCGGTGCTGAGAGAGGCCGTTCGCATACTGCATAGCTTGGTTGTGGTTCGCCTCAACAGCGTCGCAGGTGAAGATCTCGAATACGACACGAAGCCCGGCCGACACATCATCGCAGTTGGTGGAAATCGCCTGTCCCGAGGGCTGACGCTTGAAGGTTTGACGGTCTCCTACTTCCTACGAACTGCGAGCATGTGCGACACGCTGCTACAGATGGCGCGCTGGTATGGATTCCGGCTCGGGTATGAGGATCTGATCCGGATTTGGACTACGGATGGCATCGCAAGCTGGTTTTCGGAACTTGCATTGGTCGAGCAGTCCCTGCGCGACTCCATCATTGCCCTCGCGCGTGCAGGACGCAGGCCGGATCAGATGGCCATACGTCTCAGAGCTCACAGCAAACTTCTCCTCACCGCGCGGAACAAGGCTACAACTGCCGCCGCCAATATCGACTCCTGGTCGGGCGAGCATCCCCAGACCGTTCTCCTTCCGCTGTCTGACTCATCACGTCTGCGGCGCAACTTCGTGGTGACGGAGCAACTCGTGCGCGACGTTGGCGGGTTGCGTCCGGTTGTCGGTGGTCTGCTCGCGCGAGATGTGCAACCGGAGATCGTCATTGCCTTCCTGCGCGACTACCAAGGTCATGATGATGCCGTAGCGTTTCGCGCGGATCTGATTGCCGATTGGATTGCCGAACGTTGCGCGGCCGACGAGTTGACCGACTGGTCAGTCTTCGTTGCATCGCCGTCCGCTGGCCGAACTCAATCTGTGGGTGGATTGGAAATCGGCCTAGTCAAGCGGCGGAGGGTCGGGACAGAGAGCATCGGGATTCTTTTGGATCCTGCTCACGAAGGAGTTGATCTGCCGGGCGGCGCATCCACCTATCGACGTCCGTCAGGTGAATATGACGCTGAGGCGATGCGGTCTGCTAGACCTCCAACGCAGGGCTTGTTGATCGTCTACCCGCTGGATCCTGACTACATGGGGCTGGATAGCTCAACCCCAGTGATCGCCCTTGCCCTGAGTTTGCCGCAGACCTCGGATGTGGCCACAAAGTGGATCGTGAACAGCATGGTGGCAAATGGTTGACATTCTCACCGCCAAGCATTGGAGCGATCTGAGGCAATCGCGGCCGGTGTCTGATGACGCGCTGGCACTTGCATCCGTGGAAGTAGCCGGGGTGCAGACGGGACTCTCGATCGGCATGGATAGTCGCGGCTGGCTGCATCTACTGGTGCCATGCGAGGAAGGGGCACCCAGCCAGCCAGTGCCTGACCTCAACTGTCTCAGGGTTCGTCAACGGACGCTTGATGATGGCGCTTTCATCGAGCTGTCGGCCCCGCCATCGCACGAACGTGTCTTCACACCGTTCTGCAGAGACATTATCTCCGCAGTGTGCGAGGAGGGTAGAGAGCCCTGGCGTGCGTTGCCCGCGATTGTTCGCACATGGCAATCTGCCTGGAAGCCCGTGCGACCGGAGATGGACAAGTCCACGCAGGTCGGACTTTTCGGTGAGCTGGTCGTCCTACGCTATCTGCTCATCCCGGCAATGGGCCCAGGCGCGGTGGAGAGCTGGAGCGGCCCTGAGTACGAGCGCCACGACTTCGTACTCGACCACCTGCACATCGAGGTCAAGACGACCAGGAAGAGTCGGCCTGAACATGAGATTTCACGGCTTGACCAATTGCATGTTCCCGCAGGTAAGAAACTGCTCCTTGTCTCGATCCAGCTTGAGGAGACTGCATTCGGCAGGGAGACGCTGGCCACTCAGCTTGATGCTGTCATCGATGAGCTGCGTGGCAATGCGGCAGCGCTGGACAGCTTCATGGCCAAGATGGTGAACGTGGGCTGGAGCGACGACATTCGGACAGCAGGAGAGCTGATGCGCTTCGAGCTGCGGGACAGTGGCATCTATCCGGTTGACGAGGGCTTTCCGCGCCTGCCGGAGTCGTTTATCCCTCCATCGGGAGTGGTCGCGCTGCGATACACGATCGACCTAGCCAACCTTCCATCCATCGGCATGGAGGAAGCCATCCAGCGGGTTCAGACCTCGCACGTCATTTGACGACTATCTGAAGCACTGGTAGCCCAATGGTGGACATCGTCAGCCCAGAAAAGCGATCCTCGATGATGCGGCGAATTCGAGGGCGGAACACGCAGGCCGAGTTGACGGTCCGTAGTTATCTGCACCGAGCCGGCTTGAGGTTCAAGGTCAACGATCGATCTCTCCCCGGCAGCCCAGATCTCGTATTCCCTAAGTATCGATGTGTCGTCTTTGTTCATGGTTGCTTCTGGCATCGCCACCAAGGCTGCAGGTTGTCTGCAACGCCCACCACCAGAGTCGATTTTTGGAGCTCGAAGTTCGCTGCAAACGTTGCGCGTGACCAAAAGGCAAACGCATCTCTGCTAGCTCTTGGATGGCGGACCTTCACCATTTGGGAGTGTGAAGTCCACGATCTCGAAGTCCTTGACGCCTTGTTCTGGAAAGTGGTCAGTGGATAGTCGTTTGTTGCCGTAAGTTGACCCGCCCAGGATAGATCGATTGGCAGCCTTCGAATGATTTGCTTTGCAACAGCTTTTATCCGATAGCCGGACCGGGGTAATCCTGAAATTCGTACCCGCTCAGAGCGCCAGCTGGGAAGGTCTTACGCAGGACAGGTCTTGCGGTTTGCGCAATCCGACGAGCCTAAGAGTTGTCTACACCGAACCGCGCCGGTATGCGCTTGCACCGCAGGTAGAGGCAGTGCTATTGACCGCTCTATTGGAGTGACGGCATGACGGCCCGGATTTCAGCTGAGGGGCTGGCACAATCCCACCCCCATGCGCTCCCCTATCGCCATCGTTGACGTAGACCGCCTCGACACCTGGACCCGCTACCGCGCAGGCCTGTGCGACACCTGCGCGGCCAACTGCTGCACGATGCCGCTGGAAGTGCAGTTGCCCGACCTGGTGCGGCTTGAGCTGGTAGACCCGTTCGAGGCCGAGCATGAAGAGCTGCGGCACATTGCCAAGCGGCTGCTCAAGGCGCGGTTGATTGACCACTTCAATCACAAGAACGCGATCTTCACGATGGCGCGGCGGGCCAGCGGGGACTGCAATTTTCTGGACCCGAAGACCCGGCTGTGCACGGTGTATGACAAGCGGCCCGAGACGTGCCGGCTGCACCCACAAAAGAAGAGCCCCAAGCCTGGGTACTGTGCTTATGGGGCTCGGGACTTGCAGCGCAAGGGCTGAACGGTCACCAAGACCAATCCGTCGGTTGGTGCAGCAGCGCGGCACCCGACACAGTGCAAGCTGACCAACCTCCCTGCTCCTACACCGTGTCCCTCTGTACAAGGCCTGCCCAAGGCTCCGCAGGCTCTGCCATCACGGCACTTGCACACCGCGCTGCTGGGCAGCCATGCATCATGGACCAGCGGTAGCTGACGCCCTGGACGTGTCCACGGATGAGAAGGTGCCGGGTGATGGTGGAGGCACTGTTGCTGCTGCGGGGGGCGCGCACGCACGGTATCGCCAGCGCACCCGCCTTCGGTGTTGGTTACAGCCCGCCCACCACGGCAGCGCTCGACCAGCGGTGCTGCGTGCGCTGAGCTGCAATGCTGTCGTGGTCGCCTGGCTCCTGGCTCTATCCTGCTGCTGCGGCCTGCACGGGGTGCGCCTTGTGCGCGGTGCGGTGTCCGTTTGATGCGATCCGCATGGTGCGGACCCAGCCCCTCATTGAAGACGTCTAGTGTGGTGTTGCACGCTAGCACTGCAACGGGCACCCATGCCCGCCGCGATGCACGTTTAAGATGGACAGCACGACGCGACGGTGTCCCACACGCCCGAGCGGCGGGGCGTGGTGACATGGGCGGTTCACCCCATTCACCACAAGGAGTACACCATGTCTGAAAAGAAAGCCAGCGTTCACTGGGAAGGTGCCGGCAAGTCCGGCCAGGGCCAGATCAGCACCGAGACCGGCGCGCTGGACAAGTACCCCTACGGCTTTGCCAGCCGCTTCGGCGATGACCGCAAGGGCACCAATCCCGAGGAGATCGTGGGCGCTGCCCATGCTGCCTGCTTCACCATGGCGTTTTCTTTTGCCGCCGAGAAGGCTGGCATCGCCACCGAGATCGTCGACACCACGGCCAGCGTGCGGCTCAGCAAGGAAGGCGATGGTTTTGTGATTGACCGCATCGCCCTCACGCTCACGGCCAAGGTGCCGGGCATGGACGATGCGGCCTTTCAGAAGCTAGCGGCCGATGCCAAGGCCAACTGCCCGCTGTCGAAGGCACTGGCCTCGGTGCCAGAGATCACGCTGACCGCCACGCTCGTGAAGTAGCTAACGGTACAGGCGCAGCGCCGGGGGCGCCGCCTTGGCCGATTCTTCTTCACCCTCAGCGAGCCCGCACCGCCGCTGCCAGCGCAGCAAACGCCTGCCGGTCCAGCGCGTGGGTGAAGGCCGTGTTGGGCACCGGATGTGTCGAGAGTTTCACCACCACCAGCTCTGCTGCCGGGTTGATGTGGATGTGCTGGCCCATCAGTCCCTTCGCTTCGTAGGTGCCGTCCTCATCGTGCGGCACCCACCACTGGTTGTGGTACGAGTAGCCCGCTCGCATGGCCGTGCCGGGGGCCTTGCTGAATTTCGTGGGATCGGCACCCTTGCGCAGCTCGGCAATGGTGGCGGGCGAGATGACCCGCTGGCCGTTGAACCGACCGTTAGCGCGCAACATTTCACCCAGGCGTCCCAGGTCGCGCAGCGTGGCATTCACGCCCACGCTGGTGGACTGGCCGCCGTTGGCATCGGCAAACACATAGGCATCCTCCTGCGCGCCCAGGCGCGACCAGATGCGCTCGGACAGCAGCGTGGCGTAGCTCTTGCCGGTCACGCGCTGCAGCAGCCAGCCCAGTACTTCCGTGTCCACCGACTTGTACGCAAACGCGGTGCCGTGCTCCCCTTCTTTCTTCAACGTGGGCAGGAACTCGGCCATGCTTTTGGCAGCGTTGCTGCCGGGCGGTGCGGGCTGCAGGCCTGCGGCGGCCAGGTACTGGAAAACGCCGGACGCAGGGTCGGCAAAGTTCTCGGCGTATTGCACGCCGGTCGTCATGTCCAGCGTCTGCTGCACGGTGGCATCGGCCCAGGCGCTGGTGGCCAGCTCGGGCAGGTAGCGGGGGATCAGCGCTTTGGGGTCGATCACGCCTTCCTGGATGAGTTCAGTGGCCAGCAGGCCGGTGAGCGATTTGCTCATGGACCACAGCACGTGGGGCTGGTGCGGCTGCATGCCGATGTGGTGGCGCTCGTACACGACACGGCCCCGGTGCAGCACCAGCAGGCCGTCGGTGTAGGTGGCCTTTTGCCAGTCGGCCAGCGTGGTGGTGCCGCCCTTGCCATCGGGCACCGGCAGTGCATCGTCCAACGTGCGCGCTGCGGCGGGTAGCGCGCTGGGTGCGCCGGCGCCGCGCCAGACGGCGGCCGTGGGCCCCAGCTCGCGCAGGTGGTGCGCGGCCCAGCGCACGTTGGGGTACTTGAGGATGTTGGCCAGGCGCACGACCTTGTCGGGCGGTGGCGGAAAGCCCTGCATCAGTTGCAGTGTGGCGGGGTGGGTGGCGTCGGGTGGTGGCAGTTGCGGTGCCTGGGCATGGCTGGTAGCGGCCATGCAGAGAGCAGCAGCGGCCGCGGCGAGCGAGACCAGGGCAAATTGAAGGCGGGGGTACGGCATGGTGCAAGAGTCCTGCAAAGGTGGGTGGAGAGCGGGCAGAGAAATGACGGGATAAAAATGGGTGAACGGTGGAGCCAGAAGGCCTAGCTCCGCGCTGCAAGCAGCGCGCGGATCACGGCCTCGGTGCGCTCGTATTCGCCTTCGCCAAAGTGCTTGTAGCGAATGCGGCCCTGCGCATCGATGAGGTAGGCGGCGGGCCAGTACTGGTTGCTGTAGGCCTTCCAGGTGCCGTAGCGGTTGTCCTGCGCCACGGGGTGCTTCACGCCATGGCGGCGCATGGCCACCTCGACGTTGCGGGTGGTGCGCTCAAACGGAAACTCTGGCGTGTGCACGCCCACCACCGTAAGACCCTGGGGGGTGTACAGCTTGGCCCAGCGGTTCACGTGGGGCAGCGTGCGGATGCAGTTGATGCAGGCATACGTCCAGAAGTCCACCAGCACCACGCGGCCGCGCAGCTGGGCCAGGCTGAGCGGCTCGGAGTTGAGCCAGCGCTCGATGCCCGTGAACTCGGGTGCCGCGCCAAAGTCGGGCAGCGTGGCCGCCTGGACGGCGGGCCCTGCTGCGTGGGCGAGGGCGGGTGCCGCCACGGCGGCAGCCACAGATGCTGCAGACGCCAGGAACGTGCGGCGCTGAAACGAGATGGGTGAAGAAATGCGCGATGTCATGGTGAAACTCCTTGCTGAGGGCCGCTTACAGCCCTCCAAAACTTGAGGGATAGAACTGCGACAGCCACGCTGTGACCTGGCCATCCACCTCCAGCAGCATGGCCAGCGCGACGGCGATGACCACCACCCCAAATACCTGCTGCACGCGGTGCGCATGGCGGGAGATGCGGCGCACATGACTGGCCGCGGCCTGAGCGCCGTAGGCGATGGCCAGCATGGGCAGCGCGGCGCCGGTGGAATAGGCCAGCAACAGCACCGCCGTGCTGACCCCCGGCGGCTCCGTGGCGATGAGCGTGAGGATGGAGGCCAGAACCGGCCCGGCGCAGGGCGTCCACACCGCACCCAGGCTCAGACCCAGCAGCAGCCCGCCCCAGTTGCCCGCCGATGCACCCATCCCCAGGCTGGCCGCTCGGTTGAGCACGCCACCCGCCTGTTGGCTCAGCCACTGGAATGGCTTGGGCCACACCGTGAGCACGCCAAACACCAGCAGCAATACGGCGGCGAACCGGCGCAAGCCCTCGGGCGACAAGCCCAGCACCTGCGTGAAGCTGCTGAACAGCAGCGCCACGGCTGCGAACGACAGCGCAAACCCCAGCGCGATGAACAGCGGACGCGTGCGCTGCGCTGGGCCGCCCGCCACCGACGCCCCCAGCACCACCGGCAACATGGGCAGCACGCAGGGCGCGCCCACGGTCAGCATGCCGGCGGCCACAGCCAGCCAGGGCGAGGTGGTGGCCATGCTCATTGCACGCCCCCACGCTCTGCGGCCGGGCGACGCCACACCTGCGTCTTGCCGAACAGCGGGATACCGACATACGCGCGCACCAGCAGCTGGTCGGGCTCAGCGGGGGTGAGGGTGGAGCGGTAGGTCTTGGCGTTCTCGCGGTTGTAAATCTCGCCTTGGTACTCGCCGCTGCCGCTGTCGCGCAGGCCGGACAGCATCGTCATGCCCAGAGCGAGCCGCGCGTCGGCCGCGGCCATCTCGGTGCCGGGTGCACTCATCGACCGGTTGGCCAGCACGCGCACCACCTTGCCGCAGAGGGTGTTGGTGCCGCTGCTGCCACCGGTGTTCGCACTGGCAGTGCCATTGGCGTTAGTGGGGCAGGGAGCAATCTCCACTTCCAGGTTTCCGCTTTCGGTGATCCAGCGGCCCAGCGGGGCCTTGGGGTGCGGCGCCGTGGCGGGCTGGGTGGCAGCCTCTTGCGCGCTGGCGATGTGCGCCAGGCCCAGGGCCAGCGCAGCGGCGGCCAGGGCGAAGGATGGTTTCATGGCAAGTCCTCGTGAAGTTCAGGAAGACTGCATTGAAGCCAGCGTACGTATCGGCGGTTTGTCCTGCACAGGCCTTTTGGTATGCGCGCGTGTCGGCGGCACCAGCAGACAAGTTCAGATACATGCGGGCCCGTACCGGCCTCACCGCAAGGCGCCAAAGCCTGGACAATCAGCGCCCATGACGACGACGACCCCGCCCGACCACATCCTGATCGTCGATGACGACGCCGGCATCCGCGAGCTGGCGGCCGAGTACCTGCAGCGCCAGGGCCTGCAGGTGAGCGTGGCAGCCGACGGCAGGCAGATGCGCGAGGTGCTGGCCACGCAACGCATCGACCTCTTGGTACTGGACTTGATGCTGCCGGGCACCGACGGCATCGCGCTGTGCCGCGAGCTGCGCAGCCCCGGCACGCCGCCGCTGCCCATCATCATGCTCACCGCGCGCAGCGACGAGGCGGACCGCATCCTGGGCCTGGAGCTGGGCGCGGACGACTACCTAACCAAGCCCTTTGCCGCGCGCGAGCTGCTGGCGCGCATCCACGCGGTGCTGCGGCGCACGCGCATGCTGCCGCCCAACCTGGCGGTGGCCGAGCCCGCGCGCCACCTTGCGTTCGGCGACTGGCGGCTGGACACCACGGCGCGCCACCTGCTCGATGCCACGGGCGCGGTGGTGGCGCTGTCGGGCGCCGAATACCGGCTGCTGCGCGTGCTGCTGGACCACCCCCAGCGCATCCTCACACGCGACCAGCTGCTGCAGCTCACCCAGGGTCGCGATGCCGATGTGTTCGACCGCTCCATCGACCTCTTGGTCAGCCGCGTGCGCCAGCGGCTGGGCGACGGGGTACGCGGCTCACGCTATATCAAGACCGTGCGCAACGAGGGCTATGTGTTCTGCGCCGGCGTGTTGCCCGCACCGGCAACCGCACCCGCGCCGGGAGGAGCCGCCGCATGACGCTGCGCTGGTGGCCCCGCTCGTTGTTCGGTCGCATCCTGCTGGTGCTGGCACTGGGCCTGGCGCTGGCGCATGCGCTGACCTTCGTGCTGGCGATCACCGAGCGCAGCATGACCATGCGCCGCGCCATGGTGTCGTACCTGGCGAGCGATGTGGCCAGCTCCATGGCCATGCTGGACCGCCTGCCCGCCGCGGAGCGTGCGCAGTGGGTGGACCGGCTGGCGCGTCGCAACTACCGGTTTGCGCTGACCGCGCCGCTGGACGCACCCGAAGACCCGTCCGACCTGGCCCGCCTGATTGCAGGCGCCGTGGGCGCCACGCTGCCCCCCGGCCAGACGGTGCGGGTGGTCGACCCCCACGTGCCCGGCACCGAGCTGCGCCTGCAGCTGCAGCTGGCCGACGGCACGCCGCTGGCCGTGGACATGGACGAGCCCCGGTTGCAGGTCTCGCCCTGGGTGCTGGGCGCACTGGCGCTACAGCTGGCGCTGCTGGTAGGCCTGTGCGCCTGGGCCGTACGCGCGGCCACGCGGCCCTTGCGCACGCTGGCCGATGCGGCCGATGCTCTGGGTGCCGACCGCGCCGCCCTGCCCCTGGCCGAGGACGGCCCGCGCGAGGTGCAGCGCGCTGCCCAGGCCTTCAACCGCATGCAGCAGCGCATTCAGGCGCACCTTGAGGAGCGCATGCGCATCCTGGCCGCCGTATCGCACGACCTGCAAACGCCCATCACCCGCCTGCGCCTGCGCGCGGACCTGCTCGACGACACCGCGCTGCAGGGCAAGCTGCACGCAGACCTGGCCGAGATGCAGTCGCTGGTGGAGGAGGGCATTGCCTACGCGCGCTCGTCCCAGGCTGTGCAGGAGCCGCTGCAGCGCGTGGACCTGCGCGCGCTGCTGCAGAGCATTGCGTTCGACTACGCCGATGCGGGCCTGCCGGTATTGCTGCTGCACGCAGATCCGGGCGCCTGCGACACGCGCCCGCAGGCCCTGCGCCGGCTGGTGTGCAACTTGGTGGACAACGCGCTCAAGTTCGCGGGCGCGGCTGAGGTGAGTCTGGAGGCTGGAGATCACGGCCAGTGGCTGCTGCGCGTGCTGGACCGGGGGCCGGGCATACCGGAAGCTGACCTGGCCGCCGTGCTCCAACCCTATGTGCGGCTGGAAGACTCGCGCAACCGCGGCACTGGCGGCACGGGGCTAGGCCTGGCCATTGCGAACGAGCTGGCGCAGGCGCTGGGCGGCCGGCTGGTGCTGGGGCCGCGTGAGGATGGTGCGGGGCTGGAGGCGCGGGTCGAGCTGCCCGGCCCGCAGCCGTAGCACCGCTCTGTAGGCTCTCCAGGCGCAGCAGGCCGCTGCTACAGTGGCCCTTCCGTGGATTCATGAGGGGAACACCGTGGACAGCACTGGTAGCACCAACGCAGGCAGTAGCAGCAGAAGCCAAAACATCCGCATCGGCATCGGCGGCTGGACCTTCGAGCCCTGGCGCGACAACTTCTACCCCGCAGGCCTCGCGCACAGCAAGGAGCTGCAGTACGCCAGCCGCCAGCTCACCTCCATCGAGGTCAACGGCACGTACTACAGCACCTTCAAGCCGCCCACCTTCGCCAAGTGGCGGGATGAAACGCCCGAAGGTTTCCTGTTCTCGCTCAAGGCCAACCGTTTCGCCACGCACCGGCGCGTGCTGGCGCAGGCAGGCGAGTCGATCACGCGGTTTGTGGAGAGCGGCATCTCGGAACTCAAGCACAAGCTCGGGCCCATCGTGTGGCAGTTCATGCCGACCAAGGTGTTTGAGCCACGGGACTTCGAGGCCTTTCTGGCCCTGCTGCCACAACAGGTGGATGGCCTGCGGCTGCGCCACGCCCTGGATGTGCGCCACCCGAGTTTTGCCACGCCAGAGTTCGTGGCGCTGGCCCGCCAATACGGCTGCGTGCCTGTCTACACGGACTCCGAGAAGTTTCCCGCCATCGCAGATGCAGAGGCCGATTTTGCCTACCTGCGGCTGATGCGCAGCCAGGCCGATGTGCCCACCGGCTACACGCCCGAGGCGATTGCACAGTGGGCCGATGGCGTGCGCACCTGGACGGGCGGCGAACAGCCGCGCGATGTGTTCGTCTACTTCATCAACGGCGCGAAAGAGCGAGCGCCTGCGGGCGCGATGGAGTTGCTGAGGCAACTGGGCCTGCGCGCTTAGCAGCGGCGCAGCTACAGCGTCTCTCGCTGCACAAACCCCTGCGGGGCCTCGCCACCATCGGGCACATTGCCCACCACCACACGTTCCACCCGCGCATGCACAGGCCCCTGATGCGCCCAGTCGATGAGGGCCAGCACGGCCTGCTCGGTGCCCCATGCGCAGGCCTCCACGCGGCCATCCTGGCGGTTGCGCACCCAGCCCTTTACGCCCAGGCGTTCGGCGGCCTGCACCATGGACCAGCGGTAGCCCACGCCCTGCACATGGCCGGTGATCAACAGATGGCGGGTGATGGTGGAGTGGGGTTCTGCGTTCATGAGGGGCACTGTAGCGCGCTCCTTGTGGGGAGCCCGCTCCAGGGGCACACTGCCAGCACCACCGCACCACATGACCACGACCACCCCCAAGGCACTGCCCACCATCGACCCCCAGCGCTGCACCGGCTGCGGCTGGTGCATTGCGGTGTGCCCGCCGCATGTGCTGTCGCTGCAGGTGCAAGGCACGAGGCCCTGGGGTCCCAAGTGTTCCACCCTGCACGATGCGCCGGGCTGCACCGGGTGCGCGCTGTGTGCGGTGCGCTGCCCGTTCGATGCGATCCGCATGGTGCGCGTGGCAGCCACCGAAGGCCGGTGAGTCCTTCGCGCCACAGGCCCACAGAAACGGGTTGACGGGCCCCGGCACGCATCCGGTACACTGCGCCCTTCATGCCGTACACCTCCGTCCCCTTCACCGCACGCGCCGCTGCCTTCCAAGGCATGGGCATGATGCCGCCCGCACTCACGCGGGCCAATGGTGAACAGCGGGCACTGGGTGCACGAATGATTACCACCATTACCACCGCGGCCACCTGAGCACGCGCAGGTGGCCGTTTCGGCAGCCACCTGGTGATCGCTCTCTTCTCCCCCAAGACGAATGCACGAAACCCAGCTCTGGCAGCTGGGTTTTTTTGTTTGTTCGTTCGTTAGCCGGAGAAGTCCATGTACCGCGATCCCGTCCCGTCCCTCGAAGCCCCGTCGTTGCCGTCGTCCGCCACGGCCATGCGCCCCCTGCGCGTGGGCATGATCGGCATTGGCACCGTGGGCGCGGGCACCTTTCGCGTGCTGGCACGCAACCAGGCGCTCATCGCAGGCCGCGCAGGGCGGGACATCAAGCTGGTGGTGGTCTGCGCCCGCAGCCTCGCCCGCGCCATGAGCGTGGTGGGCAAAGATGTGGCCCTGACCAACGACCCCATGCAGGTGGCCACACACCCCGATGTGGATGTGCTGGTGGAAGCCGCTGGCGGCACCGGCCCTGCGCGCGACTGGGTGCTGGCCGCCATCCGCGCGGGCAAGCATGTGGTCACGGCCAACAAGGCGCTGCTGGCCACGCACGGCAACGAGATCTTTGCCGCAGCACGCCAGCACGGCGTGGCCGTGGCCTACGAAGGCGCGGTGGCGGTCAGCATCCCCATCGTGAAGGCGCTGCGCGAGGGCCTGACGGCCAACCGCATCGAGTGGGTGGCGGGCATCATCAACGGCACCACCAACTTCATCCTGAGCAAGATGCGCGATGAGGGTGTGGGCTTTGCCGAAGCGCTGGCGCAGGCCCAGGCGCTGGGCTATGCCGAGGCGGACCCGACATTTGACATCGAGGGCATCGACGCTGCGCACAAGATCTCGCTGCTGGCGGCCAATGCGTTCGGCATGCCGGTGTGCTTTGCCGATGCGCAGGTGGAGGGCATCACCCGCCTGCAGGGGCTGGACGTGGCCTGCGCCGAGCAGCTGGGCTTTCGCATCAAGCTGCTGGGCGTGGCCAAGCGGCGCAAAGAGAGCGATGTGGACGGCGTGGAGCTGCGCGTGCAACCTGCGCTGGTGCCTGCCGCGCATTTGCTGGCGCAGGTGAACGGCTCCATGAACGCGGTGATGGTCAAGGGCGATGCTTCGGGCGTGACGATGTTCTACGGCGCGGGTGCGGGGTCCGAGCAAACCGCATCGGCCGTGATTGCAGATCTGGTGGACGTGGCGCGCCTGGATGGCACCCGTGCGCAGCAGCGCGTGCCGCACCTGGGGTTTCACCCCCAGGCGATGGACGAGCAACTGGCCGTGCTGCCCCGCGCAGCCGTGCACACCCGCCACTACCTGCGCGTGCCTGTGCACAGCGCCCAGCAGATCGAAGCCGTGGGTGCCTGGCTGGCGGCGCAGCACGTGCCCGTGCAGCGTGTGGAGCTGGCCTGCGACAAAGCGCTGCCCACGGGCAGCGAGCCCCAAGTGCTGGTGCTGACCGATGCCGTGGCCCAAGCCACGGTAGACCTGGCCGTGCACGCACTGGCCTCCCACCCTGCGGTGGCCGGGCCAGTGGTCGCGCTGCGGGTGGAGCTGCTGGAGGGATGATTCGCCCACAACCCGTTCACGCTGAGCCTGTCGAAGCGCCGCGCACGGCTTCGACAGGCTCAGCCCGAACGGTGGTGAATGAATTCAGCCAACGTCAAAAAATCTGATCAGAACAGACTCTAGCGCTTATCTATCAAGCGCCAGAAGCTATCAATTTTGATGCTGGCGTGTACTCAAGGCATCAAGCCGCCCGCACCAGCGCGGCCATGTCTTGTGCTGCAGATGTGCCCTCGGCCATCAGGCCCTGCACCACGCCCGCGCGGTCGGTGTCGGTGCGGTTCTGGCTCACCTTCCAGACGCCTTCCCAACGCTCCACCGCCAGCTCGATGCCCACGATGGCGCCCAGCAGCTTGTGGATGTAGTCGGGCGGGGCATCGTCAATGCGCCAAGGGTCGGGGCGGTGCGCCTCGTGCCGCTCGCTCAGAATGTGCAGGATGGCGCGCAACTGCACGGGATCGTCCACCGCGCTGAGCGTGCCGTGGGCGTGCACGGTGGCGTAGTTCCAGGTGGGCACCTGCTTGCCGTCGATGACCTTGGACGGGTACCACGAGGGCGACACATAGGCCTGGGGGCCGTGGAACACGGCCACGGCGTGCTGCGGCAGCAGCGGCCACACGCCGTTGCCGCGCCCCACATGGCCCACCAGCGTGCCGTGCGGTCCGCGCGAGGGGTCCAGATACAAAGGCACATGGTTCACGTGCAGCGTGCCCTCGTGCGACACAACCAGGGTGGCCAGGGGCTGGGCCTGCACCAGTCCCTGCTGCACGGCCGGGTCGGTGACTTGAAACTGGCGGTTGGCAATGGTCATGTCAGGCACCATCCACTTCGAGCACGGGCGCGCAGTCGATCTGCGTCTTGACCGAGTTGGCCAGAAAGCACGATGTGTGGGCGCGGTGGTGCAGGTCGTCCAGCTGGGCAGCGCTGGGCGCGTGGGCCCCATCAAAGCGCGTGACGGGGCGCAACTGCACGTGGGTGACGACAAGCTGCCCCTGCGCGTTCTTGGCCATGGTGCCCACGGCGGCGTCGGCGTAGCTGTTGAGCCGATAGCCCGCGCGGCTGGCGAAGTCCATGAACCACAGCATGTGGCAGCTCGACAGGGCCGCGACGTAGGCTTCTTCCGGGTCCACCGCTGCCGCGTCGGAATACGGCAGCGGCACGACATGGGGCGACGACGACGCAGCCACGGTAGCGCCGCCATCGAACTGCCAGGTGTGGGCGCGGTGGTAGCGCTTGTCCAGAAAGTCATCGTTGCCACGGGACCAGGTGATAGTGGCGGTGTGCTCGGCCATGGATAGGTCTTTCTTGCGGTGGCCGGGCCTTGGAGGAAACACAAGCCCGGGATTTCTAAAATGGCTCTTCAGTTTATGGTTGCATTACCACAACCAAGGGGCCAATTCATGCCAGTTGCCGGAGCCAATCCCAAGACCACCGCCTCCCGGGACGGGCGCCTGGGCCAGTTGCGCCAGCAGGTGTACGAACAGCTGCGCAGCGCCATCGAACAGGGCCGGCTGCCGGCGGGCACGCGCCTGCCGCCGTCGCGGGAGCACGCAGCCAGCCTGGGCGTGTCACGCAACACCGTGCTGTGGGCCGTGCAGCGCCTGCAGGCCGAAGGGTATGTGGAGGCACGCGTGGGCGACGGCACCTATGTCTCGCAGGCCGCGGGCGCACCGCCCACGCAAGGGCTGGTGGCGCCTCCGCGTGGGCTCTCGCGGCGCGGGCAGCTCATTGCCGAGACGGCTGCCCGCTGGCGCCCGCCGCATGTGGCGGCACGCGCATTCCGCATCGGCGCGCCCGAGGTGGACACATTTCCGTTTGCGCTGTGGGACCGCCTGGCGCGCCAGGCCCGCCCCGGCCAGCGCAGCGCACGCGCGCAGTACCTGGACCCTGCGGGCGACCCCGAACTGCGCCAGGCCGTGGCACTGTGGCTGTGGGCGTCGCGCGGCATCCGCTGCGATGCGGCGCAGGTGGTGGTGTGCTCGGGCTCGCAGCAGGGCATCGACCTGATCGCGCGGCTGCTGCTGGACGTGGGCGACGAGGTGCTGGTGGAAGACCCCGGCTACCCGGGCATCCGCGCCAGCCTGCTGGGCCACGGCGTGCTGGCGCGGCCTGTGGCGCTGGATGCGCAGGGCCTTCGCATCGACGAGGGTGCGGCCCAGTGGCCCGGCGCGCGCATGGCGGTGGTCACGCCCACGCACCAGTTCCCCACCGGCGTGTGCATGCAGCTGGCGCGGCGGCAGGCCCTGTTGCAATGGGCGCGCACGCACGACGCCTGGGTGGTGGAAGATGACTACGACGGCGAGTTTCAGTACGGCGGCGCTGCCCAGCGCGTACCCGCCCTGTGCAGCCTGCCGGGGTCGGAGCGCGTCTTGTACGTGGGCACCTTCAGCAAGACGCTGCACCCCGGCCTGCGCCTGGGCTTTGTGGTGGTGCCGCCCGCACTGGTGGAGGCCTTTGCCATGGCCCGCGCCATCACCGACCGGCATGCACCGGGCGACACCCAGGCGGTGCTGGCGCGCTTCATTGCCGAAGGCCACCTGCTGCGCCACCTGCGGCAGATGCGCGAGCTGTACCAGGCGCGCCAGCGGGTGCTGATCGATGCGCTGGCCGAGGCGAGCGGTGGGGCCCTTCAGCTGGCGCCCAGCGACCGGGGCATGCACCTGCTGTACGAAGCCGCCCCAGGCAGTGACGACGAGACCCTGAGCCGCAAGGCGCTCACCGCCGGGGTGATGCTGGCGCCACTATCGCGCTATGCGATGCAGTCCACGCGGCGTGGCTGGCTGTTGGGGTATGCAGGCTATAGCGAAGCCGAGATCGTGGCCGCCGCGCGCGTGGTGGGCGGGCTGGCGCGCATGCGGTAAATCACCACGCGCCTGGCTGCGGGGCCAGGGCCACGCTGCGGTCCACTGCCGCGGCCTCGGCCTGCGGCTCCACCTTGCGCCACCAGTGCGTGGACAGTGCGGGCGCGCGGATGTCCAGCCGCTCGCCCATGATGGGCGCCACCAGCGGCACCTGCGCTGCCGCTGCGAGGGCGGTGATGCGCTCGAACGGCTCCACCCAGGGGTGCAGCGACAGGTCGAACGTGCCGTTGTGGATGGGGAACAGATGGCGCCCCTTCACGTCCCGATGGGCCTGCAGGCTCTCCTCGGGGTGCATGTGGATGTCCGGCCAGTCGGCGTTGTAGGCGCCCGTTTCAATCAGCGTCAGATCGAACGGGCCGAACCGCTCGCCGATGGCCTTGAAGCCGTCAAAGTAGCCCGTGTCGCCGCTGAAGAAGACGCGGACTTGGTCAGCGCCTTGGCCCGCGATCAGCACCCACGAAGCCCACAGCGTGCTGTTACCGTCTGACAGGCCCCGGCCCGAGAAATGCTGCGCAGGCGTGGCCACCAGCTGCAGCCCGCCAATGGTGGTGCCCTGCCACCAGTCAAACTGCTGCACCTTGGCCGCAGGCACGCCCCAGCCGATGAGCCGGTCGCCCACGCCCAGCGGCGTGATGAAGTGCTCCACCTTGGGCGCAAGCTTCTGGATGGCTGCGTAGTCCAGGTGGTCGTAGTGGTCGTGCGACAGGATCACGCCGGTAATGGGCGGCAGCTCGTCAATCGTGATGGGCGGC
Source organism: Acidovorax sp. JMULE5 (assembly GCF_013376875.1). Taxonomy (GTDB): domain Bacteria; phylum Pseudomonadota; class Gammaproteobacteria; order Burkholderiales; family Burkholderiaceae_C; genus Acidovorax; species Acidovorax facilis. The sequence goes on from NZ_CP035951.1 coordinate 3,598,633, forward strand.
GCATGAAAACGCTTGGGGCCCAGGAACTGGAACGGCGAGGCGCGCTCGGAAAACACCGGGTCGGTCAGCCAGAACTGGCCGTTGATCTTGAAGAGCAGGGTGGAGTGCCCCAGGCGCCACAGGCTCAGGTCGGGCGCGGCCAGCAGGTCTGACCGCATCACCGCGTACACCGGCACGGGCTGGCGCGGCACCGAGTCGTCGGGCTTGCCGGTGGCAAAGCGCCACATCACCTCCAGCGTCTTGAGGGCGCCCAGCGCATGGCGGGGTGCCACGTTGCGAAATTTGCCACCCGCGAACTGCGGCGACTGTTCATAGGCGGCCACCGGCTGGGCGGCGCGGGAAAAGAGGCTGTAGGCCATGGCGATCAGTACAACGAAGGCGACACAAAGTGCCGGGAGCAGACGGCGGCGGGGGACGATGGAGAGTGACACCGGATCTGCGACATAGAAATTACACTGCACAGTGTAGTTCACTTTTTAGAAAAGTAAACTACCCGGTGTAAAATTTGCGCATGACTGCCTCCCAGCCCACCCCTCGCCTGACCGACCGCAAGCGCGATGCCATCGTGCAGGCCGCCATCGGCGAGTTCCGCGAACACGGCTTCAACGGCACCAGCATGGACCGCGTGGCCGCTGCGGCGGATGTGTCCAAACGCACGGTGTACAACCACTTCCCAAGCAAGGAAGAACTGTTCGAAGCCATCCTGCTGCTGATGTGGGAGCGCAGCCAGTCACCCGACGAACTGGCCTACACCCCCACACGCCCGCTGCGCGACCAGCTGCTGGAGCTGCTGGCGCAAAAGATGCGCCTGCTCAACGACGCGAGCTTCATCGACCTGAGCCGCGTGGCCATGGCCGACATGATGCACACCCCTGAGCGCGCGCGCGGCATCACCGCCAAGCTCTCGGCCAAGGAAGAGGGCCTGCCGCGCTGGCTGCGCGCGGCCCAGCAAGATGGCCGCCTGCGCGCCACCATGGATGTGCCCTATGCCGCGCAGCAACTGCAGGGCATGGTCAAGGCATTTGCGTTCTGGCCCCAGCTGGCCATGGGGCAGCCGCCCTTGAGCGCCGCACAGCAAGCGCAAGTGGTAGGGGATGCGGTGGACATGTTCCTGGGGTTCTACGCCGCGCCCACCCAGGAGGCCAAGGCCCCCGCAAAAAAAGCCCGGGTTGGAAGCACGGGCAAGGCAGCGGCAGCCCCTGTTGCAACCTCTGCGAAATCTGCCCTTCGCCGCGCCCCAGCGCGCTGACCCACGCCACCCCCCTGGCCGGCAAGCCGGCGTGAAGTGCGATTTGCACTACGCTCGCCCGTTCTTTCCACGCAGCCTGACACCAAGATGCCCCTCGCTCCCTACCTCGACATCGCCCCGGTCCTGGACACCGGCGTTTTCATCCACGACTCTGCCCAGGTCATCGGCGACGTCACGCTGGGCCGCGACAGCTCGGTGTGGTGCAATGCCGTGCTGCGCGGCGATGTGAACCGCATCACCGTGGGCGTGTGCAGCAACGTGCAGGACCTGACCATGGGCCATGTGTCACACCGCAACGCCAGCAAGCCCGAAGGCTCGCCGCTGGTCATCGGCGACTACGTCACGGTGGGCCATTCGGTGATCCTGCACGGCTGCCGCATCGGCAACGAATGCCTCATCGGCATGGGCTCCATCGTGATGGATGACGCCATCATCGAAGACCGCGTGATGCTGGGCGCAGGCAGCCTGGTCTCGCCCGGCAAGGTGCTGGAGAGCGGGTACCTCTACATCGGCCGCCCTGCGGTGCGCCAGCGCGCGCTCACCGATGCAGAGATTGCGTACCTGAAATATTCAGCCGAGCACTATGTGCGGGTGAAGAACAACTACCAGGGATGACCTGCATCACTCCCTGCGGTCTGTGATAGCGCGGTCTCAGGCAGTCCGCTGCGTTGCTTTTCTTGCCAATAGCCCGCTATTGGCAAGAAAAGACGCCTTGCGGCCTGTCCTGATCCGCACTACCACCGACTCGCGAGGGTGATGCAGGACATCCCTAGCGGCACACCCCACGCGGCTGCGGTGCCCCCGGCGCCCCCCGCCCACCAGGGATAAAGCCGGGCCGGGATAATCGGGGGTTCCACGACCCCTGCGGCGGCACCGCATCGCCCCATTGCCTGTTTCCACCATGTCTGCCGTCGCCCCCGCCTCAACTGCCCAGCGCGTGCTCTCCGTCATCCCCCCGATGACGCAGCTGAACACGCCATACCCCTCCACCGCCTACCTCACGGGCTTTCTGCGCTCGCGGGGGCTGACTGCGTTCCAGGAAGACCTGGCATTGGCGCTGGTGCTGCGCCTGCTCTCGCCCGAAGGGCTGCGCGCCGTGGCCGCCCAGGTGGATGCGCTGCCCGCCAAAAAGCAGAGCCCCGCCGTGCAAAGTTTTGCGGCGCAAAAGGACCGCTACCTCGCCACCATCGGCCCCGCCATTGCCTTCTTGCAAGGCCGCGACAGCACGCTGGCGCACCGCATCGTGGGACGGAACTACCTGCCCGAGGGCCCGCGCTTTGCCACGCTGGATGTGTATGTGGATGACGAAGGCGGCGACCCGCTGGGCTGGGCCTTTGGCGCGCTCGGCCTGACGGACAAGGCCAAGCACCTGGCCACGCTGTACCTGAACGACCTGGCCGATGTGCTGCGCGACGCAGTGGACGAGCGCTTTGAGTTTGTGCGCTATGCCGAATCGCTGGCCGGCAGCCAGCCCACGTTTGACCCGCTGGCCAACGCGCTGGCGGCAACACCCACGCTGGTGGACGCGCTGCTGGAGCAGCTCACGCACGAGGCGATTTCCAGCCACCAGCCCACGGTGGTGCTGCTGTCAGTGCCGTTCCCCGGGTCCGTATATGCGGCCTTCCGCATCGCCCAGGCCATCAAGGCACGCTACCCACACATCGCCACCGTGCTCGGCGGCGGTTTTGTGAACACCGAACTGCGCGAACTGGCCGACCCGCGTGTGTTTGACTTCTTTGACTACGTGACGCTGGACGCCGGTGAGCGCCCGCTGCTGGCGCTGCTGGAACACCTGCGCGGCGAGCGCGGCCGCCAGCGCTTGGTGCGCACCTTCGTGCGCGGTGAGGATGGCGCGGTGCAGTACATCAACATGATGGAAGCCGACATTGCGTTCGCCGAGGTGGGCACGCCCACCTGGGACGGCCTGCCTCTAGACCGCTACCTGTCGTTGCTGGACATGCTCAACCCCATGCACCGCCTGTGGAGCGATGGGCGCTGGAACAAGCTGACCGTGGCGCACGGCTGCTACTGGAAGAAGTGCAGCTTTTGCGACGTGAGTCTGGACTACATCAGCCGCTACGAGGGCGCCAGCGCCGCCGTGCTGGCCGACCGCATCGAGCAGATCGTGCGCGAGACGGGGCAGACCGGCTTTCATTTCGTGGACGAGGCCGCACCGCCCAAGGCGCTCAAGGCACTGGCCACCGAACTCATCGCGCGCAACGCAGGCATCAGCTGGTGGGGCAATGTGCGCTTTGAAAAGACCTTCACCCCCGACCTGGCCGAGCTGATGGCCGACAGCGGCTGCATCGCGATCTCGGGCGGGCTCGAAGTCGCATCGGACCGGCTGCTCACGCTGATGAAAAAAGGCGTGTCGGTCGACCAGGTGGCGCGCGTGACGCGGGCGTTCACCGACGCGGGCATCCTGGTGCATGCGTACCTGATGTATGGCTTTCCGACCCAGACCGTGCAGGACACAGTGGACGCGCTCGAATACGTGCGCCAGCTGTTCGCCAATGGCTGCATCCAGAGCGGATTCTTTCACCGCTTTGCCTGCACCGTGCACTCACCCGTCGGCAAGAACCCCGAGGAATACGGCGTGACGCTGGCGCCCCTGCCGCCGGGTGACTTTGCCAAGAACGACGTGGCCTTCATCGACCCCACGGGCGTGGACCACGACGCGCTGGGCGGCGCGCTCAAGAAGGCCATCTACAACTACATGCACGGCATCGGGCTCGAAGAAGACGTACGCACGTGGTTCCCGTTCAAGGTGCCCAAGACGACGGTGCGGCGTGACCGGATCGAGCGGGCGCTGCAGCAGCGCGGCTGAGCCCGCAGTATTTCTTCAAGCAGCCGCCATGAAAGCCAGGATGTCGTCGAAGTCCTTGCGGTCCTTGGGCGTCTGGTACTTGTAGGCAGCGAAAGACTGCTGGAGCATTCCAGTCAGCCGGTCACAGCGTTGCACGAGTTCGGCCTTCCACGCCGGGTCGCGCACCAGCAGTTTGATGATAGCGAGCTTGCCGTCCAGGTTCTCGTACATTGCGTCGAACGAGCGGGCCGTGAGCTCCAGCAAATTGGCCAGCTTGGGCAGGCCGCGTGTTGTGGCGCCCTTGTCCAGCAGCGACTGCACGATCTTGGCTTGGTGGTAGTAGATGGCGATCTCGATGGGGTAGCTGGTTTCCGATGCGCCCTGAGCGCGCCCATCGGGGTCGGCACCGTGCTGCAGCAGCAGGTCCACGATCTTGGGTGCAGAGAACCGACAGGCCTCGTACAGGTTGGGATAGCCCTTGTGCGGCAGGTTGGGGTCGGCGCCATGCTCCAGCATGAGCTGCACGACCTTCACGCGCTTGTCGGTGATGGCCTTGTTCAGGCAGGAGTAGCCTGAAGAGAATTTGCTGTTGGGGTCGGCTCCCTTCTCCAGCAGGGCCTGCACGGTGGCCTGGTTCTTGGAGAACCCGATGGCGCGGATGAAGGCATAGGTCGGGTCGTTCTGCTCGCGCTCGGCAGCCTCGATGATCTTTCCCACCCGGCCGAGCTGGGCGGTCGGGGCCAGGGTCTTCATCAGCGCCACCACATCAGCGGGTGGCTTTTTCTTGCCGTCGATGAAGCCATATTCAAGCTTGCGGGCGACCTCGTCATCGACCAGCTCGGCATGCAGCGCATGGCAGACCTTGGACAAGGGCTTGATGAAATCACCAACATCGGCAGAGCCCGAGGTGAATGCCGCATCGATCACCAGGCCCGAACGCTCGTAGCGGTCAAAGCCCAGGTGGTCCGTGGGGTGGATGGTGAGCTTGCGGGCCGCGAAGAAGGCCTTGACCGCCGCTTCAAGCCCGGCACCACCGGGAGTGCTGAAAACCGCATGCAGTGCATCGGCATCGGTGTCGTTCTTGCAGACCAGCGTGAATCGCGTCGTTGTTTCCATGTTCCCTCGGATGGACTGAAGCAGTGGTTTTTGCAGGCATCATATTTCGATGCAGACACCTCGCCCGCCCTTCACCGCCGCCATCTTCGACATGGACGGGCTGCTGGTCGACTCCGAGCGCGTGACTCTGCGCGCCTGGCTCGACGCCGCACGGGCGCGGGGCATTGCACTGGCAGAGGCCGACTACCTGCAGGTGGTGGGGCGCGCGTCCACCGACTCCGACACCATGCTCACGGCTTTGCTGGGTGGCCCGCAGATGTTCGAACAGGTGCAGTCCGATGTGGCTGCGCGCCTGTGGGACGCAGGGCCAGAGCCCCTGTTTCCCCTCAAACCCGGCGCCGCATCGCTGCTGCACGCCTTGGGGCAAGCAGGCGTGCCCTGCGCGGTGGCCTCATCGTCGCGGCGCGACGAGATCGAGCACCGCCTGGGCAGGGTGGGCGTGCTTCAGCACTTTCACGCCTGGGCTGGCGGCAACGAGGTGCCGCGTGGCAAACCCGACCCCGCCCTGTACCAGCTGGCGGCCGTGCGCCTGGGCGTGGACCCCGCACAGTGCCTGGCATTTGAAGACAGCGAGAACGGCGCACGCGCGGCGCAAGCCGCAGGGGTCGCGGTAGTGATCGTGCCGGACCTCAAAGCGCCGGGCATTGAGGTGGTGGAGCGCAGCCACGGCGTGCTCGAATCGCTGGTGCACGCCCATGACCACCTGCCGCGCTGGTTCAGGGCGGCGCGGGTGCCGTAAAACTGATAAGAATTGGCCTCTAGCGCTTATCCATCAAGCGCAAACAGCTATCAAATTTGTAGCATTACCGTTTCTGCTTCTGGTGCGCCTTGTCGGCCGGTGGCCCCCGGTCCGTGTCCTGCAGTCCACGTTTCACATCACGGTAGGCTTGCTCCATCTTGGCGTCGGGTTCGCCGTCGGTCATGTTGACCGCCTGGTCGCGCTCGTGGGGCAGGAGGGGTTCGGGCCCGCTCAGGTCTTCGGGTCCGCTGCCGGGCTGCGGCTGGGGCTGGGTGGTGTTCACGCGCCGCTCGGTGCGGGCGGGCACAGGGGCGGAGGGGATGATCTCCTCTTCCTTGCGGCGGGCTGTGGGGGTCGTTTTCATGCGGGGCCTTGGTATGCAACGTGGAGTCCCTCCACCCTAGCGCCGCTGGCCGCCCCGCGCTGTAGGCCCAGGCCCTGCGCCGCTGCGGGCGTGCGGAGCCTGCTGTCACCAGAACAACCACCGCTCCAGCGCATGGAGCACGATGACCACGATCACGCCGAGCAAGAAGAGGATCGCCTTGCGGCGCGCCCGCGCGCTCACCACCAGCTTGTAGACCGTGTACGCAGCGAGCGTGCCCACAAAAGGCGCCGCGATGGCGGCACCTGACAGGACAATGGCCACGAGCTTGCCCCAGCCGTCGGTCCCGCCCATTGTCCAGATCGAACGCAAGTAGATCGCGCTCGGAATGGCCAGGCCGAACCACAGCACCCCGGACGCCACTGCCACGCTGACGTGGTGCGCGAGCAGGACATAAAGCACCAATGCGCCCACCACCCCGCCCAAGAACGCCACCCGCTTGAGCCAGAGCGGTAGCGACTCGCCAGAGCGGCGCGCTGGCGTGGCTTCACGGGCCTTCTTCGCCGCTGCTGCCTCCGCCTGGGCTCGTTCTTTTTGTAGTTGTTGCTGCTTCTCGGTGGCTTCACGGGCACCACGCAGGAAGTCGTCCACCGCCGGGTTGTCCACCTGGCCCAGGATCCGGCCTGTGCGCGACAGGGCCTGGTCGTGCTGGGGCAGTTCGGTCTGCAGGGACGCCCCCTGGCTGAACCACTCACCCATCTGCGCCAGCCACCCCACGCCCGTCGGCGGCAACCCAAAACCACCCTCGCCCGCGCGGCACAGGTAATGCTGCGTGCTTTGCGGCGGGATGAGCTGCCGCGTGCTGTACCGGGGCAAATAGCATTGCATCAATGGCGCAGCCGCTTGCTGGCCGGGGCGGCCCAGGCGCAGCGCAAACTCCGGCAAGGGCACGGGCTCGCCCAGCCCATTGCGCACGCCCAGCCAAAGGTAGAGGCCCCGGGGGCGCCCATCTTTGGCCCGGTGCACCCAGAGGCCAGGGCCTTCTGGGGCAATGCTGTCCGCGCCCAGGGCATCCAGCTCGGACGGCAGCGGAACATCGGGGCCGTCCATGTCCCATAGCGGCCGCAGCTGGGCTTTGAGGAGGGAGGGCCAGACCGCACGCGCTCGGCGCTGCAGATCGTCCGCATCGACCTCGCGCCCGTGAGCGATGGCAACTTCGATGGTGCGGCCGACCTGCGCCGGCCGCCCTTCCAGTGCGAGCAGCCATTCGTCGAGCAATGCAAGCCGCAGATAGAGCGCATCGGCCCCTTGCCCCTGGGCCTCTGCCGCGCGGATCCATGCGTACCGGGCAGGCTGCTGCGGCACCAGCTCCTGCGCCAGCAACCGCTGGCGCGCAGGGCTGCCTGCCTGGGCAGCCGACGATGCGGGTTGTTGTGCCCATGCGCCCGATGCACTCACCGTGCACAGCAGCAGCACGAACCCCAGCGTCCGCAGCAGGATGCGTTGCACACTTTTCGCTCCACCCGGAACACAGCTTGCGCTTGCCATTGCCCATGGCCTGCAGCGCAGCAACGAACCGCAGTTCAGCCCATATTCCCACGCATTTCCCCCCTGCATCTTTGCTCTCCTGTAGCTGTGCGGGGATTTTCTTTCAAGGCAGCTGCGGGGGGACAGCCCGCCCATCCGCCACAAGGCACTGCCCAGCGCCAACCTGTCTTCGGCATGCGACACTACTGTATGTCTCAACAGGTGTGGGCCGCGCAGGCCCTTGAATCTTTCGATGCGGTGGTGTCAGCCACCGAGGGTTTTCGCAGCCGTGCCGGCCAGCGGCTGATGGCCGAGCAGGTGGCGCGCACGTTCAGCAGCGCCACGCTGGGCAAGGTGGATGAAGAAAGTGGTGAAGACGCGCCCACGCGGTCCATCGCCGTGATCCAGGCGGGCACGGGCGTGGGCAAGTCGCTGGCCTACTGCGCGCCTGCCATTGCGCTGGCGCTGTCGCGCGGCACGCGGGTGCTGATCTCCACGGCCACGGTGGCGCTGCAAGAGCAGCTGGTCAACAAAGACCTGCCCGCGCTGGCCGCGCTGCTGCCCCAGCCCTTCAAGTTTGCGCTGGCCAAGGGGCGCGGCCGCTATGTGTGCAAGCTCAAGCTCGACCGCCTGGCGGGCACGGGCGAGGCGGAAGAAGAGGGCGAAGACGACCTGTTTGCCGAAGAGGAAGCCGCCGCCCGCGCCAAGCGCCCCCGGCACGAGACCGAGGCGCGCATCCAGTTCTATTCGACGATGTCGCAGACGCTATCGAAAGGCGCGTGGGATGGCGACCGCGACAGCCTGGACACGCCGCCCGAGCCCGAGGTGTGGAGCCCCGTGGCGGCCGAGGGTGCCTCGTGCACCGGCAAGCATTGCCCCGCCTTCAGCCAGTGCACCTACTACGACAAACGCAAGGAGCTGGTGGGCGCGCAGGTGATCGTGGCCAACCACGACCTGCTGCTGTCGTCGCTGGGCGCCCGTGTGCTGCCCGAGCTGGACAACTGCCTCCTGGTGCTGGACGAAGCCCACCATCTGCCTGCCACGGCACTCGACCAGTTTGCGTGCAGCATGGACCTGTCGCGCATCACCTGGATCGAGCGCCTTGCCAGCCGGGGCCTGCGCATTGGCGCGCTGCTGGAGGTCGAAGAGATTGCCGACATCCCCAAACATTCGGCCCAGCTGCGGCAGACGCTGCAGGACCTGGCGCGCATCGTGATGGATGTGTATGGCGCCCAGCTCAAGAGCCAGCCCAGCGCCTGGGGCCCGGCGCGCGTGCGCGTGCCACGCGGCGAATTGCCCGAACAGCTCATTGCCCCGCTGGGCCTGCTGGCCGCCAGTGCCGAAGGCTTCCTCGATGCCCTGCGCGCCATCAGCAAAGCCCTGCGCGCCGAGATGCGCGACAAGCCCGACGAGGCCAAGCGCCTGTCCACGCTGTATGCACAAATTGGCATGCTGGCCCCGCGCCTGGAAGAGCTGCACGCCACCGCGCAACTGCTGCTGCAGGATGCGCCCGAAGGCGCGGTGCCCGCCGCCAAATGGTTCACGCTGGAGGTGGATGGCGACTTCATCGTGGTCAAGGCGCACGCCAGCCCCATCCTGCCCGGCACCACGCTGCGCAACCACCTGTGGAGCGCGGTGCGCGGTGCGGTGCTGACCTCGGCGACGCTCACCAGCTGCGGGCACTTTGATTTCTTCTTGCGCGAGGCGGGCCTGCATGGCGACGAGGCAGCCACCACGCTCGAAGTGCCCAGCCCCTTCAACTACGCCGCGCAGGGCACGCTGATTGCAGCCGAGACGCGCGCCGACCCCAAGAACGCCGCGCAGTTCACCACCGAAATGGTCGATGCGCTGCTGCACGACATTGCCCGCGTGGAATACGGCGCGCTGGTGCTGTTCACCTCGCGCGAGCAAATGCGCCAGGCGGTGGACGCATTGCCCACCGCCATGCGCAGCGTGGTGCTGGTGCAGAACGCACTGCCGCGCACGCAGTTGCTCAAACGCCATCGTGAGCGGGTGGAAAACGGCGAGCCCTCGGTCATCTTTGGCATGCAGTCGTTTGGCGAGGGGCTGGATTTGCCGGGACGGCTGTGCGAGTCGGTCTTCATCACCAAGCTGCCCTTTGCCCCGCCCGACGACCCCGTGGGCGAAGCCCGCGCCGAATGGCTGCGCGCCGTGGGCCGCGACCCCTTCAGCGAACTGGTGGTGCCCGCCACGGCCATTCGTCTGGCGCAGTGGGTGGGCCGCGCGATTCGCACCGAAGAAGACATGGCGCATGTGTACTGCTACGACAAGCGCCTGACGCGCACCAGCTACGGCCAGCGGCTGCTCAAAGGGCTGCCACCGTTTGCGCTGGAGCAACGCGCGCCGCTCTGAAGCGGCGACACTTTGCGCACCGATTTCACAACCACTACAACAACGACAGAGAGGACCCCACCATGCCCCACACCACCCCTGCCTGCCCCCAATGCGGCCTGGAGAACACCTACCCCGATGGCAGCAACTATGTGTGCCCTGACTGCGCGTTTGAATGGCCGCAGGTGGCTGATGCAGCGGACACAGACGCCGATGCAAGCGACGGCATCGTCCGGGATGCAAATGGCAACCCGCTGGCCGACGGCGACGCGGTGATCCTGGTGAAGGACCTCAAGGTCAAGGGTTCGTCGTCCACGCTCAAGAAGGGCACCAAGATCAAGAGCATCCGCTTGGTCGACGGCGCCGATGGCCACAACGTGGACTGCAAGACCGACCTGGGCAGCATGCTGCTGAAGTCGGAGTTTTTGAAGAAGGCGTGAAGCGCCTTCCCTCCACCTGGCGCACCACGCTTTACCGTGACAGCACGGCAGGTGCTGCGCAAGGCGGAGGCACCGGTGCAGCCGCACGGACAGCATAGGTAACGCCCGGTCCTGACCCATCCTGTCTGGGCGGGTAGGACGGATGTCGGACAAGCGCCCACGCAGAGGCGGGCAGGGGGACGACGCGGCGCATGGCGCGGGCGGCCTAGAGTCGTAGCACCCCCTCCATTTCACGGAAGCCCCCCATGCACCACGACACCCCCGGCCACGAAACCTTGTGGAAGCTCATCAAGGACATTCGATTTGGCATGCTCACGCACCGCACCTCCACGGGCATGCTGCACGCGCACCCGCTCACCACGCAAAACCGCCAATTTGACGAACACGGCGAGTTGTATTTCTTCATCCCCAAGTCGGGCGAGCTGTACGAACGCCTGCTGACCGATGGCGAAGTCAACGTGTCGTATGCCAACCCGGACGATGACAGCTACGTGTCGCTGTCAGGCCAGGCCCGCGCTGTGGACGACCATGCGCAAAAACAAGCCCTGTGGTCCCCCATGGCCCAGGCGTGGTTCCCGGGTGGCGTGTCCGACCCCAACCTGGCATTGCTGGCCGTGCGCATCCGCCATGCCGAATACTGGGATGTGGATGAAAGCAAGATGGTGCAGCTCTTCAAGATGGCCAAGGCCGCCATCACGGGCGAGCCACCGCGCAGCCTGGGCGAGCACAAGGAACTGACCTTGTACTGAGAGGCTGAGCGGCAGGCCCCCGGGCGGCTGTTTCCCCAAGGTGGGGCAGGGGCCGGAGGCACGCCGCACCCTGCCGCGATGCCGGGAGCACCGTCAGCGTCTTGCACAGAAATTCAAGAAAAAATGGGCTCCAGCGCCTTCCTATCAAGCGCTAGAAGCTACATATTTCATAGCAAAACCACCGAACCATGGAGCCCAGGGGCTCCTTTTTCTTTGGGCCACAGCTCTTGAAACAGCGCGCCAAGGCATCCACATGCCATCCATACACCATCCCATTGGATGTTTTATGGAGTTTCCCCGATGAACAACATCGTTCCCATCGCCCCGTCGCGCGGCAAGGTGCCCGAGTCCGAGAAGGTCACGATCAACCTGGGCTTCGTGGACCTGGGCCACATTGACCTCCTCGTCTCCGAAGGCTTTTACGCCAACCGCACCGACTTCATCCGCACCGCCATCCGCAATCAGTTGACTGCCCAGAACGACGCCGTGCGCCAGGTGGTGGCCCGCAAGATGCTTGTGCTGGGGCTGCAGCGTTTTGGCCGGGCCGAGCTGGAGGCCGTATTGGCGGCGGGCCAGGCGCTGGAGATCCGCGTGCTGGGCCTGGCCAGCATCGACGACGACGTGCCGCCCGCCCTGGCGCAGGCCACGATTGCCTCGGTGACGGTACTGGGCGCGTTCCATGCCAGTGCGGCCGTCAAGGCCGCCCTGGCCGGGCGCATGCATTGAACACCACCGACCCGGACCGCAGCGCACCGCTGCCGGACGCACCAACCACCAAGGAGTCCCCATGGACTGGAACCTCAATCTCAAGCGCCTGATGGGCGAAGCCACCCAGCTGGTGCGCAGTGGTCAGCTGGCCGACGCCACGCGGGCCATCCAGCAGACCCTGGGCGCAGCCGTGGCGCGCCACAGCAACGAACCGACACCTGCCAGCGCAGGGGCTACGCCGTTGCAAGCGCCATCACCCGCAGGTGAAGAGGCCCCACGCTGGCGCAATGCCAACACCGCGCAAGACGTGGAAGACGCCGTGGTCATCGACCGCAGCGCCCCCACCCCCCAGGCCGAGCCAAAGGCCCCCACAGCACCACGCCCCGCCGCCAGCAATCACCCGCTGGCTGAGCCGCCCGGCAGCTTCACCCGCGTGGTCTTCACCCACGCCGATGCACGGCGCCACCCGCACCACTACCACCTCTACGTGCCCCCGGGCGCCACGGCTGGCACCCCCATGCCGCTGGTGCTGATGCTGCACGGCTGCACGCAGAACCCCGTGGACTTTGCCACCGGCACGGGCATGAACGACGCCGCCGCCCCCGCCAACGCCCTGGTACTGTACCCGGAGCAACCCCACAGCGCCAACCCCAACGGCTGCTGGAACTGGTTTCGCCCCGGCGACCAGCACCGGGGCAGCGGCGAACCCGCGCTGCTCGTCGCCATGCTGCAGGACGTGATGGCGCGCCACCCGGTGGATGCGCAACGCGTCTACGTGGCGGGCCTGTCGGCTGGCGGCGCCATGGCCGCACTGCTGGGCCGCGAGTACCCCGAGCTGTTTGCCGCTGTGGGCGTGCACTCTGGCCTGCAGGCGGGCGCGGCGCACAACGTGATGGGCGCGCTGTCGGCCATGAAAAACGGCGCCAAACCCGGAGCCGCCACCCACCCCACCGCCGAGGCCCCTGCACTGCCGCCTCCGCCGATGATCGTGTTCCATGGCGACGCCGACACCACCGTGCACGCCCACAACGGCGAGCAACTGGTCCAGGCCACGCTCACCGCCCTGGCCACCGCCCCAGGCGGTGCAGCACAGACGGTGGAGGCCGTGCACACGGGCCAGTCCACCAGCGGGCAGGGCTACACGCGCAGGGTATATGCACGGCCAGGCCCGGCCTCTTCCAGCAGGGCATCGCCCAGCCCCGTGGTGGCAGAACACTGGGTGCTGCACGGCGCAGGACATGCGTGGGCCGGCGGGCATGCGGGCGGCAGCCACACCGACCCGCGCGGCGTGGCTGCCACGCAGGAGATGCTGCGGTTTTTTCTGGAGCATCCGCGCGCTGCGAGGGATTGATAAGCACCCGCGCAAGATCGCGCAGAACATTCAATAGGTGACGGTGATGCCGGCATCCCTGGCGCCAACGCGAACATGCTCCGATTCAAGATCCGTCTTGAGAACGGCCTTGGTGCCACCGGCGGGCACCGTAAACGGATTGCCGTAGCCGGCCGATCCCTTGATCGCGCTGCTGTAGTTTCCAGAGCCCGCCGGATTCTGATAGTCGACGTGCACGCTGGCCCGGGCAAGTGGAGCGGTAATGCTCATGCCGTTGGAGTTGCCGAGATCGATTTCGCGGGTGGTGTCTTGGGCGATGGTGACGGTGGTAGCCATGTGGAACTCCTCAAAGATGAAGCTCGACGATGTGTCGGGCCGGGGGAGTCAATGTAGGCAGCCGAATGCGCGCTGACGATTACAGGCCATTACAGGGCGCCAAGAAAAGGCTCTTCGTGCCAGAGAGTCTCGCCACCGTGTGCGATGGCATCACCCCCCCACCGCGACTCCTCAGTCTTTGGTGCGCCCGGCTAAGGCGACGCTGAACAAGTCCCCGCGATGGCGCGCGCCATGGTTTGGGATGGGATGCAAGGCGCAAACCACAGCGATAGCCGTAGCTATCGCGAGGATTTGCAACGCGGCAGACCGCCCAAAGCAGGGATGCGCGGTGCGCGAGGGACTTGTTCAGCGTTGCCCTAATGCGCGAGGTCGCGCACCACGCCTTCGAGCCCCTGAACCACGCGGGCCAGCCGGTCGAAATCCACCTTGTCCGGGGTGTCCTGGCGGGTGTGATAGTGCGGATAGCGGTAGGGGGCGGTGTCGGTCACCATCAACGCGGGATAGCCTGCGTCGAGGTAGGCCGCGTGGTCTGAATAGTCCACGCCGGGGATGCGCCGGGGCGCCGCAATGCCCTCGGATGGAAACACAGCGAGGGACCGAAAGGACCGCACCACCTTGCGCACCAGACCCAGGTCGCCAGGCGTCGCCACAAAAGCAATGAAATCGCCCTGCGTGGGGTAGAACTGGTTCAGGGGCCACGGGTACTTCTGCGACCCTGCAACGTCCGAAAAATAGCCCATGGTCTCCAGCGACAGCATGGCCGTCACCGGCACACCCTTGGCTTTCAGCGCCTGGGCGTGCACATGGCTGCCCATCAGCGGGGTTTTGAAATAGGGTGGCTCCTCGTTGGTGTAGAGCACCAGCATCACATCCGACTGCGCCGTGGCACCCAGATGTTTGAGGCTTTGGGCCAGCGCCAACACCGCAGCGGTGCCCGTGGCGTTGTCGTTGGCGCCCGGCGTTTCACGCGCCGAATCGTAGTGGGCGCCCACCACAATCACGCGCTGGCCGGGTGCGCTTTGGCTGGGGACCGTGACCTCCAGGTTGCGCACCTTCACGCCCGACGCCAGGAACTCCTGGCGCAGAACCTGGTAGCCGTAAGACTCCAGCTCCGACTCCAGATAGTTCGCCACCGCTTCCAAGGCCGCAGGGTAGTGGACGTTGTGCTCCTGCGCCGCGATGGCCTGGACGTGCTGGCGCAACTGCTGCGCCAGCGCCTGCTGCGCAGCACTGGCGGCTGGGAGCGCGCCACGGTGCGAGCTGCCCGGCATGGTGGTGAACACCAGTATGGCCGCCAGAAGCAGGCCAAACACGGCGGCGAGGGCGCCGGTGATACGCAGGAGACTTTGCCCCACACGCAGGGTAATCTGTGAAATTTTCATGGGCCTTTTTTCTATTTACTGCCAGGCAGCGCACACCCGTGGGGTTGCGCAGCTGCGCGGAGTCCCAGCTCCTTTCATTTATCCAGAAAGTGCGCGGGGCAGTGTAGAACACGCGTCCCCACCCGACTCACGCAGCGACGGTCAAGCACAGCGGCACAATCCTTTCTTTTTCGCACCCACCCCCATGCCCCCCATCGCCGTCATCGACTTTGAAACCACCGGCATCTCGCCCGGCCAGGGCGCGCGTGCGACTGAAGTAGCCATCGTGCTGCTCGAAAAAGGCCAGGTGGTGGACCGGTTCCAGAGCCTGATGAAAACCGGCGCGTGGATACCGTCGTTCATCACCCAGCTCACCGGCATTACCAACGCGATGGTGAACGCCGCGCCCGATGCGGCGGGGGTGATGCAGGACGCGGCGCGTTTTGTGGGCGATGCGCCCATGGTGGCGCACAACGCTTCGTTTGACAGCAAGTTCTGGCAGGCCGAGCTGGCCCTGGCCGGGCTGCCCGCGCCGCAGCCGTTTGCGTGCACGGTGCTGCTGTCGCGGCGGCTGTACCCGCAGGCGCCCAGCCACAAGCTGGGCTCGCTGGTGGACTACCACGGCCTGCCGCGCACGGGCCAGGCGCACCGGGCGCTGGCCGATGCCGAGATGGCCGCTGCGCTGCTGGCGCGCATGCAGCACGACCTGCGCACGCGTTGGAGGGTGGCGGAGCCCAGCTACACGCTGCTGCAAACGCTGCAGCGCTGCGCCAAGCCCAAGGTGGGGGCGCTGCTGGCGCAGCATGCGGTGGAATGATGGAGCGTGGCCCGCGCACCAATTTGCTATTTAATTTATAGCTACAAGCGCTTTATGGGAAAGCGACAGGGTCACTTTTTACTTATAAGCCCCGGGCAAATTCCGTGTGCTGAGGTCGTCCAGCTGCATGAGCAGTGCGGTGCGTTCATGCAGTGCCACGGTTTTCCAGTCGCGTCCGCTGAGCGCACCTTCCAGGGCCCACAGCAGGTTGAGGCTGGGTTGCTGGCCAGCCTGGCGCACAGCCACAAAGGCGGGAACGGCGCCCAGCGCACGCAATGCTGCGGGGGTGCAAATGCCCGCAGCGTGGAGCATGCGCTCAGACGCTGGGCCCAGGTTGGGCAAGGCTCGCAGCGGTGGATCTTCGGGTGGGCTGGCGGTCATGGGCGGCATGATGGCGGCGCGTGGCAATCATCGCAAGCCCCCACACAGCGAGTACATCGGGCGCCCTGCCCATAATCCGCAGCAACAAATGCGGGGGCGATGCAGCCTGCTGACATCGCACTACCTGCACGCAGATTCACGATGACATGAAAGGCTTTTCCATGGCGTATCTGGTACTTGGACTGGTGCTGTTTCTGGGTGTGCATTCGGTGCGCATCGTGGCCGATGGCTGGCGCACGCAGACGCTGGCACGCATGGGTGAGATGCCGTGGAAGGGGTTGTATTCACTGGTCTCCGCCGTGGGCCTGGCACTCATCGTGTGGGGCTATGGCTTGGCGCGGCAGCAGCCGGTGGTGCTGTGGGTGCCGCCCATTGGCATGCGGCACGCTGCGTCGCTGCTGACGCTCATTGCCTTCATCCTGCTGGCCGCCACCTACGTGCCGCGCAATGCCATCAAGGCCCGGCTGCACCACCCCATGGTGCTGGGCGTGAAGGTGTGGGCGCTGGCACATTTGCTGTCCAACGGCAACCTGGCCGATGTGTTGCTGTTTGGCAGCTTTTTGCTGTGGGCCGTGCTGAGCTTTCGGGCCGCACGGCAGCGCGACCGGGCGATGAACACCGGCTACGCGCCCGGCACTGCGGCGGGCACGGGCGTGGCCGTGGTGGTGGGCGCTGTGGCCTGGGTGGGCTTTGCGTTCTGGGCGCATGCCTGGCTGATCGGCGTTGCGCCTCTCGCGCGGTAGGGCGGCAGGGGCTTGGCGCAGCACTGCAGGACCAAATCCCGGAGAATCCGCGCTTTCCGTTTTTGTTTTCTTTCCCATTGCCTTTTCACACTGAGCCTTCTGCATGACCGACGCAACCACCTCCACCACGCCACCCCCCTTGCCCGATCACCTGTCGGTGGACCCCCGCAGCCCGCACCATGTGGCGGAGGTGTTCAAGCACGACATCGGCATCCGCTTCAACGGCAAGGACCGCAGCGATGTCGAGGAATACTGCGTCAGCGAGGGCTGGGTGAAAGTGCCCGCAGGCAAGACGGTGGACCGCAAGGGCCAGCCATTGATGATCAAGCTCAAGGGCAAAGTCGAAGCGTTCTACAAATAGGCCGTGGCCACCGAACCCGCCCACTGGGTGGTGCACTGCGACGGCAGCGCCGTGCCCAACCCCGGGCGCATGGGGCTGGGGGCAGTGCTGGTGGGGCCCGGTGGGGCCACGCAACACACCATTTCTGAAGCCACGACCTTCACCGGTTGCAACAACGAGGCCGAACTGCGCGCGCTGCTGCGGGCGCTGCAGTGGCTGGAACCCCAGGTGGTGGCGACGGCAACCACCGTGCAGGTGCTCAGCGACAGCAGCGTGCTGGTGGAGCAACTGGGCAAGCAGGCCGTGGCGCCTATCGAGCGGCTGGCACCGCTGTTTGACGAGGCGCGCCGTGTGCTGCAGCGGTTTGCACAGGTGGACCTGCAATGGGTTCCCCGCCACCGCAATGGGGCGGCCGATGCGCTGGCGCGGGCCGCGCTGGGTCTGGCGCCCAAGGTGGCCACGCCACACGGCCGCACCCAGAAGCGGCGGCGCTGATCCTGCCCTGCTCCGGCCTGCTTCACGCAGCGCGCCGGCTGGAAGTCATGTCCATCACGCTCGCGCTCGCGCCAGCAGCAAGGCCTTTTCCTGCGCATTGCGCGTCAGGCTGGCGGCCCGTTCAAACTCTGCACAAGCTTCCGTCAGGCGCCCCAGCTTGGCCAGCAGGTCGCCCCGCACACTGGGCAGCCAGTGGTAGTGGCGCAGGCTGGGTTCTGCGGCCAGTTCATCCACCAGGGCCAGTGCTGCGGCCGGACCCAGGGCCATGCCCACCGACACGGCGCGATTGAGAGCGACCACAGGCGAGGGCGCCACCTGCAGCAGTGCGTCATACAGCGCCACGATATGGTGCCAGTCGGTGTCTTGGGCTCGGTGCGCGCGCGCATGGCAGGCCGCAATCGCACCCTGCAGCGCATAGGGCCCCCAGGCATGGCCCACGCGTGCCAGCTGCTCGGCCTTGTCGAGGGCTGCCAGCCCCCGGCGCACCAGCAGGTGGTCCCAGCGCGCACGGTCCTGGTCCATCAGCAGCACGGGCTGGCCTTGTGCGTTGGTGCGTGCGGGCAGGCGGGAGGCCTGGATTTCGAGCAGTGCCACCAGCCCCTGCACCTCGGGCTCATCGGGCACCAGGCTGGCCAGCACGCGCACCAGTCGCTGCGCCTCGCCGCACAAAGCGGGGCGCATCCAGTCATCGCCCGCCGTGGCGGCATAACCTTCGTTGAAGATGAGGTAGATCACCTCCAGCACCGAGGCCAGTCGCGGCGCGCGCTCCGCGGGGCCGGGCACTTCAAACGGAACGTGGGCCGCAGACAGGCTTCGCTTGGCGCGAACAATGCGCTGGGCCACGGTGGGCTCGGGCACAAGAAACGCGCGTGCGATCTCAGCCGTGGTGAGCCCGCCCAACAGCCGCAAGGTGAGCGCCACACGCGCCTCGGTGGGCAGCACGGGGTGGCAGGCGGTGAAGATGAGGCGCAGCAGGTCGTCGCCAATGTCGTCCTGCTGTGCGTGCATCAGGGTGTCCACCACGTCGGGCGCGTACTGCGCTTCGAGCGCTTCGAGGTCGTGGCCCAGGGCTTCGTTCTCGCGCGTGTGCAGCGCCTGCTGGCGAAGGTGGTCGATGGCGCGGCGCTTGGCCGTGGTCATCAGCCACGCCGCCGGGTTGGCGGGCAGGCCGGTGGTGGGCCAATGCTCCAGCGCTGCCACCAGGGCGTCCTGCGCCAGTTCCTCGGCCCGGCCCACGTCCCGTGTCATGCGCGCCACGCTGGCAATGATGCGCGCAGCCTCGATGCGCCACACCGAGTCGATGCTGCGGTGCAGGGCATCGCGGTCGGGAACGGCAGAGGGGGTCACGCGATGAAGTTGTGAAAGAGTCTGGCGTACCCGAGCGGGCCGCACAAACGTGCGCCATCAAGGCGCAAAGCGCAGCCATAGCTCGGGCTATGGCGAGCATTTGCAACGCCGAGGGGGTGCGTTTTTGCGGGACGAGCGGGCATGGCAGGCTCCTTCACACCTTCTCAGCCCAGCGCCTTGCTGGCGTCCACCATGTGCACAAACTCCCAGGTGTGGCCATCCAGGTCGTCAAAGCTGCGCGAGTACATGAAGCCCAGGTCCTGCGCGGGGCGGGGTGTGGTGCCGCCCGCAGCCACGGCCTTGTCCACCAGCGCATCGACTTCTGCACGGCTTTGGCAAGAGAAGCACACCAGCACCTCGGAGGTGGTGCGTGCATCGGCAATCGTCTTGCTGGTGAAGGTCTGGTAGAAGTCCTTGATCAGCAGCATCACGAAGAGGTTTTCGCCCACCACCAGGCAGGCGCCCTGGTCGTTGGTGAACTGGGGGTTGAAGTCATAGCCCAGTGCGCGGAAGAACGCCTGCGAGCGGGTCATGTTCTCGATGGGCAGGTTCACGAAGATTTGTGGGTGCATGAGGTGCTCCTGAGGAGTAAGGAAGGTAAAGCGAAACGAAAGGTTTTGCAAAGCGCAACAGGGGATGGGGCTCAGCCGGCAGGCTTTTGCGCCACAGCCTGCAGGTTGACCAGGCCGTCTTCAAAGTCCTGGCCCACCATGCGGTCCATGTTGAAAACCAGGTGCGCAATCTTGGCCAGGTAGGGCACAGGGCCATGCATGGCCCAGGTGACGCGGGTGGTACCTGCCCCTTCGGGCTGCAGCATGAACTCGACCTGGTTGTGGGCTTCGAACGGGGCCACAAAGTCGAGCTTCATCGCCACGCGCGCCGGGGCCGTGGCATCGACGATCTCCATGCTGCCGGTGCCCACCTTGTCGCCCTGCCACGCATAGCGCGCGCCAGGGCCGATGGTGTTGGCGCTGTACTCGCCCTTGGCGGCGGGGTCCTTGCGTTCATACGGGTTCCAGGTGTTGAACTGGCGCAGGTCGTGGATGAGGCCGTACACACGCTCGGGCGGGGCGGAGATGAGGCGGCTGCGCTCCACGCGGAAGGTGTCGGGGCGGGTGGCAGCAAACGCCAGGAAAAGTCCCAGCGCCGCCAGCAACACAAGGGCAATGGTCTTGATCATGGTAGAGGGTCCTCCCGGTTGGTTTCAGCCGCGCATCGCTTCGAGGTCGTGGAATTTCTCCACGCCTTCGACGCCGGCAAAGTCCTCCATCTCAAAGAGCTGGCGCACTTCGATCTCGGCATCGAGCCCTTCTCCGCGCGGATTGGGAAAGCGGCGCGTCCATTCCAGCGCCTCGCCCTTGCTGCGCACCTGGATCAGGGTGTAGCCGGCAATGAGTTCCTTGGTTTCGGTGAACGGCCCGTCGGTCACGGTGCGGCCGCTTCCGCTGTAGCGCACCCGCCAGCCTTGCGCGGTGGGCTTGAGCCCGCTGCCGTCAAGCAGCACGCCCGCATGGGCGAGTTCCTCGTGGTAGCGGGCCATCTCGGCCATCAGGGCGGCGGTGGGCATACAGCCTTGTTCGGATTCGGCGGTGGCTTTGACGATGATCATGAATCGCATGGGGATCTCCTGAAAGTGATGGGTTGAGGGCCCATTGGCGGACCTTCACCTGCACGACGAACGAAGGCCTGGCTGATCGACAGGACAGTTCAAAAAATCAGGGTAACTACGTAGAAAAAAGTCGCCAAGGTGTCAGGCGCAGCCCAAGGTGTGGGGCATTTGCCAAGGCGTGCAAATGGTTACGCGCCCGGCCAGACACCCTCGGTAGGATGCCGCGCGGAGAGCCCCCGAGCACAATGAACGAAGACAGCGACATCACCACCGAACCGGCCCCTCCCTGGCTGGCCAGCATTCCGCTGGAACCCAGCTGCCAGAGCCCGGCCCTGGTCATCGTCCACCCCGGGCGGGCCGTGGTGCCACCAGAAGGCTTGAAGGCGGTATTGCGCTTCAACGCCGACGGGCGCGGCGGCTGGGTCAGCGCTGCCCAGGCCGACAACTCGCTGTGGGGCTATATCGATGGCGAAGGCTGCTGGCGCGTGCCGCCCACGCTGCAGAACGCACGCAACTTTTCAGAAGACGGACTGGCGCGCTTTTGCGACGGGGGGCGCTGGGGCTTTGTGGACCTGGCGGGTGCGGTGGTCATCCCCCCGACCTTCGACAACGCCCACCCATTCCGCAACGGGGTGAGCGC
Organism: Acidovorax sp. JMULE5; assembly: GCF_013376875.1. GTDB lineage: Bacteria > Pseudomonadota > Gammaproteobacteria > Burkholderiales > Burkholderiaceae_C > Acidovorax > Acidovorax facilis. Next base: position 3,620,040 of record NZ_CP035951.1, read on the forward strand.
CGTGCAGGTGGGCCAGGATGCATGGCGCCCCATCGACCGCGAGGGCCAGCCCACCAGCGACGAAGTTTTTCATGAACTGGGCCTGTTCGGCGCGAACGGCCTGGCCCGCGCCACGCTGTGGAAAAAGGATAGCAACCAGCGCACCCAGGGCTTTGTGGACCGCGCGGGCCGCTGGGTGATTGAGCCCCGCTTTCGCGATGCCAAGCCGTTTGGCGAGTCCCCCACCACGGCCGCATCGCTCGATGGAGAACGCTACGGGCTGCTCAATGCCCGGGGCGATTGGGTGCTGAAGCCGCATTACCCCAGCATCGGCGCCTTCAACAGCGATGGCCTGGCCTACTTTGACGAACCCAACGCCTGGCACAACGGCCACGGCTATCTCGACGCCCGGGGCAAGGTGGTGGTCAAGGGTGGCCGCCACCTGTCTCGGCGCATGGTCTGCGGCGTGGTGGCCAACAGCTACGACGGCACGGGTTTTCTCACGGCCGAAGGCAAGCCCTTGCCCGGCCCGCGCCTGAGCTATGGCTCGGACTTTTCTGCGGAGAGCGGCTTTGCCGTGGTGCGCACCGCCGCGCAAGGTCCGTCGGCCTGCGCCACCTGGGGCCTGCTGCATCCCGATGGCCGTTTCGTGCCGGCACCGGCGCATCTGCTGGAGCCGCTGACCAACGGCGATGGCTGGCTGGTGGGCAACACGCCCGATACCCCGCTGGTGCCGTTCCTCACCCGCGATGGCCAGCTGGCGTACATCGACGGCGAAGGGGTTGTGGTCTGGCGCGCGCACTATGACGGCCAGCAGGTAGCCTTGCTCGGCGCCGAAGGTGCGCCCCTGTGGCGCAGCGGCGTTCGCGAGAACTGCTGGCCGCCCCGGCCCTTTTTCCATGCCCCCCTGACCGACCACCTGGAAGGCCTGGACACACTCGACGGCATCGTTCCCCTGGCCAGCCGCCTGCTGGCCCAGGCCGAGACACGCCTGCACCAACTGGCTGCGGGCGACATGCTGCAAGCTGACCGCACGGGCACGGAAAAGGACGATGACGGCACCGACGATGAGGAAGAAGCGGACGACCCAGACCAGGTGCAGGCCGACCGCACCGTGGTCGTGCGCCGGGTCATGCGCGCCTACCTGAGCGAGTCGCACAACGGCCCGTATGAATTCCTGTCTGCCGACCTCCACCGCGCGGTGAACGAAGCCCGCGAGGCCATGGTGCAGCGCCTGTCAGCGCGCTTTGGCCCGGCCGACCCGGACCCCGAACACGCCGCCCCCTGGCACCGCAGCGGCGACCACACCCAGGCCTGGGCCTCGCCGCTGGCCAGACCCCTGCCCGGTGATGGCGGAGTGCTGCGCGAATCGCGCGAGCAGTGGCTCACGCTGTACCAACACGCGGATTCCGGCGATGGCGACGCATGGTGGGAGCTGTGGCTGATGGCAGCGCCCAGCGTGGATGCGCTGCAGCTGGCGCAACGTGCGCGTTCTGCACAGCCAGCACCCCAGGCCCAAGCCGCCGACGAGACCACGCTTATGGCACAGCTGCAGTCGCACCCACGTACGCTGGCCGATGTGCCGCGTGAACACATCACCCACGCCATGGTGGACGCCGCGCTGGCCACCGATGAAGACACCGTGCGCTTTGTGCCCAGGCGGCTCATGACACCCGCACGCTACGCCACCGCACTGCGGCAGGGTGTGAAAAGCTTTGCGCAAATACCGGCCGGGATGCTCAGCGAAGACGCCTGCATCGCCCACGTGCAGGACGGTGGCTGGCGCCTGGAACAGGTGCCCGAGACCTTGCGAACCGTCGCTGTCTGTGCGCACGCGCTGCGCCGCAGCCCCAGTGCGCTGGAACACGTGCCCGAATCCCTGCGTGCACAGGCGCGCGAAGCGATGGCCCGGCTACCCCCGGATGCACAGGAAGAAGACCCGCCACGCGCGGGTGGCGACCTGGGCGACTGGTTGTCGCGCCGCGTGGTGGGCTCGGCCCTGCGAGGCCAGGACACCACGGCACGCAGGCTCCAGCACAAGGGGTTTTTGGCAGCGTTTGTGATGCAGGCAGCACTGACCGCCAAGTCAGACACGCCCCCCACCCTCCGGGGGATGGCGGGGTGGTTCGAGCAGCGGCCAGTGCTGGCGCTGGCGGCCCACCTGCTGCTGGGCCTCGCAGCCTTGGTGGGCCATGCATTCGTCTCGGTCGCGGCCTGGCGGGCCGAGGGCCCGTGGATCGGGCTGGGCACCTTCGCACTGATGGGCTTTGCGGAGCTGTACTGGGCGTGGCGTTTTGTTGCGTCCAGCCCCTGGAGCCCCTGGCTGGCGCTTGCAGCCACCCTGGTGGTGGTGTACGTGTTCGGCTGGCGCCGCCTGTACCGCCGCGTGGGGCTGGCCTACGCGGCACGTGAGGGCATCACGCCCGTCGAGTGAGCTCCGGCAAGGGTTCACGGGCGGCCGCTCCACTTTTTACAGTTTTCTAGGGGTCATCACCGATCCCCGGAGGGACTGTTCGGTCCCGGCGATGGATACACTTTGTAAACCTTTCGCCCCACTGATTCACGAACCTCCAGAACGCCTTGGCCTGCATGCGCGGGCCCTCACCACAGCGGGTGCACCACCCATGCAAAGAGGATCGGAATCCAATACAACCCAGCGGACACAGCAGCTGGTGCTGGCGCTGCTGTGTGGCTTTGCATCCCACGCTGCCGCGCAGGCGGACATTGCCCAGCTGCCGCTGGAACAGCTCATGCAGATGGAGGTCCGGACGGCCAGCCGGTATGCGCAAACCGCCCTGGAAGCGCCCGCCGTGGTGAGCGTGGTGACCGCAGACGACATCCGGCTTTTTGGCTACCGCACGCTGGCGGAAGTGCTGGGCAGCATGCGCGGGCTGTATGTCTCGTACGACCGCTCTTACCACTACCTTGGCACACGCGGCTTTGCCACACCGGGCGACTACAACACCCGGGTGCTGCTGCTGGTCAACGGCGTGCGCTTTAACGACAACCTCTACGACCAGGCCACCATCGGCACGGATTTCCCGCTCGACCTGGACCTGGTGGACCGCGTGGAGTTCGTTCCCGGGCCGGGCTCTGCGGTGTATGGCGCCAATGCGTTCTTTGGCGTGGTCAACGTCATCACGCGCAACGGCCGCCAGCTGGCCGGGCCGCAGATCAGCGTGGAGGCGGGCAGCCAAGGCAGCGCCAAGGCACGCTTCTCGCTGGGCACGGTGGATGCCCAGGGCAGCGACTGGCTCATCGCGGTGACACGCTCCAGCAGCCGGGGGGCAGACCAGTACTTTTCAGCGTTCGACGCGCCCGAGACCCACCATGGTGTGGCACACCGCCTGGATTTCGACCGCAGCACGCAGCTGTTTGCCCGCATGCAGCGGGAGGGGCTCACGCTCACCCTGGCCCATGGCGAGCGCACCAAGGGCACGCCCACGGCTTCGTTCTCGCAGGCGTTCAACGACCCACGCTCGCGCTACATCGACACCACCACCCGCCTGGCGGCCGAAACCACGCACCAGATTTCGCCCTCACTGGCGCTCACCGGCCGCGTACACGCCGGGCGCTACCGCTTCGTGGGCGACTATGTGTACGACTACCCACCCCTCACGGTCAACCGCGACGTCGGCACCGGGCAGTGGTGGGGCACCGACTGGCAGTGGGTCAGCACGGCGTTTGCACGCCACAAGCTCGCCTGGGGCATCGACTACCGGCGCGACACCCGCATCCAGCAGCTCAACGTCGATCTGGACCCACCCGCCCAGTACCTGGACACCCGCCGCTCGGGCGATGCGCTGGGCATCTACATGCAGGATGAATTTGCGCTGGCCCACACTCACGCTGCACACCGGGCTGCGCTGGGGCAAGCAGTCGGGCAGTGCGGGCAGCTTCCATCCCCGGCTGGGCCTGGTGTATTGGTGGAACCCCTCCACCGCCCTCAAGCTGCTGCACGGCACGGCCTACCGGCCCCCCAATGCCTACGAACGCGACTACCGCGTGGACCTGCCCGGCGGCATCGTCAGCTCGGAGGGGCTTCGGTCGGAAAAGGTGCGCACCACAGAGCTGGCCCTCGAACATGCCCCCACCGGCGCCACCCGCATGCTGCTGACGGCGTTCCGGTCGCAGGTGACCGACCTGATCGCGCTGGGCGATGCGAACGCAGCGGAAAGACTGAATTTCGGCAACACCGGCAGCGTGCGCGTTCACGGGCTGGAAGCCGAGGTGGAACAGCGCTGGCAAGGCGGCTCGCGCCTGCGTGTGGCCTATGGCTGGCAAAAGGCGCGCAACACCAGCACCCCCCAGCCGCTGACGAACTCTCCCCGGCACTTGCTCAAGGTCCAGTGGTCGGACACCCTGGCGCTCGGCGCATGGGCAACGCCAGGCGCTGGCAGGCCGGGCCAATATGCCGTGGAGGCCATTGGCGTGGGCGCGCGCGCAACCCGTTCGGGCGCACGCCTGCCGGGGACCATCGTCACCAACCTCGTCTACACACGACGCTTTGCGGATGTGGACGTGTCGATGGGCGTCTACAACCTGTTCAACCACCGGCATGCAGACCCCGCCTCGTACGAGATCCGCGAAGAATCGATCCGGCAGGATGGACGGACCTACCGGCTCAAGCTCACCTACGCGTTCTGAGCCATGTACAACGCCATCCACCTGGGCAAGATACTGTGGTTCGGCCTGTGTTTGCTGGGCGGGTTGGTCGGCCTGGCGCATGCCACCAACCCCGTGGAAGAACCCGACCTCAAGGCCGCCTATATCTTCAACTTCATCCAGTTCATCGAATGGCCTGACAACGACAGCGCCATGGGCGGCGAACTGACCGTCTGCGTCTCGCCCTTCAGTCCACTCAAGCGCCCCCTGACCGCCCTGGAAGGCAAACAGGTCGCCAAAGGCCGTACCGTGCGGATCAGGCTGCTGGAGATGGCGAGCCTGCGCGACTGCAGGGTGCTCATCCTGCAAAACGCAGACGTGGAGCAGGCATTGCGAGCGCTTCGAACCCTGTCTCAGGGCCATGGCGTGCTGACGGTCTCGGATGAGCTGACCTTCGTCAACCCGGAGATCGTCATCGCTCTCACCCAGCAGGAAGGGCGTATCGTGTTCGGCATCAGCCCCGACGCCGCCGCCAAGGCGGGTCTCACGATCAGCTCCCGACTGCTGCGGCTGGCCAAGGTGAACCGATGAGAACCCAGGCCCCCGAACCCCAGATTGCCATCCCGGCGCCACCGCTGCCGCCCGTGCTGCTGTCGTCCAGGCTGGTGGTAACGGGCATCCTGGCGGCGGGCCTGGCGCTTTTGACGGTGGTGCTGGCACTCACAGGGCTGGACTACTGGAGCACGCGCCAGTCCATGCTGCAGGACAGCCGCGTGGAGGCCGCCATCGTCGCGGACAACATTGCGGCCGCTGTCATGTTCCGAGATGCGCGCACGGCCAACGAGATGCTCGCGGCGCTGAAGTCGTCGCCCATGGTGCTGGGCGCCGGGGTGTACGACGCGCAGGGCCTGCTGCTGGCGCACTACACACGCGGGCCAGGCGACAGCTTCCCCGCCACGCTGGCGGCCGCTGGCATGGGCGGATTGACCGAGCGTGCGGGGGTGAGCGTGCTGGAGATTGCCCGGCCGGTTGAAACGGCGGGCGTGGCGGAGGGAACGCTGTACTTTCGCAAGTCCATGCGTGCGGTGTACTCGCGCCTGGCCATTCGTTTTGTCAGCGCGTTGCTGATTGCCGGGTGTGTGATGGCCATGGCCGCCGCCATGGTGCTGCGCAGCCAGGCGGCCGTGCGCAACGCCGAGAACCGGCTGCACGCGCTCGCCCATACCGATGCCGTCACGGGCACGGGCAACCGGCACGCCTTCAATGAACGCTTGGCCGCAGCGATCGAAGCCGCCCGGGACCAGGGCACCCGCGTGGCCCTGGTGTACATCGATCTCGACAATTTCAAGACGCTCAACGACACCTTCGGACATGCGGCCGGAGATGGTTTGCTGCGCCAGGTGGCGCGGCGCCTACAGTCCGTGGTGCGCAGCACCGATGCGATCTCGCGCCTGGGGGGCGACGAGTTCGCCGTGATCCTGCCGCTGGACATGGACGACGCAGCGCTCAACACCTATGGCCAGCGGATTGTTGGCACCTTCCACCATTCGTTCACCGAAGTCGGCCAGCAGATGACCATGACCTGCAGCGCGGGCATCGCCACCTTTCCGGGTGATGCGGCCGACATGGACGGCCTGGTCAGCAATGCCGATACGGCCATGTACCGCGCCAAGGAAATGGGCAAGAACCGCTGTGTGCGGTTTGACGCGTCGATGAACCAGGCGGTGGTCCGGCGCCAGGCCATCGAGCATGCACTGCGCGCCGCGCTCCAGCAGGGCGAGGGCCTCGCGCTGCACTACCAGCCGCTTTTTGCCGCCACCGACCGCGCGCTGGTGGGCGCCGAGGCGCTGCTGCGCTGGTCGCATGCGGAGCTGGGCAACGTTTCGCCGCTGGAGGCCGTGATGGTGGCCGAGGACTGCGGCCTCATCGTGCCGCTGGGCTACTGGGTGATGCGCACGGCCTGCCGCGATGCCGCCCGGTGGCAGGCGGGCGGGCCGCTCCGGGTGTCGGTCAACATCTCGGCCCGGCAACTGGGCGACCCGCAGTTTCTGGAGCGCGTGATGGACATCCTGCGCGAAGAGGGCCTGCCCGCCCACCTGCTCGAAATCGAACTCACCGAAACCGTGCTGATGGACAACATGGAGGCCGGTGCGCACACCCTGCACCGCCTGAGCCAGCTGGGCATCCACCTGGCCATTGACGACTTTGGCACCGGCTACTCCTCCCTGGCCTACCTGCGGCAGTTGCCGATGCGGCGCCTCAAGATCGACCGCAGCTTTGTCAAGGACCTGCCCGGCCAGGAACACAGCCGCACCATCGTCACCGCCATCGTGGCGCTGGCCCACGGGCTGGGGCTGCAGATCACAGCCGAAGGGGTGGAAACGCCCGAGCAGGCCGACTACCTGGTGCGCCAGGGCTGCGATGTACTGCAGGGCTACCTGTTTGCGCGGCCCATGCCGGTGGGGGAGTTTCAGGCACAGCTGCAGGAAGGCACTGCGCGCCGGGGAGTGTGAAAAGCGTCAGCACCCCGGATCACAAAGCCCCGTGGTAACACGGCGCCACTTCGCGCACCTCGACAGTGGCCCATTCGGCGGCCGGGCATTCGCGGGCAATGGCCACAGCCTCCTCGCGCGTGGCGCAGTCGAGCAGGTAAAAGCCACCCACCATTTCTTTCGTCTCGGCAAAGGGTCCATCGACCATGCGGGCCTGGCCTTCGCGCACCTGCAGGCGCACGGCCTGCTCGGTGGAGGCCAGCGATTCGGAGGCACGCAGCAGGCCCCGGGCCTGCAGGCCTTCGCCAAAACGCAGCATGCGGGCATAGGCCTCCTGGCCCCCCGCCAGCCCCCGCTCGGCCCGTTGGCCGTGGGGTTCCATGATGAGCAGCATGTAGGCCATGAAAAGATCTCCTGACGAAACAGATGGGGAGGGCACGCAGCGAAAGGCGCCATGCTATCAGCAGTATTCACTATTATTTTGATAGCTATTAGTGCTTATCCATCAAGCGCTATCGACACTTTTCATCAAAATAATTGCGCGCCGCAGCAAGCCTGTGCTATCTTTGCCCACCTATGCAACGCAGCATGCTCCTATCCACCCTATCGCTAGGCCTAGTGCCTGGCCGGGGTCTGCCTGCGTTCGCCACCGTTGCCTGATCCGCTCAGCGCAACACCTGATCTCCCCTGACCCCGGCCCGCGAACCAGCCTTTGCACACGCAAAGGGCTGCAGGGGATGTCATTCGTTTCTAGATTCGTTTGACCTGTGCACCGTGTCTTTCACACCGCACACACCGTTCGTGGAGCCTTTGTCATGATTTCCAAACCCGCCACCAAGTACCAGCCCATTGCCCCGGTCGCGTTGACCGACCGCCAGTGGCCCACCCGCAGCATCACCCACGCGCCCGTGTGGCTGTCCACCGATTTGCGCGACGGCAACCAGGCCTTGTTCGAGCCCATGAACGGCGAGCGCAAGATGAAGCTCTTTGAAGAGCTGGTGCGCATCGGCTTCAAGGAGATCGAGGTCGGCTTTCCGGCAGCATCGCAGACGGACTTCGACTTTGTGCGCCGCCTTATCGACGAGGACCTCATCCCCGATGACGTGACCATCATGGTCATGACCCAGTCGCGCGAGGACCTCATTGCGCGCACCGTGGAGGCCGTGAAAGGAGCCCCCCGCGCCATCGTGCACCTGTACAACGCCACCGCGCCCGCATGGCGGCGCATCGTGTTCGGCATGAACGTGACGCAGGTGATGCAGCTGATTGCGCACCACGTGGGCTACCTCAAGCAGCTTACCGATGCACAGCCCGAAACGCAGTGGACCTTGCAGTATTCACCCGAAACCTTCAGCGCCACCGAGCTCAGCGTTTCCCTCAAGGCCTGCCAAACCGCGATTGCCGCATGGAACGCGGGCCCCGGCCGTCCTATCATCATCAACCTGCCCACCACGGTGGAGAACGCCACGCCCAACGTGTTCGCCGACCAGATCGAGTGGATGGACCGGCACCTCAGCCCGCGCGAGCACATCACGCTCTCGGTGCACCCGCACAACGACCGGGGCACCGGCGTGGCGGCGGCAGAACTCGCGATGATGGCCGGCGCCGACCGCGTGGAAGGCTGCCTCTTCGGCAACGGCGAGCGCTGTGGCAACGTGGACATCGTGACCTTGGCGCTCAACATGTACACGCAGGGCGTGCACCCCAACCTCGACTTCTCGGACATCACCTCGGTCGCGCGCATTGCCGAGGAATGCACCTCGCTGCCCGTGCACCCGCGCCACCCGTATGCTGGCGACCTGGTGTTCACCGCATTCTCGGGCTCGCACCAGGATGCGATCAAAAAAGGCTTTGCCGCGCAAGACCCGAACGCCTTGTGGGAAGCGCCGTACCTGCCCATCGACCCGGCGGACCTCGGCCGCACCTACGACAGCGTGATCCGTGTGAACAGCCAATCGGGCAAGGGCGGCATTGCTTTCCTGCTCGAACGCGAACACGGCGTGGTGATGCCGCGCCGCATGCAGGTCGAATTCAGCGCGGTAGTGCAACGGCAGACGGACGCGAGCGAGGGCGAAATGAGCGGCGAGGCTCTGTGGGACTTGTTCCAGACCACATACCTGAAAGCGCCTGCGCACGCCGCCATCACCTGCCACAGCCACAAGCTCGATGAAGACGGGCAGGGCATCGAGCTGGACGTGACCATCGACGGCACGCGCCAGCATTTGCGCGGCCAGGGCAACGGGCCGATTGCCGCCACGGTGGATGCCCTCGGCCTGCCGCTGCGCGTGGACCACTATGAAGAGCGCGCCACCGGCACGGGCGCCAACGCCCAGGCGCTGGCGATTGTGGAAGCGGCCATGGACGGCGTGGCGGGCTCCACCTTTGGCGCGGGCGCGAGCCACAACATCGTGACGGCGTCGGTACAGGCCATCGTTAGCGTAGCCAACCGGTTGCTGCTGCGGCGCCAGACGGCCAAAATCACTGCGACGGCGTGAGCTCCCAAGTGTTGTAAAAAAGATAGCTGCCAACGCTTGATGCACAAGCGCTGGCGGCATTTTTGACCAATATCCCCAAGGCAGGAACGGGGTCAGCGCATGCGCCGGGCTCCATCCGTTACCCTTCGGTCCATGCGCGTTTTTCACAGCCTGGCCTTTGCCGCCTGCACCGCCGCCCTGCTGGCCCTGGGCGGCTGTGGCACCTCACGGCCGCCTTCGACGTCTTCTTCTTCGTCCGCCCCGATCCGCACCACGCCGCCCCTGACCGCCGAGCAGGCACACGACATCGCCATCCACGCACTGGGCCTGGTGGGCACGCCGTACCGTTACGGCGGCAACACGCCCGACTCGGGTTTCGACTGCAGCGGGCTGATTGGCTACGTGTACCGCAATCAGGTCGGCACACCGCCGCCGCGCACGGTGGCGCAGCTCAACAACTGGGGATACCGAATCGACGGTGGCGAGTTGCGCGCCGGAGACCTGGTGGTGTTTGGCACCGGCCGCCAGCCCAACCATGCGGGCATCTATGTGGGGGAAGGGCGTTTTGTGCACGCGCCCTCCACGGGCGGAACGGTGCGGCTGGATCACCTGCAGTCGCGCCATTGGGCGCGGCAGAATGCGGCGTTCCGCAGGCCTTGAATTCGGACACCCCCCTGAGCGGCTTCGCCGCTTCCCCCCGCTCTCGCATCGCTGCGCGCTGCGGGCAGGGGGACGACGCACTCGCTGCGGGGCGGCCCTTGCTCTGCGTCTCTCGCGAGGGCCGCGCCGGCATCTAGCAACGTGCCTCGATTCGGCCAGCGACCGGGCTCCGCGACAATCGGGGCCACCATGACCCACGCACACCGCTCCGCCAACCCCATTTCCACCCACGACACCACACGCATTGATGACACGCGCATCAAGGCCGTGCGCCCGCTGATTACGCCTGCGTTGCTGCAGGAGTGGCTGCCCGCACCCGATGCGGCGCAGGCGCTGGTCGAATCGAGCCGCGCCGCCATCTCACGCGTCCTGCACGGGCAGGACGACCGGCTCATCGTGGTGGTGGGGCCCTGCTCCATCCACGACCACGACCAGGCCATGGACTACGCGCGCCAGCTCAAGCAACAGGCCGACGCGCTGCAGGCCGACCTGCTCGTCGTGATGCGCGTGTACTTTGAAAAGCCGCGCACCACGGTGGGCTGGAAGGGCTACATCAACGATCCGCACCTGGACGGAAGTTTTGCCATCAACGAAGGGCTGGAGCTGGCGCGCCAGTTGCTGCTCGATGTGCTGGCCACGGGCCTGCCGGTGGGCACCGAATTTCTGGACCTGCTCTCGCCACAGTTCATCAGCGACCTGGTGAGCTGGGGCGCGATAGGCGCGCGCACCACCGAGAGCCAGAGCCACCGCCAGCTGGCCAGTGGCCTGTCGTGCCCCGTGGGTTTCAAGAACGGCACGGATGGCGGCGTGAAGGTGGCCAGCGACGCCATCCAGGCTGCGCAGGCATCGCACGCGTTCATGGGCATGACCAAGATGGGCCAGGCCGCCATTTTTGAGACGCGCGGCAACCAGGACTGCCATGTGATCCTGCGCGGCGGCAAGCAGCCTAACTACAGCGCTGCCGATGTGGATGCTGCCTGCGCCATGCTCAAGGCGGCGGGCCTGCGCGAGCAGGTGATGATCGACGTGAGCCATGCCAACAGCAGCAAGCAGCACCAGCGTCAGATCACGGTGGCGGCAGAAGTGGCCGAGCAGATTGCAGCCGGTGATGTGCGCATCACCGGTCTGATGATCGAAAGCCATCTGAACGAAGGCCGACAGGACATCGTGCCCGGCCAGCCGCTGCAACACGGTGTGTCGGTGACTGACGCCTGCATCAGCCTGGCGCAGACCGTGCCGGTGCTTGAAGGGTTGGCGGCCGCCGTGCGGACGCGGCGCTCGCGGGCGTAATCCCACCGCAGAACGGGACGGCCCGCCACCTACCGCGCAGCGGCGGGATCGATATTGCGCGCCGTTGCCAGGAGCGTGGCGCACAGGGTTTCCTGGCCGTTCCCGTCCACCGCAAAAACGTCGGACGCGCAGACGGTGAGTAACCGCCCCGCATCCACCACACGCCCGCGCGCGCGCAGGCAAACGCCCCGGGCAGGCGCCACGAGTTTCACGGTCGCGTCCACCGTGGCATTGGTCCACCCCGGCGGCAACACGCTGCCCGCTGCCGCCACCGCCGCAAAGTCGGCCACGGCAAACACAGCCGTGGCCTGTAACTGGCCGGGGCGAAAACTGAAGGCCTCACTCACCGGAATCTCCATCTCGACCCGGCCCGGTTCGGCGTGGACGAAGCGCAGCCCGAGCGTGCGGGCCATGGGCATGGCCAGCACAAAGGCCTGCAATGCGGCGATGGAGGCCGTGGGCAAAGGGGATGGCGAAGACAAAGTCATGGCGTTTTCCTGGAGGTTGGGGTTTGGGAGGGGGACTTGGTGGATGTGCTGGGCCGCACGCGCGGCCAGGCGCGGGGTGTCTCTCGCTTGCGTGTCTGTTGCGCCTGCAGCCACGCCTGGTGGTCGAGCACCACTTGCTTTTGGGCCTGCAACTGGCCGATCTGCTGCTCCAGCGCGGCCACGCGTTCCTGCAGGGCCAGCACCATGTCGTCGATGCCCAGCGTGCCGGCACGGTAGTCGTCAAGCCGCCGGGCAATGTGCGGCAGCGCAAAGCCCAGCTGGCGGGACATGGCGATGAACACCACCTCGCGCTTGATGCTGGCGGGATAGTCCCGGTATCCGTTGGCCCGGCGGTGCGGGCGAATCAGCCCCAGCCGTTCATAGTGGCGCAGGGCGTGGACGGACACCGAGGCCTGGCGGGCAAGTTCGGAGATCTGCATGGCACACAGGCTAGCAAGCCTGATGCTGCGCGAAGGTTGCCTTGGCGACTGTTTCAGCGCTGCCCGTGGTCCCTGGGCCGGTTTCCCCTTTGGGGCAAACCCGCATGCTGCGGTGCGTCAACATGGGTCTGTGCGGTGTAGCATTGCTGCTTTATTACAAGTTGTGGCCCCGGCGTTTGCGACTTCCTGCAGCGGCTGGGCCGTCCGGCATGTGCCGCCTTACCGCTCCACTTCCTTGTTGACGCAACTCCGGCTCTCCTACAACCCTCCCCAGGCAGCAAGGCGCCTGGAGGTTGGATGCGTGCCCCTGGGCCTGGCCCCAGCGTAACCACCATGCCGCCTGCGCACGCACCCCAAGAGGCCGCGCGGCTCCACGCACTGCAGTCCTACGCCATCCTGGATACCCCCGCGGAAGACGCGTTTGACCAGTTGGCCACACTGGCCGCGCGCGTCTGTGGCTGCCCCATGGCCGTGGTCAACTTTGTAGACAGCGAGCGCCAGTGGTTCAAGGCAGCGATAGGCGTGCCTTTCGGGCAGACCGACCGTGCCATTGCCTTTTGCGCCCATGCGCTGGACGGCAACCGCGATGCCGTGGTGGTGCCGGACGCGCGCCAGCACCCCGCATTTGCGGGCAATCCGCTGGTGGTGGGCGAACCCCGTGTTCGTTTTTACGCCTGCGTGCCCCTTGTTACGCCGGAGGGCTTTGCACTGGGAACGCTGGCGGTGCTGGACACCGTGCCCCGCACGCTGGGGGACGAGCAGCTTGACGGTCTGAAGATCCTCGCAGGCCAGGCCATGGTGCAGCTGGAGCTGCGCCGCCAGAAGCGCCTGCTGGCCCAGCTGGTGCAAGAGCGCGACCAGATGCATGCGGAGATGCTGGCGCAGAGCGATGCGCTGCGTGTGGCAGGACAGATTGCGCGCATCGGGGGATGGACGGTAGAGCTCCCCAGCCTGCAACTGACCTGGTCACAGGAGATCGCTGCCGCCTACGGGCTCACCCACCGCGTAGGCAGCCTGGCCCAGGTGCTGCAGCTGTACACCCCGCCCTACCGGGTGCACCTGCAAAAGGCCTTTGATGAATGCATGCACCATGGCACCCCCTTCGACGTGGAGGCCGAAGTGGCCATGCCTGGCGGCGGGCGATTCTGGGTGCGCACTGCAGGACAGGTGGCGCGTGATGCCCATGGCCAGATCATCCGCATCCAGGGCGCCTTCCAGGACATCTCGGTCCAGCACCAGGCTCGCCAGGCACGCCGCGAGAGCGAAGAACGTTTTCACCTGGTCTCGCGTGCCACGGCCGATGCCGTGTGGGACTGGAACCTGCACACCGATGCCATGTGGTGGAACGAGGGCATGCAGAACCTGTTTGGCGTGCCGCTGGACGAGCTGCCCCCCGACAGCACCTCCTGGACCCTGCGGCTGCACCCCGACGACAGCCAGGAAATCCTCCACTGCATCCACACGGCCATTGATGGCACCGACAACCACTGGTCGGCCGAGTACCGCTTTCTTCGGAAGGACGGCACGTATGCCTGGGTGCTGGACCGGGGCTTCCTGATCCGCGACTCCACCGGCAAGGCCGTGCGCATGGTGGGCGGCATGACCGACATCAGCGTACAGAAGCTGACCGAACTCGACGCACAGCGTGATGCGCAGAACCATGCCGAGCTGCTGCATGTGCAGCAGCGCATCTCGTCGCTGGACATGCCCCTGCCCGACGTGCTGCAACTGGTGGCCGACACGGTGCTGCGCCAGACGCTGGCCCGGGGCGCGCTGGTGGAGCTGTTGCAGGGCCACCAGCTGGTGGCGCAGGCATCGGCAGGCGACCATGTGCGGCCCGTGGGGCACCTGCTGGCCGTGGACCAGAGCCTGCTCTGGCCCGCACTGCGCGAAGGGCGCACCGTGGTGTGCAACGACACCGAGGCCGAGGGCTGGGACATGGCTTCGCTGCCCCACCGCCATGGCGTGCGCTCCGTGATGGCGGTGCCGCTGCGCACGGCGCAGGGGGTGGTGGGCTCGCTCAAGGTGACGTCTGACAAGCCCAACGCGTTCTCGCGGCGCGACGTAGCGCACCTGGAGATCCTTACTGAATCCCTGGGGGCCATGGTGCAGCTGCGGCATGTGGCCGGGCAGCTCAAGGCGTCGGAGCAGCAGTACCGCATGCTGTTCAACGAGCATCCCCATCCCATGTGGGTGTACGACAAGGAAACGCTACGCCTGCAGGCTGTGAACCAGTCGATGGAAACCCATTACGGCTACACCGAGGCCGAGCTGCTGGCCATGGACATGACCGACCTGTGGCCCGCCGAGCGGCACGCAACCATCCGGGAGGCCCTGCATGCGATTGCGATCGACCAGCGCAACAAGCCAGTGATCAGCCGCCACGTCAAGAAGGACGGCAGCTTCATGGATGTGGAGATCACGGCTGGCAGCATCAGCTTCAATGGCCGCCCGGCACGCCAGGTGCTGGCCACTGACGTGACCGAACGCCTGCGCACCGAGCGCGAACTGGCCCGCATGGGCCGTGCGCAGCGCCTTCTGAGCGCCTGCAACGAAACCCTGGTGCGCGCCACCTCCGAAACCGCGCTGCTGCAGGCCATCTGCCAGATTGCCGTGGACATTGGCGGCTACCGCATGGGCTGGGTGGGGTTTGCGCTGGACGACGAACGCAAGTCCATCCAGCCTGTAGCCCACGCGGGCTACAACCAGAACTACCTCGAAAACCTGCAGCTTTCCTGGTCGGCCGATGACCCCTACGGCCGGGGGCCGGCGGGCATGGCCGTGCGTTCGGGCAAGCCCGTGATCGTGCAGGACATCCGCACCGAAGGCGACTTTGCCGACTGGACCGAGCGCATGCTGGACCACGGCTTCCACGGTGTGATCTGCCTGCCTTTGCAGGACCGTGATCGCAACCGCGACCGTACCTTTGGCCTGCTGTACCTCTACGCGCCGGACATTCTGCAGATCAGCCCTGAAGAGGCCGCCCTGCTGCAGGAACTCTCCAACGACCTGGCCTTTGGCATCACCAGCCTGCGCGCGCACAAGGCGCAGCAGCGGCTGCAGGCCTCGGTGCTCAAGGTGGCGGCGGCCGTGTCGGCCAGCACGGGCACCGAGTTTTTTGTCCAGCTGGTGCGCAACATGGCCGATGCCCTGGGGGCCCAGGGCGGCTGCGTGGTGCGGTTGCTGCCCCAAGCGCAAGGGCAACCACCCCGGGTGGTCACGCTGGCGGCGGTGCTGGACGGCCAGATGCTGCCCAACGACGAATACAGTCTGGAGGGCACGCCCAGCCTCATGCTGCTGACGCAGCGCGAGTACGTGGTGGCCGACAAGGTGCAGCAGCGCTACCCGGATGCGCCCGTGCTCCGTTACGTGGGCGCGCAGGCCTACGCAGGACAACAGCTGTGCAATGCCGACGGCGAAGTGGTGGGCATTGTGTTCGTGCTGTTCCGCCAGGCCATTGCGGAGACGGATTTCATCGCCTCCACGCTGCAGATCTTTGCCGCGCGCGCGTCGTCCGAGATCGACCGACAACTGGCCGACGCCCGCATCCGCCACCAGGCCTCGCTGCTGGACAAGGCGCAGGACGCCATCCTGGTGCGCGACCTGGAACACCGCATCATCTTTTGGAACAAAAGCGCCGAGCGCCTGTACGGCTGGTCGCAGCTGCAGGTGCTGGGCCAATCCATCGAGACCCTGCTCTACGAGGACCCCACCCACTTTCGCCATGCCACCCAGTCGGTGCTGGAGCAAGGCGAGTGGACTGGCGAGATCGTGCAGCGCCACCGCGATGGCAGCACCATCGAGGTCGAAGGCCGCTGGACCCTGGTGCGCGGGGATGACGGCCAGCCGCAGTCCATCCTGGCCATCAACACCGACATCCGCCAGCGCAAGGCCAGCGAGCGCGAAATCCAGCGCCTGGCGTTCTACGACGCGCTCACCGGCCTGCCCAACCGCATGCTGCTCATGGACCGCATGGGCCATGCGCTGGCCAATGCCCAGCGGCGCCAGCAGGGCGGGGCGTTGTTGTTCATCGACCTCGATAACTTCAAGACCCTGAACGACACCCTGGGGCATGACCAAGGTGACCTGCTGCTGCAGCAGGTGGCGCAGCGCCTGAACACCTGCGTGCGCAGCGTGGACACGGTGGCCCGGCTGGGCGGCGACGAGTTTGTGGTGATGCTGGAAGAGCTGAGCCCCAAACCCCACGAACTGGCCCTGCACGCGCGGGGGGTGGGCGAAAAGATCCTGGCCATGCTGGCCGTGCCTTATGCGCTGGCGGGCTACCAGTACCGCAGCACACCGAGCATCGGCATCGCGCCCTTCACCGGCGAATTGACCAGCGTGGGCGAGCTGCTCAAGCAGGCCGACCTGGCCATGTACCAGGCCAAGACGGCGGGGCGCAACACGCTGCGCTTTTTCGACCCCGACATGCAGGCCGTGGTGACGGCCCGCGCCGGGCTGGAGACCGACCTGCGCGCCGCGCTGGCACAGGAAGAATTTTTGCTGCACTTCCAGCCGCAGATGCACCAGTCGGGCCGCTGTGTGGGCGTAGAAGCCCTGGTGCGCTGGGCCCACCCCCAGCGCGGCATGGTGCCCCCTGCCGTATTCATACCGCTGGCCGAGGAAACCGGGCTCATCCTGCCGCTGGGCCGCTGGGTGCTGCACACGGCGTGCAAGCTGCTCGCAACTTGGCAGGACGACCCCCAGCTGACTCACCTGACCATGGCAGTGAACGTGAGTTCGCGCCAGTTCCGACACGCCAGTTTTGTGGACGACGTGGCCCGGGTGCTGGCCATCACCGGAGCACCGGCCCACCTGCTCAAGCTGGAGCTGACCGAAAGCCTGCTGGTGGAAGACATGGAAACCACCATCGCCACCATGGCCGCGCTGCGCTCGCACGGCGTGGGCTTCTCGCTGGACGACTTCGGCACCGGGTACTCGTCGCTGAGCTACTTGAAGCGCATGCCGCTCGACCAGCTCAAGATCGACCAGAGCTTTGTGCGCGACCTGCTGACCGACCCCAACGACGCTGCCATTGTGGACACCATCATCGGCCTGTCGCGCAGCCTGGGCCTGGAAGTCATCGCCGAAGGCGTGGAAACCCCCGAGCAACGCGAGCTGCTGGCCCGCGCGGGCTGCCAGCTCTACCAGGGCTACCTCTTCAGCCGCCCCCTGTCTGCGGACCTCCTGGGGGCCTTCCTGCGCCCTGCGGCTGCCTAGACGGCCTGCACGGCCCCGCGTTTTCCCGATCGCCTTGCCGCAACCGGCCCCCGTGCACGGTGGTCGGCTGCATTTTTCTACCCGGGGTTCTGTCCCGTGCACCCCCCAAACATCGCCCCGTCCAGATGACAACCCCTGCGCTCGGGTGCGCCTCAAGTTGTCCCTCTGTCTTCTTCTTATGTTCTCTATAAATACATAGTCGTAGTAGTAGAAGGCGGCACGGAATGTGGACAACCGCATTTTTCCCAACCGCAGCGCGCACTTGCAGGTGCGCCAACCCTGTGCACCGATCCCTCTTGCCGTTGTCTCCGGAACGGGGACAAAACACAGCGCCCGACTTTTTCTGTGGATAACCACGTGGTTGTGCCAGAACTATCCCCAGTTTTACGCACCGGCCTAGTTCGTCATGAATTTGTGCAACAAAAATTGGCTCTAGCGCTTACTGTATAAGCGCTAGTAGCTATCTTATTGATAGTAAACAGGCATTTGCAGGCGCCGTGCTGCAAGTGCCGCTCCACCTCCACCTCGGCAAAGCGGCTCCCGAAAACAGAGGTCCGCACCCAGGTCTTGCCCATCCCCTTTTTTTTGGGTAGCCCACCAGAACGCGCGTGTGCAGCGGAATGGTGTTTCAGGGGGTTCTGGTTATTCTTCTATAGTTCTATATATAAATAGCAGTAGTAGTAGAGCAAGCCACTTTCTGTGGACAAGGCCAATTTGTTCAATGTTGGCGCGGGGTTGCGCAGCTGCAAAGTCTGTGTGGCGGTCTGCACAAAGGGCGGGGCTCGCAGACAACAACTTCGGGCCATCGCCGTTTTGTGTGGATAACTGTCCAGTTGTGCCAGAACTGTTCCCAGGGTTATCCACAACGGGTGCCCGTCGGCAAGCTTTTCCATCCCACAAAGCACAAAGCCCGGGGTCCATGGAGGACTCCGGGCTTTGTCAGGCAAGAAAGGAGGGGAACCGCCGCCCACCTTGGAGCCGCCCCCTGCGTCAGGGCGGCCCCACGAGGGGATTTACTTCGCGGGTGCTGCCTGCGGTTGCTGATGGCGGCCTTCGCCACCCCGCATGCCGTGGTGCCCGTGTCGGCCTTCGCCGTCGCCCTTCATGCCTGCCATGCCTCCCATACGGTGGCCGTGGTGGGCCTGGGCGTCAAAGGTTTTTTGCTGCTCGGGCGTCAGCGCCGCGTAGAAGGCCTTGGTGGCCTCGCCACGGCGGTCGGCCTCAGCGGCGTGCTGGGCGCGCATGGCCCGCATGCGGTCGATGCGCTCGGGGGTGGTCAGTTTGTCCATGTTCTGGCGGTCCAGACGGGCAGGGCGTTCGCCCGGTTGCATGGCCGCAGTGAACGTTGTCCATGCGGGTTCTTGCGCGGCGGTCAGCTTGAGCTGGCCCTTGAGGGCGGCCAGGCGTTTGGCATGGTGTTCGGCACGTTTTTCTGCACGGTCGCCATGGTGGCGTTCGTGCCGTTCTCCGGCCTTGTAGCGCGGGGCGGCTTCGGTTGTGGGGGCGCCAGCAGCGGGTGGGGTGGCCGGGGCTGGCTGGGCCAGAACAGGCAGGGCCAGCGCGGCCAGAACAGCGGTGGCGGCAAGGCGGTGTTGGAAGCGGAAAGCCATGGTGTGGGTCCTTTTACGGGGGGTGGCTCGCTGGAACGACCGTTCCGGCGATTGAGAGTCAGTGTCCGCCCCGCATGTATCGCGGCCGTGCGCGTTGGATGACGCTGTGTAAAGTTGTGCCAAGAAGCTGCAGGCCTGCGCGATCAAGGTTTTGATAAAAAATGGCCGCTAGCGCATATCCATAAAGCGCTAGTAGCTATTGTATTTATAGCTAATTCAGACGGCCATCGTTGCTTGTGCGCTCCGGCGGCAGGCTGCGTGCCGACGACCACCGACAATGGCATGTTCCGTGTCGGGCGGGCTGTTTTGCTCACGGGTTCGATCGCTCGATCATCCGTTGGCAATAGCTTCACCGATAGAGAAAGTGCTCTCGCTGAAAGCGCTTCACCACCAACGCTCCCGAACAAAAGGTTATCTGTGTTCAAGAACATGATCGTGTACCGCATTGCCCCGCAATGGCAGGTTGAATTGACGCAAGTAGAAGAAGCCCTGGCCAAGGCGCCCTTCATGGAATGTGGCGCCACCCAGGAAAAGTCCCTGGGCTGGGTGCCCCCGCGCGGTGATGCACACGGCCCGCTGGCCGAGTCGGTCGGGGGCCAGTGGATCCTGCGCTTCATGGTCGAATCCAAAGTGCTGCCCGGCAGCGTGCTGGCCCGCCGCGTGAAAGAAAAGGCCGAGCGCATCGAGCAGGAAACCGGCCGCAAGCCCGGCAAGAAGGAAAGCAAGGAGCTGAAAGACGAGGCCAAGCTGGACCTGCTACCCATGGCCTTCACCAAGCAGGGCTCGATGTGGGTGTGGATCGACACCACCTCGCGCCTGCTGGTGCTGGACACCTCCAGCCAGGGCCGCGCGGACGAAGTGGTCACCCTGCTGGTCGAGGCGCTGCCCGGCCTGTCGGTGTCGCTGCTGAATACCCAGACCAGCCCGCAGGCCGCCATGGCCCACTGGCTCAAGGAACAGGAACCGCCCGTGGGCTTCACGGTGGACCGCGAGTGCGAGCTCAAAAGCGCCAACGAGGAAAAAGCCGTGGTGCGCTACGCCCGCCACCCGCTCGATATCGAAGAGGTGCAGGCCCACATCGACGCCGGCAAGCTGCCCACCAAGCTGGCACTGACCTGGGACGACCGCGTGTCCTTCATGCTCACCGAAGGCCTGCAGATCAAAAAAGTGTCGTTCCTGGACACCGTGTTCGAGGGCACCAAAGCTGATGACGGTGGTTTTGATACCGATGTGGCGATTGCCACCGGCGAGCTGGTCAAGCTGATCCCCGATCTGATCGAAGCGCTGGGGGGCGAGGCCGAGGGTGGGGTGGCTGCGGCGTCCGGTGAAGTGACGGATCACCGTCGCCCTGCGACGGGCATGGATTCCACCGGAGCCTCCCCATCGGCTCGCAAAGGCAGTGCCCAGGGGATCGTGACCGGGCCGGCACAAGCGCCGGTCGATACGGACGCGGACACGGCGCCTTTTTGATGGCAACGGGGCGCGAATGGGCGCCGCCTCCAATCCATCCGTTTGAGATAGAAAACTGATGAACCAAGCGATCCCTGCATCCAAAAACCATTCCATCGAGACGCTGAGGGCGGCGGCTGTGGTACTGGTGTTCACGAATCACCTGCACTCCTTGAATATTCTCAGTATTCCCTACTTTGGAATTTCTGGCGGATGGATGGGAGTGCAGATATTTTTCGTTATCAGCGGGTATTTAATCATTCAGAGTGCGCTTCGGTACTCTGCCGCTGACTACATACGGCATCGGGTGCTGAGAATATACCCTGCGTATATTTTATGGTTTTTTGTATTCTTGATCGTTTTCAAGCAGTTCCAGTTGAATTCTATCGATGTCAAGAGCCTCCTGATCCATCTGCTCTTTCTTCAGCATTTTTTCCCAGATGCCTATCTGAAGTACAACCCTCTGAGCGTGAGCTGGACCCTTACCATTGAGATGGTCTGGTATGTCGTTGCATTTCTCATTGCCACTCGTTTTGTCAAAAGCCCTTCCAAAATTACCATAGTGTTTGTCGGCTTGGCTTGTTTCTGGGTTTATGGCGGAATGAACTTTCATCCGCTGGTAAAAAAACTCGAAGGAATATATATCTATTTTTTTGTCCAGAACAACGCAATATCGCAATTGCCCTTCTTTCTTTTTGGTGCGTGGATAGCAGTAAAAAATCCGAAGTATGACAAGGCTGCCTTGCTGTCAATTTTTATCACCACCATTTTGCTGTACAAAGCGTGGGAGCCCGTTGTATCCACCCCCATCTTTGTCACCGGCTTGGGAATTTCTTCTCTTTTCTTGATTTTGAAAGATTCAGAGTACGAGAATACGAAATTTGTGAAAATGCTTTCGGATATTTCTTATTCGTTCTATCTTGTTCATTATCCAATTCTTGTTCTGTCAAAAAATTTCCTCATAAACAATTATTTGCAGATGGTGTTGGCATTTTTCGTGACGATCGTTGTTTCCTATTTGAGTTATAAATTTGTTGAGCAGCCATTTATGAATATGGCCAAGAGAAGAGAGAAAAAGAAAATGGTGATCGGTAGTGCTTGAAGTTCCTGTGTTAAATTATTTAACTGTCGCATCCCGGACGATCATATGGTCGCTTGAGAAACAGGTGCGGGTGGGTCTGGTACCACTCTTTCATCGCCTGCATCGGCGTACTGCTCTTGAGCGCTGACTGCGGTAGCTGGTGGTTGTACAACGCCACATAGCGCAACAAGGTCTGCTCCATGTCTTCGCGGCTGTTGAATCGGTGGGTCTTCAGAACGTCCGCAATGCGGCCGTTAAATCGCTCCACCATGCCGTTGGTTCTGGGTGTTCTGGGCTTGGTCAGTCGGTGCTCGATGCCTAACTCCTGGCACAGTTGATCGAATTCATGGTTGCCGCTGGGTTCGCGTTCCCGGCTGGCAAACAGACGGTCCGTGAACTCTTTGCCGTTGTCGGTCAACAGCTTGTTGATCCTGATCGGACAGGCCTTGTGCAACGCCTTGAGGAAGGCCTGTGCACTGGCAGCTGTCTTGTTGGCCTTGAACTGCACGAACACCCATCGCGTGGCCCTGTCGATGGCCACGAACAGGTAGCGCCGGCTGCTCTCATCCTGCATCTGGGGCAGGTACTTCACATCCATGTGCACGTAGCCTGGCTCGTAGCTCTTGAAGGCCTTGTAGGCCAGCGCAGGCTGCTGGGGCTTTAGAGCATTGAGGTTGCCCGCTCCATGGCGGCGCAAGCACCTATCCAGCCCGGAGCGCGAGACATGGGGACAGATGAACTCCCGTGTCACGGCCAGCAGGTCATCCAAAGGCAACAGCAAGGTACGCCGCAAGTGAACCACCACTGTTTCTTGTGCTGGCGTGAGCACGGTCTGCAGGTGGTGGGCAGTGTGAGAGCGGTCTGCAAAGACGGAACGCTTCTTCCACTTGTAGACCGTCTGCTCAGTGATCCCAAAGCGCTGGGCCAGGACGCTGGCTGGTTCATCGCTGGCTGCGATCTCGGCACGCACGGCGGGCGTGGTGCGGGCGTTCTTGTGCAGGGCTATCAACATGGCTTCACTCCCTGGGTGGATTGCAAGGACTCTATCAACTCCTTTAGAACCGCTCGCGCCATGAAGAGTGGATAGCGTTTGGAGTCTATGCAATCGTCCGGGATGCGACATTTAACGTATAGTTTCTGAGTTTTTCCTTTGGAATGCGGTGTTCAGTGAAATTGCATACAAAAATTGAATACCGACCTGATATCGATGGCCTGCGTGCGATCGCCGTGTTGATGGTTCTGGCGGTCCATGCATCGCCAGCCAGCCTCCCCAATGGGTATGTGGGGGTAGACCTGTTCTTCGTGATTTCCGGCTACCTCATCACATCGATATTGCGTCGAGAGATTGCCCAAGGCCAGTTTTCCATTCGGGATTTCTATGTCCGGCGGATCAACCGAATTTTTCCCGCGCTGTTCTTGGTATTTTTAGTGTGCCTGGTCGCAGGCCCGGCGCTGATGTATGCCGGTGAATACCAGCAAACGGGCAAGGCGGCGCTGTTCAGCGTCTTGTTTTTGGCCAATGTTCATTTTTATTGGGAGTCGGGCTATTGGGACGTGGCCAGCAAGCTCAAGCCGCTGCTGCACCTGTGGTCGCTGGGAGTTGAAGAGCAGTTCTATTTGCTGTGGCCCGTCCTATTGCTATGGGCACACCGCACCCGGCGGTCCGTGGTGAATGTCTCGCTGGTCGTGGTGTTTGCTTCGCTGGTGGTCAATCTCGTGCTCACCAGCAAGAACCAAGCGGCCGGTTTTTATCTGCCGTTTGGGCGGGTGTGGGAACTGGCTGCGGGCGGATGTGTGGCGTGCATTGCGTGGCTGCGCGCACCGGCGGTAGAGAACGGGGTAGAGAGCCCCGACGGGCGCGCTTTTCGCAACATTTTGGGTTGGTCCGGCATGGGCTTGCTGGTGGCCACACAACTGTCGTTCATGGAATCCGACGCGTTTCCCGGCTTTTATGTGGTACCGGTCATCGTGGCTGCTGCAATGCTGATCTTGGCGGGGCCTCAGGCGTCATTCAACCGCAGGGTGCTTTCGCACCCGATGGTGGTCTACATTGGCAGGATCAGTTTTCCGCTGTACCTGTGGCACTGGCCGCTGCTGGTTTCTGTACGTCTGCTGGGCGATGGTCAATGGTCGTCTTCCCATCGCAATCTGGCGGTCTTGGCTTCCGTGCTTCTGGCGATGCTGACCTACCATGCCATGGAAAAGCCGCTGGCCACGCGCGTAGCCCGAAAGAATGTGCTGGCCATGGTGCTATTGGGCCTGATGGCAGTCACCGGTGCGGTGGCCTGGATGGCCAGCGTGGGCAAGGTTTCGCTGACCGCAGCGCCTTTTGTCAACGCGGCGCTGCCTGCGTATGACAAGTCGACGATCCAAAGCCAGGGCCGGATCGCGTTGGTAGGAGACAGTAACGCCGGGCATTTGGTCTATGGCCTTTCGCTGCTGTATGGAGACCGGCTGGACGTAGCCGCCACCCCGGGGTGGCCTTACCTTGACGGGGTCAGGTACCGCAGTGGCTTTGTGCCGCACCCCGAGCACGTGGGGACACCCGAAATGACTGAGGCGGCGCTGCGCCGCATCGAGGCGGACCCGGAGGTTCGTTTGGTGGTGTTGTCCAACGTGTACAGCATTTACTTCACAGGCAACAGCCTGCGCAGCATCGGTGGTGCCGGGCACACCGAGACGTCCGCGCAGGCGTACGAGCGGGGACTGCAGCGCACGCTGCAGCGCTTGCGGGCCAAGCACAAGAAGGTTGTGCTGGTCAAAACCATTCCCATCCAGTCTCCACTGCTCAACGTGACAGGCTGCGCGGAGGGGGTACGGCCCGTTTTGCGCCGGCGCCCTGCGGAGTGTGTGCGCTCCAGGCAAGAGGTGGAGGCCGAACGGCAAGACTACGAGGCTATGCTGGAGCGGGTGGCGGCGCAGATCGACGGAGTCACGTTGTTCAACACATTCGATGAGCTATGCGACGCCCAGTCCTGCTACGTCAACCGCAATGGCGTTCAGATGTACATCGATTCGGGCCATTTCACCACGGCAGGCAGCCAGCTCATGGCGGCGGCCCTGGCCCGCAAAATCGAGGATGTGTTGGCGAATTGAGCCGCTGGTGTTCCGACTCCCTCACCAGGCGCTAACGGCAACGCGGGCGCGGGTACGCTTTCTTGCATTCCGTCACGGCCCGTGGGTCGCTCCTGGAGGCCCTAATCGGCGTTGCCTCAAGGCGCTGGGCGCGCTTCAGAAACTGTGCGAGCTGGCCGCTGCGACGCGACCTGGGAGATTGCGCGCACAAACAGTTTTTGCCAGGACTCCTGGGTCGAGTCTTCAATGAGCTGGGGCATGAAACCAAAGACCAAAGTGCGCTGGCCGCTCACCATGATTCCCTGGTCTTTTTGCAAGAGTTCAGTCGCCCGCACCTGGTAGCCGGGGCGGGGAACGATGGACGCGTACCCCGCATACACCTGCTTGGAAGGCTTGAGCCGGTAGATCTTCCCGTCGATGAGAAAGATGCCGCCGTTCTTCTTCCACTCAATATTGGCAATGCCAAACACCTCATGCATCCAGTCAAAGGTGGGCTTGCCGTTTTCGTCAAATTCACCCAGGCGCATGTCCTGAATCAGTGCCCCGCCGTTTTTCCAGTAGGTGGTTAGCTTGGCCTTGATGCTCTGGGGCATGGCGGCCTGGTGGGGCACCAGGATGGCGTCCAGCTGCCCGATGATGGGGTCGTCCGCGAGAAGGTTCTTTTCGCCGATGACATGGACCTGCATGCCGGGCTCGCTGCTCAGAATCTTGTAGGACGCGAACAGCGCATCGCGGTGGGTGTTTCTGCCCGCGCTTTTCTCACCGTGCCACACGTGGAAGTTGGTGGTGGAGCCCAGGATGCCAATTCTGACCCGGCGTTCCGTGCCCGCTGTGACGGCGGGGCCCGGCTTGGCAATGCGGGCGTGAAGCTTGTTCAGCTGCAGGCCAGCCAGCGGCCCCCCACCTGCCTGGTGGTGGAAGCCTCCGATCTCGTAGCCCATCACATGGGGCTGGGCCAGCGACTGGGCCACCGCCTGCTGGATGACGGGGATCAGCTCTGGCGTCTTCTTGGCTGCTTCCCACCGCTCACCATATGCGCCCACCATGACTTTCTTGTAGCCCAGTGAACCCATGTAGTTGGCCAGCGTGGGCAACACATCGGGGTCTGCCACCAGCCCATAGCCATCGTAGAAATTGAAGTCGATGACTGCGATGTCAATGCACGGGGCCAGCTTTTCGACGACACCCGTGGCGTAGATGGCGTCGTGGGAGGTAAAGGTTTCTGCAAAGTAGCCAATCGCCTCTGCCCCCTTGCTCCGGATCACATTGGCGTAGGCGCAGGTGGCTTCCTGGAGCCGGGTTTCCCGGAATTCCTTGTGGGCGTGCAGCAGGGGCTCTGCTTTAGGAACACCTGCTGCGATGTGGTTGTTGTAGTTGATGATGGGCTGTTTGGCGTTGTACTTTTTGGCAAACGCATCCTGGGTGGACTCTTTGTAGTCCCGCCACTGGTAGCCCATCTGCCCGTACTTGATTTCGTGCTCTTCCTGCAGTCCGATGGCGTAGCCCAGGACCTTGCCGGGGTAGCGCTTGGAGAAGTGATCGACCGTCTGTGCAATGAATGGGTCTGCATACTTCCTGATCGACGCATCGGTGAAGTCGGGCTGCCAGCTGGGGTCGCCCGAGAAATTGCGCATCGCCATGTCTGGATGTGCCGTGGTGATCCATTGCGGCACGGTGGACATGTTGGGCACGAGCTGGCCCGTCTCGTCCTTGTAGGGGCGTCCACCCATGTCAATGACCAGCAGCAGCGACAGGCCGCCGTTGACGATGGCATCCAGATGGCGGTGGTACTGGGCAAATTCGTACTGGCCCTTGCGACTTTCGATATCGGACCAGTTGAGATAGACGGTGGCGTGGCTGAAGCCCTGGGCCTTGAGTTCGCGGGGCAGGTTCTGGTTCTGATTCAGATCCCAGGGCATGACGATGATGCTGGAGACGGGAGCGGGTGGAGGTGGGGCTGCTTGGCTGGCCAGCGCAACCAGCGAAACAAGAACGGCGGCAATGCGGAGAATTTTTTTCATGAAAGCGCTGGAAGAAAGATTCCGTAGGAGGCGTTGGGCGGCCTGGATTCACAAAATGCGCCCCTCGCTGGGCGGTCGAAGCGCTGGCAACAAGAGGGATTTCCATTCCATTGTTCCATGAACAACAGGGATACCTTGATCATGTGCTGCGCTACACCGGCACGGGTAGGTAGTGCGCCACCACCTGCTCGGAAGCCCGTTCAGCAGGCCGTCTGCACCATCTCCGCCAGTGCATGCACATAGGGGTCTACGATGCCCAGCACGCCGAATTGCGTGACCAGCTGATCGAGGTATTCGCGGTTGCTGCCGATGCGGCCACAGGCGCTGGCTATGGTGGCGGCGGTGGCCTGCATGGACAGGTCGCCCCGGTAGTGTGGATGGGCTGTATTGGCTGTCAGCACCAGCGCCTGGTTGACAGCACCCTGTGGCGTCTCCAACGGCAGCAGGGTGGGGCTGTAGGCGCCGGTGATCATCTCGCGGCGCCAGAGCAGGCGTGACTCCTCTTCAACCGCACAGGCCGGAATGCGGAACACCAGCCCGTCGCAAGACTGCGTTGCGTCGCGCTGCAGCGTGAGCACGAGGCCGGGGCAATCCGGTGTGCCCCGGCCGATGGTGGTGCTCAGCGCAAAGCGCCGGGCGAATCCCGGCAGGTGCGCCCTGCGGACTTCGGCAAACTCCAGGCCGGGGTTCCACATCAGCGAGCCATATGCAAACACCCACAGGTCGTCCCGGCGTTCGGACACGCCCGCCAGCACCTGGCGGCGCGAGCGCTCGACGTCACCGTCGGGCAGGCGCCAATCGATGGGCAGGCCCTGGCTGCGCGCCTGCGCGTCCCATTCCGCCAGGACCTCGTCGGTCAACCGCAGTCCGCAGGCGTGGGCGGGGATGAGCCGTCCTTGAAGTTCGGGAAGGTGCACAAAGGCAGGGGGCGTCATGTGCTGGGGCTGCAGGAGATCGTGGGGCAAGCTCTACTGTAGTGGTCCGAGAACGGTTGGATCAATGGGCCGACTGACAACTCAGTGTTCCAGCGATGGTGTTGATGGCGGCGCGCGGTGACGTGTTACGGCAGAGGCCATGAAAGAAGGGGGCGCCGCCGTGGCGATGGGCCATCAGCGGCCCACAAATTGCGCGCTTTGGCGTTGGTGAAAAGCCTCCACCCCCGCACGGAAGTCGTCGGTGCCCGCGCAATGCACAAAGGCGTCTTTTTCGGCCGCCAGTTGTTCGGGCAGAGTGCGGTCCATCGATGCGCGCATGAGGCGCTTCATCGCGCCGTAGGCCACGGTAGGTCCGGCGGCCAGGCGCTGGGCCAGGGTGGTGGTGGCACTGTCCAGTTCGGCGGCAGGCACGACGCGGTTGATGAGGCCCAGGCGCAGCGCGTCGTCGGCGGTGAAGGCTTCGCCCAGCAGCGCGATCTCCAGCGCCTTGCGCAGGCCCACGGTGCGTGGGAGCGCCCACGAGGCGCCCACGTCGCAGCTGGTGCCCAGGTTGATGTAGGCCAGGTTCAGGCGTGTGCCTTCGGCGGCGATCACGTAGTCGGCCATGAGCAGCAGGCTCAGGCCCGCGCCAGCGGCCACACCGTGCACTTGCGCAACGACGGGCGCGTTCATCTGCGCCAACAGGAGCAGTGCTGCGTTGAGTGGCGTGAGAATGTCGATGGCACCCTGCACCGGGTCGGCGCGCAGCGTGGCCAGGTCGCCACCGGCCACGAAACCCCGGCCGTTGCCACACAACACCACGGCGCGCACGGCAGGGTCGGCGGCAACGGTCTGCACGGCGGCGAGGACGGCGTTGGCCATGGGAACGTCGATGGCGTTGAGCGCATCGGGCCGGTTGAAACGCAGCGTGGCGATGGCGCCGTCGCGCTCCAGCAGCAGGGGGGCGGTAGGGTCGGCGGCGGTGGTTTTCATGTCAAATTGGCCTCTAGCGCTTGATGGATAAGCGCTGATAGCTCCTGTTTTGATAGTAATCTACGCGACAAGTGGTAAGCCCAGCGCTAGCGGTACAGCGCCTCGATCTCGGCCGCATAGGTCTTGTAGATGCTGGAGCGGCGCACCTTCATGGTTGCGGTCACCTCGCCGTCGTCGTGGTCCAGCTCCTTGGTGAGCAGGTGGAACTTGCGGATCTGCGATACCTGCGCGAGGCGCTGGTTGCCCTGGTTGATTTCCGCATCGATGAGGACACGCACCTCGGGGTGCTCCACCAGCGAGCGAAAGTGCGTGAACGGAATGCGCCGCGCCTCGGCCCACTTGCCCACGGTCTCGTAGTCGATCATCACCAGCGCGCCGACGAACTTGCGCGCCTCGGCCACGATGATGCATTCCTTGATGAAGGGGCTGCCCTTCATCGTGTTCTCGATCTCGGACGGCGTGAGGTTCTTGCCGCCGGCCGTGATCATGATGTCCTTGAGGCGGTCCACGATCTGGATCTGGCCTTGCGATTCGCGCACCACGTCGCCGGTGTGCAGCCAGCCGTCGATGATGCTGCTGGCCGTGGCCTCGGGGTTCTTGTAGTAGCCCGCGAACACCATGTCGCCTTTGATCTGTAGCTCTCCGTTGTCGGCAATGCGGTGCTCCGCGCCCAGCGTGGGCACGCCCACGGTGCCCACCACCACATGGTCCAACCGGTGGCCCGTGACCATGCCGGTGGATTCGGTCAGGCCATACACCTCGATGAGCGGCACGCCGAGCACGCGGAAGAAGCGCACCACGTCGGGCGGAATGGGCGCGGCGCCGGTGAGCGCCACATGGGCATTGCGCAGGCCGATGAAGTTCTGCAGCGCACGGAACACCAGCCAGTAGCTGGCGGCAAAGGTCAGCTTGTCGGCAGCGCTCCAGGCACTGCGCGGCTTTTCGGCCAGCGGCTTGCAGGCGTTGTAGGCCTTGTGGAACAGCGCGCGGCGCAGGCCACCCGTTTCCTGCAGCTTGATGTGGATGGCCGCGTGCAGCTTTTCCCAGATGCGCGGCACGCCCAGGAACATGGTGGGAGCGACCTCGCGCAGGTCTTCCTGCACGGTGCGGATGGACTCGCCAAAGTTCACCTGCGAGCCGATGTACACGGGCACAAAGCTGGTCAGCATCTGCTCGGCCACGTGGCACAGCGGCAGGTACGACAGGTGCGTGGTCTCGCGCGTCAGCTCCAGCCGGTCCACGATGCCAGGCACCACGCCCCGGATGTTGCGGTACGAAATCATCGCGCCCTTGGGCTTGCCGGTGGAGCCCGAGGTGTAGATCATCAGGCCCACATCGTCGAGCCGCTGGCGTGCGAGGGCTTCGTCGATGATGGCTTGTTGGCCCGACGCTGCGCCCAGCTGCTCGACCTCGTCAAAGGTGGTGATGAACTGCCGCACCTCGGGCGCAAAGCTGCGCAGGCCCTTGGTCTCCATGACCACGATTTTTTTCAGACGTGGCAGATCGGGCAGCGCGGCCAGCAGCTTGTCGGTCTGCTCCTGGTCTTCGCAGACCATGATCTCGATGTCGGCATGGCCCACCACATAGGCCACCTCGTTGGTGGGGCTGGTGGGGTACACGCCCACGGTCACCGCGCCCACCAAGCCTGCGCCCATCTGGGCCAGCACCCATTCGATGCGGTTCTCGGAGATCACGCCCACATGCCCGCCCGCAGGCAGGCCCAGTGCCCGCAGGCCCATGCCGAAGTGGCTGGCGCGCTGGTGGTACTGCGTCCAGGTGAAGGGCTTCCAGATGCCGAAGTCCTTTTGCCGGATGGCGATGCGCTGCGCATCAGTGCGTGCGCGCTCGCGCAGCATCTGGGGCAGGGTGAGTTCGGGAAGTGTGCTCATGACAGCCAGCGTTTGCGACGCTTGTAATGCTTGATGTCCTTGAAGCTTTTCGCCTCGCCGCCACCACCCATGCCCAGGTAGAACTCGCGCACATCGGGGTCGTTGGCCAGGCGTTCGGCCGTGCCGTCGATCACGATCTTGCCGTTCTCCATGATGTAGCCCCGGTGCGCCACGGCCAGGGCCACGGTGGCGTTCTGCTCCACCAGCAGCATGCTGGTGCCACGCTCGGCGTTGATGCGCGCGATGATGGTGAAGATGTCTTCGACGAGCTTGGGGCTGAGACCCAGCGAGGGTTCATCGAGCAGGATGAGCTGGGGCTGGGCGATGAGCGCACGGCCGATGGCCAGCATCTGCTGCTCACCGCCTGACAGATAGCCGGCCAAACCTTTGCGCCGCTCGTGCAGGCGCGGGAAGTAGCTGTAGACCAGGTCAAAGTCGGGCGTCGCATCTTTGCGGCCGGTGAGCGCATAGGTGGCGGCCACCAGGTTTTCTTCGACCGTGAGGTCTTCAAACACGCGGCGACCTTCCATCACGTGGCTCAGGCCATTTCGCACCAACTGCTGCGGCGCGAGCGCTGCTGTGGGCTGGCCGTTGAAGTGGATGCTGCCGCTTTCAACCACACCATCCTCCAGCGCCAGCAGGCCCGAGATGGCCTTGAGCGTGGTGCTTTTGCCCGCCCCGTTGCTGCCCAGCAGCGCCACGATTTCCCCGCGCGGCACGGCTAGCGACAGACCGCGCAGGGCCTGCACCACCTTGTTGTAGATGACCTCGATGTTGTTGACTTCGAGGACGTTGGCCGGGGCATGCGGGGTCATGGCAAAGGCAAGGTCAGAGCTTGATCCAGTCGGAGGCGGCGACCATTTTTTGTGCCTTCATGTCGGCGCGGTACACGCGGCCCACGGGAATCGAGTTGCCGCTGATGGTGATTGGCACGCCGATCAACCCGCCCGTGTCGAAGTCCTTGATGCTGTTGAGCGCGGCCTTGAGGTTTTTGCCATCGAGCGGCTTGCCCGCATCCAGCGTGCGCTTGGCCGCCTCGGTGAACAACATGGCGGCGAGGAAGCCCTGGATGTAGGCCGTGCTCTGGTACTCCGGCCGCAGCGCGCGGATCTTCTCCAGCATGGGCGCCTTCTCGGTGTCGTAGTAGTAGCGATAAGGCATCACACCCATGAAACCGTCGCCGTCCGGGCCCATCTTCATCACGGTAGAGCTGTCCATGGTCCAGAAGGTGCCCATCCACTTGCTGGTCATGCCCTGCTGCTTGCCCTGGGTGATGAACTCGGGAATGGGCGCGAGGATGTAGCCGTGGAAGATGGTGTAGTCCGGGGCTGCGCGGCGCAGCTTGATGACTTCGGTGGACACATCCACGCTGCCAGCGGGCGTCATGATCTTGATGGGCACCGACAGGCCCAACTGCTTGGCCATGGCTTCGCTGGACTCGATGGGGTCGCGGCCGAATTCCGAATCGGAGTACACGAAGGCCACCTTGGCACCGGGCTTTTCCTTGGCGATGTGCTTGAGCAGGATGCCGAACATTTCGGTGTAGTCGGGGCCCACAAGGAACTGGTTGGGGTACTTCTTGGGGTCGTTGAGTTCGGTGGCAAACGACGCGCCCGCCATCAGGATGTTGCCGTTGCGGTCCAGCTCGGGGTTGATGGTCTTGGAGAAGCCGGTGGAGTCGCCGTAGTACAGGTTGACCTTGTTCTGACTGGTGATCTTCTTGAACGCAGCCACTGACACATCGACTTTGTAGCCCGTGTCCTCGGGCACGTACTTGAGCTTGCGGCCCTTGATGCCGCCCGCGTCGTTGACCATCTTCACGTAGTCGCCAATGCCTGCGTTGATGCCCACGCCCGCAAACGCGAACACGCCGGTGAGCGGGATGGAGCCGCCAATCACGATGTCTTCGCCTGACTGCGCCAGCACCGACAGCGGGCTGGTGAGTGCGGCGGCGCCAGCGGCGGCCAGCAGTGTGCGGCGGCGTGGTGAGGTGAGGGTCTTGTGCATGCGTGTCTCCTGGTGGTTTAGTTTCTGAAAGGCCAGAGATGGAAGAAACGACGGACGCGCCGCCACACTTCGGCCAGGCCATGGGGCTCGAAGACGAGAAAACCGATGATGAGCAGACCAAAAATGACGGTGCGCACGGGCGAGAGGAACACCGTGAGTTCCGTGCCGCCGGGCAGCAGGCCCACGACGAGCTTGAGCAGCTCGGGCACCATGGTCATGAACACCGCACCCAGGATGCCGCCCAGGATGGAGCCCATGCCGCCCACGATGATGGCCGCCAGGAAGAAGATGGACATGAGCAGCGGAAAACTCTCGGGCGTGACCACCCGAAAGAAGTAGGCCCACAGGCCACCCGCCACACCGGCATAAAACGACGACAGGCCAAACGACAGCAGCTTGTAGCGCAGCAGCGGAATGCCCAGCACCTCGGCCGAGATGTCGCGGTCGCGGATGGCGATGAAAGCGCGACCGACGCGGGTGCGAAACAGGTTGGCCGCACCCAGCAGCATGAGGAGGGTGACGGGCACGATCAGCCAATACAGGCGGAACGAGGTGTCGAGCGCCATGCCGAACAGCTTGGCAGGCGGCACGCTCAGGCCCCCGGTGCCACCAGTGAATTTCCAGTTGGCAAAGATGAAGTGCGCAATGAACGATGCGGCAATGGTGGCAATCGCCAGGTACAGCCCTTTGACGCGCAGCGATGGGATACCCACCACGATGCCACCTAGCATCGCCACAAAGCCCCCGGCCAGCAGGTTCAGGATGAACGGCGTGCCCACCTTGGTTTCCATCACGGCCACGGTGTAGGCGCCCAGGCCCATGAAGGCTGCCTGCCCTAGGCTGACCAGCCCCGTGTAGCCCGTGAGGATGTTGAGCCCCGTGGCGCTGGCCACGTTGATGCTGACCAGGCAGGCCAGGTACAGCCAGTAGTCGCTGGCCATGAACGGGAACAGCACCAGCAGCGCGGCGCCCACGGCCAGCCACACTTTTTGCGTGCGCGAGTCGAACAGCGCCGCGTCGGCGATGTAGGTTTCCTTGAGGGTTCCGATGCGCATGCTCTAGAGCCTTTCGATCTCGTGCGTGCCGAACAGGCCGTAGGGACGGACGAGAAGCACCGCGACCAGCACGATGAAGGTGGCCAGCAGCTTGTATTCGCCGCCCAGGTAGGCCCCGGCCAGCGCCTCGATGAGGCCAATGAGAATGCCGCCGACGAGCGCGCCCAGCACGCTGTCGAGCCCGCCCACGATGACGACCACCAGCACCGACAGGCCGAACACGCCCATGCTCGATGAGATGCCACCAATCGAGCCGACGATGATCCCGGAGATGGCCGCGAGCATGGCCGACGCCACCCAGGCGAGCGAGAACACACGCGGCACGTTGATGCCCACCGAGTACGCCGCCGCCTGGTCGCTGGCCGTGGCGCGCAGGGCCACGCCACCGCGCCAGAAGCGGAACACCACCAGCACCGCCGCGATGAACACGATGGCAATCACCGCGCCCCAAAACACCTTGGGCGCGAGGAACGCGTCACCCACCATGATGGGCTGGCTGGGCATGAAGTCGGGCAGGCGGCGCTGGTCGGCGGTCCAGATCATCTCGACCAGGCCCACGAGCACCGAGGCCAGGCCCACGGTGACCATGAAGACGGAGATGGGTGGCTCGCCCAGCAGCGGGCGGATCATCGTGCGCTCGATCACGGCACCCAGCAGGCCCGTGCCCAGCACGGCGGCCGGAATGGCCAGCCACAGCGGCAGCGCAAACGTGGCGGCAAAGGTGAAGAACAGGTACGCACCCACCATGAGCAGCTCGCCAATGGCGATGTTCACGACGCGCGTGGCCTTGTAAACCATCACGAAGGCCAGCGCAGCGAGCGCGTACAGCCCGCCGCTCGCGATGCCCGTGAGGCTGATTTCAAACAGGTAGGCCCAGTCCATCATGCGGCTCCCTGCGGGGTGGTGGAGTGGCTGCTGGCCCGCAGCTTGGCGCGCAGGTCGCCCACATCGCCAGCGCCCAGGTAGGCACGAATCACCTCGGGGTCCGCCTGCACGGCAGCGGGTGTGCCCTGTGCGATGACCTGGCCGAAGTTGAGCACCACCACGTGGTCCGACAGGTCCATCACCATGCCCATGTCGTGCTCCACCATCAGCACCGTCACGCCCCACTCCTCGCGCACGTCGAGGATGAAGCGCGCCATGTCTTCGGTCTCTTCGCGGTTCATGCCCGCCACGGGCTCGTCCAGCATCAGGATCTGTGGCTGCATGGCGAGGGCCCGGGCCATCTCCACGCGTTTTTGCAAGCCGTAGGGCAGGGCCGAGACGGGTGCGTGGCGGATGTGGTCGATTTCGAGGAAGTCGATGATGCGTTCTTCGATGTCTCGGCGCAGCTCGGCCTCTTCGCGGCGCGCGCGGCCGAAGTACAGCAGCGCGTCGAGCACGTTGGTTTTGAGGTGCGCGTGGCGGCCCAGCTTGATGTTGTCGAGCACGGTCATGCCCCGAAACAGCGCAATGTTCTGAAAGCTGCGGCCCAGGCCGAGCTTGGCGCGCTGCGGTGCGGGCACGCGGGTGATGTCCTGCCCCTGAAAGCGGATGGAGCCCTGGCTGGGCCGGTAAAAGCCTGAGATGGTGTTGAACAGCGAGGTCTTACCCGCACCATTGGGGCCGATGACGGCGGTGATGGAGCCGGGCTGCACGTCAAAGCCTACGCCGGTCAGCGCCTTCACGCCACCGAACGCCAGGGTCACGCCCTGCACCTGCAGCAGGGGCATGGCAGCAGCGGGGCCGGAAGGGGTTGTCTCCATTGGCTTTCTAATACGGGTTGTTCGCAGCTTCTGAACAGAAATTTCTTGCAGACCCTGCAGAAATTTCCTACTTGTGCGTAAACTGTTTACTCGTGAGTAGATTTTGGAAGCCGCCACCCCGTTCAGCATCCGTACTTTCCCGAGGAATCGCCCCCCATGCCCCAGGCCAAAGCGGCATCGACCCGACGCAGCAGCAAAAGCAGCACGAGCAGCGGCAGCAGCTCCCAGCGCGCGGCCTCCAAGCCCTCATCCGCAGCCCCGGCACCCGGGCCCGAAGACGCGCCCGACGCCGCAGCTTCGCCCTGGGCTCCTGTGTCGCACCGCGAACGACAGCGCGAGGCCAAGCGCAACGCCGTGCTGCAGGCCGCGGCGCAGTTGTTCAATGAGCGCGGCTTTCATGCCACCTCGCTCGACGACATTGCGGCGCGCTTGAACGTGACCAAGCCCACGCTGTACTACTACGTGAAGAACAAGGACGAGATCCTGTTGCAGTGCGTGAGCAAGGGGCTTCAGATGATGCTCGAAGGCATAGCCGCTTCACGCGCCGCAGGTGGCAAGGCCATCGACCAGCTCATGACTTGCATGCAGGTGTATGCGCGCATCGTCACCATGGACTTCGGCATGTGTCTGATCCGCGTGGGCGACGAGCAGGTGCCCCCCGAAAGCCGCAAAGAGCTGCGCCGCCTCAAGTCCGCCATCGACCAGGAGTTCCGCCGCCTGGTGGCCGAGGGCGTGGCCGAGGGCTCGATCCAGCCCTGCGACCCCAAGATTACGGCCTTTGTGATTGCGGGTGCGCTGAGCTGGATCGGCCGCTGGTACCAGCCCGGCGGCGAGTACACAGCCGAGCAGGTGGCGCAGCAGTGCATTGCGACTTTGTGTGATGGGGTGTTGCGGCGGCCTGCCCAGGCTGCTGTGCCGGAGGTGGTGCCTGTCCCTGCCGCCCAGCGCAAGGTGGGGGGTGCCAAGGCCAAGACCCCGGCTCGGTCCGGCAAGGCCTGATGCCTCCCAGGGGCTAGGATCTCAAGGTTTTTTGGCCTCTTCCGCGCGATGGGGATGTCTTGATAGCTATCTATTTAATAGCGTTTTGCAGGGCGTTGCGTTTGCATCCCTGATGCTTGCGCACCCGTCTAAGTTGAGCTTTTTATAACCTCACGCTGCGCTTGGACAAGCTCAGCATTACAGGTTGTCGTCAATGCCGTGCCTTTGCTGCATGGTGCGTCAGCGGCTTCCTGTGATGGGCTTGCTTAAACAGGTTGTTTAACCCGCTACCGTGTTCTTAGTGCTGGTTTGGGTTTTATAAGTCGTTGATTTATATGAAATATCCTGCGGCATAAAGCATTGCTTTACCTCTAGGTATTGCCAGTTGGCTTAAAGACGGCTGCATCTGACAGATACCAACGGGCCCAGCGCCGCTGACCGAGAACATTGATCACCCCTTCATTGCGCAACTCCTCCAGGAGCTTTTGGACGGCCTTCATGGGAAGGGAGGGCAGCACTTGTCTGAACTCGCTCAACGGCGCACCGGCTTCACCTTGGTCTTTGAGATGCTGCAGCAGCAAAGCCTTGTTGGTTCCATGATCCAAGCCCCGTTTCCGGGTGTAGGTGCCTTTGCTGCCCAGCGACGCATACAAGGCGGCCGCCAGGATGTATTTGGCGGTCTTGCCCCTACCAATAGTTTCTACGGCACCCACTTCCGCAAGGGCTGGCAATCGTTCCTGTAGCTGGGGTGCCATGGGCCGACCCTGTTGCAGGCATTCCAGGGCCAAATAGTCCAGTGTAGATAAGCTGCGCAGCGTCTCCTCCCCTAGCCGCTCCATGAACCGCACAAACGCCGGGTTGCGTACGCCACCCTCTAGCGTCAGCCGCACCTCGTGCGCGGCGGTGCCGGCAAAGCTGGGCAGGGGCTTGCCTTGACGCACAGCACTTTCCATCATTAGGTTCAAGCCCTGGCCGGACCGTTCGATTAGCCCGCAGCGCCCCAGGGCTTCGGCCAGTCGGCGGTTGCGCGGGTATTGCTGGTCGATGATGTTCTCAGGCGTGATGCCAGGCGGCAGGCCGCCGGGGCTCACTACCTCCAATCGCTTGGCAAATTGCCGCACAAAGACCGAGCCTCCCAGGCGGTAGTCGCGGTGGGCCACCGCGTTCAGGATGGCCTCGCGTACAGGCACCTCGTCAAAGGTGGGCAGGTCCATGCGAAAGAAATCGTCCTGGTAACTCTGCCGGTCGTTACGCAGGTTGATCTTTTTCCACAGTGCGTCTTGCCAGGCGAAGAAGCCTGCGCGGTATTCCTCGCGGTCGGCCGCCGGGCCTGCGGATTCCGAAGAGCGGTATTCAAACACCAACTCGGCCTGCGCCAGCCACCGCGTGAGTCCTGTGCGCGTGCCAAACAGGATAAGCGCCGCGTAGCTCACTTGGTCGCCGTCCACCAGCAGTTCGGCATCGCGCAGCGTTTGCAGGTCGCTCAGTTCGCGCCTGCGCGTGTCACCGCTCTTTTGGGCCCAGCGTTCCCGGAACAGTGCAATGGACGTCGGCTCCAGGTCGGCCAGCGTGGCACCGGGACAGGGCTGGGCTGAAAAGTCAGGGCCCGTTTCGGCGAACATCTCTCGCAGTTCCTGGCCACTAAGAGCAGCCAGATCGTCGCCCGCACGCTTGAAATAGCGGCCATCGATCTCCCACGCCGTACCCGGCAGGCGTGGTGGAACGTGAACGATTAGTACGCGCCCTTCGGGAACAGCAGCTCTTCCACTGGAATGCGGTGCCCCAGCCGCTGGTGTAGCCCAGCCTCAGTCCGTTCCGGTGGGTCAAACGCCTGGGTTCCCACGATGCTCCGTGGGCGTTTGTCCGTCACGCCCAGCACGATGGTGCCGCCGCCCTCGTTAGCCATTGCCACGCAGTACTTGAGCAGCTTTTCAAAGTCGTAGCGCTGCTTGGCCTCTTTGAATTCCAGGCGTTGGCCTTCGGGTTCAAGCAGCCATTGTTGAAGCTGGGCGACAGAGGTGGGCATGAGGCAGGCAGTAGCAGGCAGTGGGAACGCCTGAGAGTCTGCCATGCGGAGCCGCCGGGGCCTAGTGTGGGCAGTTTTGGAGCTCTTTGTGTCCCAAGCGCTACCCGATCATGCGCAAGTGGCTATTGATTTGATAGCGTCTTGCGCGAGGCTCGGGGTGCGTGGTGTTCTGCCTGCCCCGCTGCCAGATCGTCCAGGATGGGGCAGTCTGGCCGGTCGTTGCCCTTGCAGCACGACACCAGCGTTTGCAGGCTGCGCTGCATGGCCTGCATCTGGGAAATGCGTTCGCTCAGGTCGTCGATGTGCTGTTGCGCGATGCGCTTGACCTGGCTGCTGGCGCGGCTGCGGTCGTGCCACAGGCCCAGCAGCTCGGCGATTTCTTCCATCGAGAAACCCAGGTCGCGGCTGCGGCGGATGAAGTGCAGGGCGTGCACGTCGGCCTCTGTGTATTGGCGGTAGCCGCTGTCGGTGCGGGCCACGCCGCTGATGAGGCCCAGCGATTCGTAGTGCCGCACCATGCGCGCCGAGATGCCCGCGCGCTGGGCAGCGACGCCGATGGGCACGGGCCACGAGATAGCGCGGGGCTTCATAGCGGCCTTGGTGTCGGTGCTGCCAGTGCTGCCTTTACTGCCTTTGGCGGCTTGGCCCGCCGTGGTCCGCGTGGAGTGGGGCGTGATCATGGTGTGGCCCTCGCTGAGTGCATGGTGGCGCGGCGCTCAGGCCGCGACGGTGTAGCCTTCTTCTGCAATGGCGGCGGCCAGGGCTTCGCGCGGGGCGGTGCTGTCCACATCCACCTTGCCGCTGGCGCGGTCGATGCGGACCTGGGCGTCGGGGTCTACCTGCTGCACGGCCTGGGTGACGGCGCGTTCGCAGTGGCCGCAGGTCATGCCCTGCACTTGGAAAGTCGTGGTGGTGGTTGCCATGGTGTGTCCTTGTAGGGTTGGATATAACGGCCGTTGAAGCGACCGAGGCGAATGTTGAAGCTTGACATCGTGGCAGAGTCAAACGCCGTTCAAGACACTCATGGTGTGAGGGTTGATCAAGATCAATGCTTGACCTTGCCATCACGTCAAGGATCACTATCCCCGCCATGAACACCATCACCACAACCCCCAACACCGCGCCCGAGTCCGTTCACTCGCTGGACCTGGGCATTTCCGGCATGACCTGCGCAAGCTGCGTGGGCCGCGTGGAGCGCGCGCTGCGCAAGGTGCCGGGCGTGCAGGAGGCCTCGGTCAACCTGGCGACCGAGTCTGCGCGCATTGCCTTTGTCACACAGGTTGGCGCCGACGCCGCCGCCATGGAGGCAGTGCTGCGCCGCGCGGTGCGCAATGCGGGCTACGAGCCGCGTGCGGCGGGGCAGGAGGATGCTCCAGAGGACTTGTCACCCTGGGCCGGCTTTTTACCCGTGGGCATTGGCCTGCTGCTGTCGGCGCCGCTGGTGCTGCCCATGATCGGCGACCTGTTTGGCCAGCACTGGATGCTGCCCGCCTGGGTGCAGTTTGTGCTGGCCACGCCGGTGCAGTTCATCCTGGGGGCACGGTTTTACAAGGCGGGCTGGCATGCGGCCAAGGCGCTGTCGGGCAACATGGACTTGCTGGTAGCGCTGGGCACCAGTGCGGGCTGGGGCTTGTCGATGTGGCTGTGGCTCACTGCCCCCACTGACCATCCGGGGCATGTGCCGCATCTGTACTTTGAGGCCTCGGCCGTGGTGGTCACGCTGGTGCTGCTGGGCAAGTGGCTGGAGGCACGCGCCAAGCGGCAGACCACGGCGGCTATCCGCGCGCTGCATGCGCTGCGGCCGGATGTGGTGCATTTGCTGACCAAGCAGGGCGAGGTGGATGTGCCGGTGGCCGAGGTGCTGGTGGGCGATCAGCTGGTGGTGCGGCCGGGGGAGCGCATCCCCGTGGACGGCACAGTGCACGAGGGCCACACGCAGGTGGATGAATCCATGCTGACGGGCGAGCCCTTGCCCGTGGCGCGTGATGTGGGCGCGGCGCTCACGGGCGGTTCGATCAACGGCGACGGCCGCATCGTGATGGCGGTGACGGCCGTGGGCGCCGAGACGGTGCTGGCCCAGATCATCCGGCTGGTGGAAGACGCGCAGGCGGCCAAGGCGCCCATCCAGCGGCTGGTGGACCAGGTATCTGCCGTGTTTGTGCCCGTGGTGCTGGTGGTGGCGGTGGTCACGCTGCTGGGCTGGCTGTGGATGGGCGTGGGCATGGAGGCCGCGCTGATCCACGCCGTGGCCGTGATGGTGATTGCCTGCCCCTGTGCGCTGGGATTGGCCACGCCAGCGGCCATCATGGCGGGCACGGGCGTGGCGGCCAAGAACGGCATTTTGATCAAGGATGTGCAGGCGCTGGAGTTGGCCCACAAGGTGGATGTAGTGGCTTTTGACAAGACTGGCACGCTGACCGTGGGCCAGCCTCGGCTGACAGCGTTTGAGGTAGTGCCAGGCCTCGACGATGCGGCCGTGATGGCGGCGGTGGCTGCGGTGCAAAGCGGCAGCGAACACCCGCTGGCGCGTGCCGTGGTGGCGGCTGCGGGCGAGCGGCAGATCAGCGTGGCCACCGCGCAGGACGTGCGCGCCGTGCCTGGGCGCGGCACCGAGGGCGAGGTGGACGGCCAGAGCTACCTGGTGGGCAGCCTGCGCTGGATGCAGGAGCTGGGGGTGGACCTGGGTGCGCTGGCGGCGCGGGCACAGGAGCTGCAGAACGAGGGGGCCACCGTATCGGCTGTGGCCCAGCGCGTGACGGAAGGGTTGGCGCTTCGTGCCCTGATGGCTTTTGGTGACGAACCCAAGCCCGGTGCACGTGAGGCGCTGGCGGCACTGAAGGCGCGTGGCATCCGCACCGTGATGATTTCGGGTGACAACCGCGGCGCGGCCGAGGCCATGGCCCGGCGCCTGGGGCTGGACCCCGACGCGGGCGAGGTGATGGCCGAGGTGCTGCCGGGTGACAAGGCCGCGAAGGTGGTGGCATTGCAACAAGGGCCTGATGGCAAGCGCCATCAAGTGGCGATGGTGGGCGACGGCGTTAACGATGCCCCGGCCCTCGCGGCTGCGGATGTGGGCATGGCCATGGGCAATGGGACCGACGTGGCCATGCACGCGGCGGGCATCACGCTGATGCGGGGCGACCCGATGCTGGTGGCAGCGGCGCTGGATATTTCGCACCGCACGGTGATGAAGATCCGGCAGAACCTGTTCTGGGCGTTTGCATACAACGTGGCGGGCATCCCGCTGGCGGCCCTGGGCTTTCTGAGCCCGGTGGTGGCGGGGGCTGCGATGGCGCTGAGTTCGGTGAGCGTGATGGCGAATGCCCTCTTACTCAAGCGGTGGCGCATGTGATAAATACGTACAACACGGTCATCGATGTCTGGCAAACTGCAACGATTTGTTGCGAATCCGTGGCCTCGGGGGAGGTGCGACGGGCGCACAGGCATACCAATATATGAAGGACGACAGATCATGAATCTCTTCTCGCTCATGCGGCAGTTCACCATACGTTTGCGCATGCTGGGGGCCATTGGCGTGGTACTGGGCCTGCTGGGGCTGCTGGGGGGCGCGGGCATGCTGGGTATGTTCCGCATCCACAACATGAGCGAGGATTTCATGGCTAGCTCGTTTGCCGAAGTGGGCTACATGGCCGAGCTGCGTGGCGAGATGGGCGCCATTCGCCAGTTCGAGAAGGACATGATCATTGGCTACGAAAAGCCCGAGGCGGTGAAAGCGGCGCACGCCAAATGGCTGGAAAGCCAGGACAAGGCCAAGAAGATTGCGAACAAGTTCCTGGAAGGCGAGGAAGACGCGGACAACCCTGTGGTGCGCAATATCGTCAAGCGCCTGGACAGCTACCGCGAGCTGTTCGCGCACGTGGCGCGCCAGCTGGAGGCCAGCGGCTACGACACGGCCACGATTGCCAACCGCATGAGCGGCAAGGCCGTGGCCGAGTTTGCCGAGGCCGACAAGCTGATGGCCGAGCTTGATTCCGTGCTGCGCGCCGAGGTGGCCAAGTCGGTGGAGCAACAGGGCGAGGTGTCTGACCAGACCAAGTGGCTGTTTGTGCTGGCCGTGCTGATCACCGTGGTGGTGGTGGTGCCTACCACGCTGATGAACATGAACTCCATCTGCCGCCCGTTGGAAGACGCACGCAGGATGGCGCAGGCGATTGCGGGGGGTGACTTGTCGCAGAACATCGCGGCCGAGGGCAAGGACGAAGTGGCCGACCTGCAGCGCGCGCTGCGTGACATGCAGCAGGGCCTGGGCGCGCTGGTGGCGCAGGTGCGCGATGCCAGCGGCAACATCGCCACGGCCAGCCAGGAGATTGCCACCGGCAACCAGGACCTGTCGCAGCGCACCGAGCAAACGGCCAGCAACGCCCAGGAGGCCGTGTCTTCGCTGTCGCAGCTGACCGCCACGGTGCAGCAGACGGCGTCGTCGTCGCAGATGGCGAACCAGTTGGCGGCCTCGGCCTCGCAGATGGCCACGCACGGCGGTGGCGTGGTGCAGCAGGCCGTGGCCAGCATGCACGAGATCTCCACCTCCAGCCGCAAGATCGGCGACATCATCGGCCTGATCGACTCGATTGCCTTCCAGACCAACATCCTCGCGCTGAACGCTGCCGTCGAGGCCGCCCGCGCGGGGGAACAGGGCCGGGGCTTTGCGGTGGTGGCCAGCGAAGTGCGCAGCCTGGCGCAGCGCTCTGCCGCAGCAGCCAGCGACATCAAGGGGTTGATCCAGAACAGCGTGGCGGCCGTGGACGGTGGCGTGCGCCACGTGGAAGAAGCGGGCACGGCCATGAAGGACATCGTGAGCAGTGTGCAGCGCGTGGGCGACATCATTGGCGAGATCACGGCAGCGGCGTCCGAGCAGTCGGCCGGCATCGGCCAGGTGAATGGCTCGGTGGGCGAGATCGACCGCATGACGCAGCAGAACGCGGCGCTGGTGGAAGAGTCTGCCGCCGCCGCCGAATCGCTGCGCGAGCAGGCCGCGCGGCTGTCGCAGGTGGTGCAGCAGTTCCATCTGGCCGACGATCGGCATTCCGTCGGCGTGCGGCAGACCGTCGCCCTACAGCACGGTACATCCATGGCGCTGGCGGCTCCATCCGTTCAGGGTGTTGACCTTGATTCGGCCATCAAGGCCCATGCGCAGTGGCGCACCAAGTTGCGCGACGCCGCCAAGAAGCATCAGCAGCTTGATGCCGACACGATCAGGCGCGATGACTGCTGCGAGCTGGGCCGTTGGCTGCATGGGAAAGGACAGGGGTCTTATGGCGCCTTGCCTGCCTTCCAGTCGTTGCTGGACAAGCACCGCGATTTCCATGAAGTGGCAGGCGCCATTGCCCAAACCATCAACCGGGGCAACTACGCGGACGCCGAACAGGCATTGGCGGGCAATACCCCGTTCTCGCAGGCCTCCAGCGCGGTCGGTGCCGCCATCATCCAGTTGCGCAACAGCCTTTGAGGATCGGGTATCTGGGCCGCAGTTGACGGACCCGATGGTCCTGGCGTCCTGGCCTCAGGCGCGCGAGGCGTCTTGGGGCCGGGGGCGTGGGTGGCCCCTGTATCTCTTGATCTGCGTCAGGCGGTGTCGGCGCACATCGTGGCAATCTTGAAACCCCGTATCACCCTGGGGAGTGCACCATGCCGTCGATCAGCCTGCGGACCATTCGCGAAGAGCATGCGTCGCTTGCGGCGGTGCTCCATTCCTTGCGCCTGATGCTGGACCAGGGCCCGGGCGATGCGCCTGCCGCGTTCTTTGACGTGATGCGGGCCATGCTGTTCTACATCGACGAGTTTCCCGAACGGCAGCACCACCCCAAAGAGTCGCAGTGGCTTTTCCCCAAAGTGGCCGAGCGCGCGCCCCAGGCCGCCGAGGCCATTGCGCAGCTGGAGCGCGACCACGAAGGTGGCGAGGCAGCGGTGCGGGAGCTGCAGCACCTGCTGCTGGGCTGGGAGCTGATGGGTGATGGCCGCCGCGAGGCCTTCGCCGACGCGCTGCAGCGCTATGTGCGCTTTTACCTTGAGCACATGCGCACCGAGGAAACCGTGGTCCTGCCTGCGGCGCAGGAGTGTCTGCAGCCCGGTGATTGGGTGGCCATTGATGCGGCCTTTGCCAGCAACACCAACCCGCTGGCCCCGGGCAAGCCGCGCGATGCGGCATACGACCGGTTGTTCACCCGGATCGTGATGCGGGCGCCCAGCCCGATTGGGCTTGGAAGCCCCCCCTGAGTCGCCTTCGGCGCCTTCCCCCTCAAGGGGGACGCCGCCAGCGCGGCGGGGCGGCCCTTGCGCGGCGGCCGCTGGCTTGCTCAGCGCCAGTTGTCACCAGCGCGCCCCGCCGGGGCTGGGTGCGAACTCAGGCGCTCAGCGCCGGATAGTCCGTGTACCCCTCCGCCCCACCGCCGTACAGCGTGGCCCGGTTCACCTCGTTGAGCGGTGCGTTGGCTTTCA
This sequence comes from Acidovorax sp. JMULE5, assembly GCF_013376875.1. Taxonomy (GTDB): domain Bacteria; phylum Pseudomonadota; class Gammaproteobacteria; order Burkholderiales; family Burkholderiaceae_C; genus Acidovorax; species Acidovorax facilis. The sequence goes on from NZ_CP035951.1 coordinate 3,664,987, forward strand.
GGCGCGCCACCAGGTCGGGGTTGGCGATGAAGGGGCGGCCAAAGGCCACGATGTCGGCACCGTGGGCCAGGGCGGTATCGGCCAGTTCGCGGGTGTAGGCGTTGTTGACCATCCACGCGCCCTTGCCACCCGCCGCACGGTAGGCGGCCTTGAGAGCGGCGTAGTCAAACGGGCGGCCTTCCACCTCGCGCGGGCCGCCGGTGGCGCCTTCGATGATGTGGATGTAGGCCAGGCCCAGCGGGCCCAGATGGCGCACCACGTGGTCGAACAGGGGTTGTGGGTCGGCGTCCACGATGTCGTTGGCGGGGGTGACGGGCGACAGGCGGATGCCGGTGCGGCCACCGCCGATTTCCTCGACGATGGCGCGGGTCACTTCCAGCAGCAGACGGGCGCGGTTGGCAATGCTGCCGCCGTAGTCGTCGGTGCGCTGGTTGGCACCGGTCTTGAGGAACTGGTCGATCAGGTAGCCGTTGGCCGCGTGGATCTCCACGCCGTCAAAGCCCGACGCAATGGCGTTCCGTGCGGCGTGGCGGTAGTCCTGCACGATGCCGGGGATCTCTTCGGCATTGAGCGCGCGGGGCATGGAGGTGGGTGTGAAGGTGGGCACGCCGTCCTTGATGAGCACGGTCTTGGTGTTGGCCTGCACGGCCGAGGGCGCCACGGGTGCTGCGTCGCCGGGTTGCAGGTCGGTGTGCGAGACACGGCCCACGTGCCACAGCTGCACCACGATCTTGCCGCCGGCGTCATGCACGGCGCGGGTCACCTTCTTCCAGCCGTCCAATTGTTCGGTGCCGTACAGGCCAGGCACATCGGCATAGCCCTGGGCTTGCGGGCTGATGGCCGTGGCCTCGGAAATGATGAGACCGGCACTGGCGCGCTGCGCGTAGTAGGTGGCGACCAGGTCGGTGGGGATGGCATCGGGCGAGCGGTTGCGCGTGAGCGGCGCCATGGCGATGCGGTTGGCCAGCTGGAGGTCGCCCGCGCGGGTGGGTTCAAACAAAGAGGTCATGGTGAGGGTGTCCTGAGGGGCTGTGTGCAAGAAGAGCAGCCTTCCAGCTTAATGCTGCAGCGCAAAACGTGCAGCACACTTGCGTCAACAAGGGCACAGGTTTTGTGTTAGCCCGGTCGCTCAGCCTGTCGTGCCAGCGGCGCGGGGGCTGTTGCACGAGAATGGACCGCCATGCCCTTGCCACCGCCTTCCGCACCGTTTCCCGTCTCCCCGTTGCGCAGCCTGTGGCTGGCCGTGGCCTTGTCGATGGGCGCCGCTATCTCGCTGGGCATCACGCGGTTTGCCTATGCCTTGTTGTTGCCGCCCATGCGTGAGGACCTGGGCTGGTCGTACACGCTGGCGGGCGGCATGAACACGGTGAACGCGCTGGGCTACCTGCTGGGCGCTTTGGTCACGCCCTTGCTGTTGCGGCGTGTGGCCCCGGGGACGGTGCTGGTGGCAGGTGCGGTGATGGCCACGGTGTTCATGGGCCTGAGCGGATTTTTCACGCAGGCAGCGCCCCTGCTGGTGCAGCGCCTGCTGGCCGGTGGTGCCAGTGCGCTGGTGTTCATTGCGGGGGGCCTGCTGGCGGCACGGCTGGGCGCCCAGGTGCCGGGGCGCAGCGGTTTGCTGCTGGGCCTGTACTACGGCGGCACGGGCTGGGGCATCAGCCTGTCGGCCTTGCTGGTGCCTGCGGTGCTGGGCGTGGCCCCCGCGCCGCACGGCTGGACCTGGGCCTGGTGGGCTCTGGCGCTGGCCTGCGTGGCGGCCACGGCGGTGCTGCTGTGGCCTGCGCGGGTGTTGAACGGGTTGGCTGCACCCGTGGCCGCCGCATCCGGGACCACACCGGAGGCTGCGGTGCCCGACCGCGTGCGCTGGCGGGCCCTGGCCCCTGCGCTGCTGGGTTATGGCCTTTTTGGCGTGGGCTACATCGGCTACATGACCTTTGTGGTGGCGCTGCTGCGCGAGCAGGGCCGGGGCGCGGGCGAGGTGACGCTGTTTTATGCCCTGCTGGGTCTGGCCGTGGTGCTGTCCTCACGCATCTGGGCCGGGCTGCTGGACCGCAGCCGGGGCGGCGAGGCGCTGGCGCGGCTCAATGCGCTGCTGGGCGTGGCCACTATCTTGCCAGCCATCACGGGCGTGTGGCCCGTGGTGCTGGCCTCGGGGCTGCTGTTTGGCGGGGTGTTCCTGTCGGTGGTGGCATCGACCACGGCGCTGGTGCGGCACAACCTGCCGCAGGCGCTGTGGGCCAGCGGCATCAGCGCCTTCACTATCGTGTTTGCGGCGGGGCAGATCGTGGGGCCCACGGTGGTGGGCTGGATTGCCGATGGCCCTGGAGGCCTGGCGCGCGGGCTGGTGTTCTCGGCCTGCGCGTTGTGGGTGGGGGCGCTGGTGGCGTGGCGGCAGCGCCCCTTGTAGCGTTACTTCAGCAGGCCTTCGGCCTTCATGGCCGCCTGCACGGCAGGCCGTGCACCCACACGCTCACGGTAGGCCGCCAGATTCGCCAGGCCGGAAATGTCGAGCTTGGTGGGTTGGGTCCAGTTGGTCACGGTGAACAGATAACCGTCGGCCACGGTGAACTGGTCGCCCATCAGGTACTGCTTGTCGGCGAGCTGGCCATCCACCCACTGCAGGCGCTGCAGCAGCCGCTCGCGCACCATGGGCTTGTAGTCCTCGGGGGTGGCGGGGTTGAACAGGGGGCTGAAGCCCTTGTGCAGCTCGGTGCCGATGAAGGTCAGCCATTCCTGCAGGCGATAGCGTGCCAGGGTGCCGTTGGCGGGGGCCAGCTGCTTGTCGGGAACCTGGTCGGCAATGTATTGCACGATGGCCGGGCCTTCGCGCAGGCGCTCGCCGTTGTCCAGCTCCAGCACGGGCACGTAACCCAGCGCATTGATGGTGTAGTAGTCGGTGCCATCCTGCAGCTTGTGGCTCTTGGTGCTGGCCAGCACGGGGGTGTAGGCCAAGCCGGCCTCTTGCAGGGCGATGTGAGGAGACAGGGAGCAGGCGCCAGGGGAGTAGTAGAGCTTCATGGATCGGTCCTTGAATTGGTGAAAGAGTGGCAAACGTTGAAGCCGTCGATGCTATGCGCTTCGCTGATTTTTTGTCGGCCGACAGTGCGTGGTGGCCTCGGTCATTCCGCTGCAGTCCTCACCCTGGTAAAAGTCTGTAACCCCCGGCGCCCCATCGCCTCCAATCCCCGCGCGCAGACCGCTCCTGATTCAGTAGCTGCTTGCGCAATCCCCGCGTAACCTGCAGCCCGATTTCTTGCATTCCCAGCCGCCCCCACCGGCCCGTCCCATGTAGGGGTCATTCCTAGCTAGGAACGTCCCTAGCTAGGAGCCTTCCCAGTTTCGCGCGCTGATGCCTGTAGGCAAAGTCGCGCGCCATGCAAGTCGCCCCCTCCGCCTCCACCTACGCTCCCGCCCCTGGCGATCTGGCCAACCCGCCCGCTCCTGGCAGTGCATTCAACAGCTACACAGACCAGCCCCAGGACAACGCTGGCGCCTTCACCGACAGCGGCCCCGGCGGCTATGGCCAGCCCGACTCCCAGTGCCTTCACGCTGACCCCACCCTGGCCAGCACCTCCCTCTTCGCCCCTACCGACCACACCCCCAGTACCACGCTGGCCCTGATGGTGCAGGCACAGACCAAGCCTCTGCTGGTCACCCCTGAGAACGCAGCGGGCCTGGGCATCGACCTGGTGAGCACCAAGCCCCTGACCGTCACCCCGGAGAACGCAGCAGGTCTCGGCATCGAGCTGGTGCAGACCAAACCCCTGCAGATCACCCCCGAGAACCCAGCCATTGGCACCGTCGGCGCCCAGGCAGCAGCCCCCAACGCCAGCCCCACCGAGATCGCCGCCCTGGAACTGCTGCTGGCCGAGCCCGCCAACCAAGAGATGGTGGCCCAGTTCGGCCCGCCCCTGCGCCCGCTGAACACCGACACCGACGTCGGCCAAGGCATCCTCGCGCGCTTTGGCCCCGACCTGGGCGCCCGGCTGACCCAGCTGCAAGAAGCGCACAACGCCGTACGCGACCAATTCCTGCAAGCCCTGGACCACGCCCAGCAAAACCCCGGCCCCGAAGTGGCAGGCAGCGAACTGATCGCACGGCACTCCAGCGGGGGCGATGCCGAGCACATCACCGAGCAGACACTGCACAGCGTCACCCACCCGCCCAGCGCCAATCAGGCCAGCGACCTCCAGGCCATTGAAGCCCAGGCGCTCGCCGCTGGCGGGCAACACCAGAACCTGTGGCGCCTGAGCGACCCCGCCGAATTCGCCAAGGCCTACGCCAGCGGCGACAGCCCCGCGCAAAGAGCCTTTGCCCAACTGCACGGCAAAGAGCCCCTGCAATGGCATGCCGCCGTACAGCACGGCGAAACCGATGCGGGCCCCCAGATCACCCCTGCCTACTACGGCCTGGGCGAGAGCCAGCTGGTACTCGGCGGCCCCACCGTCACGGACAACGGCAACCCCGGGCCCTGGGCTGCCAGCACCTGGCAAGCCACCCAGCTCACCCCCGAACAGAACCGGGATCTGATCAACAACGAATACCTGTGGTTTGACCCCGTCAACGGCTGGAGCACGGACCTGGCCAACAACATCAAGCAAAGCACCAGCTTCCTGGACAAAGCGCTGCCCATGGTGTTTGCAGGCGTCATGACCTTCGCCACCGCGGGGGCCTTTGGCATCACCGCCGCCAGCGCCAGCACCAGCCTGGGCCAAAGCATGGCGCTGGGCGCCATCAGCAGCGCCACCATGCAGCTGACCACCGGGGGCAAGATCGACCTGGGCGACCTGCTGCGCTCGGCACTGACGGCTGGAGTGAGCTTTGGGGTGATGAACGCCACAGGCATGAACGAGCTGCTGCAAGGCGGCGATCTGGCCACGCGCAGCCTGGGGCACCTGGGCAAGGCGGGCCTGCAAGGCCTGCTGCAAGAAGCCACGGGGGGCAAGTTCAAAGACGGCCTGACCAACAGCCTGCTGGCCAGCGTGGCGGGAGAAGTGGGCAAGAGCCTGGAGGTGCAGATCGCCGAGCTCAGCAAGAACGAAGGCCTGAGCATGCAAGAAGCCAGCATGCTGCGCCTGCTCGGCCGGGCGGCCAGCAGCGCAGTGAAGGTTGCGGGCAGCAATGACCCGGCGGCGGGGTTTGCGAGTGACTTCCTGGGCGAAGTGCTGGGCGAAGAGCTGCGGGGCGCACAAGGAAAGGGGCAAAGCCAAAGCCAGAACCCAAGCCAGGCAGGGAATGAGGGACAACCAGGAGACAGGCCCTCCAGCGACTGGGTGAGGAACCTGGGGGCCAGTGAGGTGGATGCGCAGGGGCTGGGCCTGCGGCCAGGGCTCGGGGGACTGGGCGTGCGGGTTTCAGACGAAGCCCTGTCTGGCTGGAGTGACGAGATCGATGGCGGCATCGCCCTAAACGGCAGCATGGCCCCCGAAACGCAAGCGATCACTGAAGCAGTGGTCGGAAAGGGCCAGGGGCCGCTGGCAGCACTGGAGGCAGTGGGGCTGGACAAGCAGCAGCAAGTAGCGGCCTACGGTCAGTTGCTGGCCAGCGGTCAGATACAGCTCAACGCGCAGGGCGTGCCCATCGTGCAGCCGGGGCAGGTGCTGCAGTTTGATCTGTCGGATACAGGCGCAGCGCAGCTGGGCGGGCGGGCCATTGCGGTGGAGAGTGCGGGGCGGGCCCAGCGGGAGGCGCTGGCTGCGCAGCAGGCGGCAGAGACCTATACGGGAGCAGGCGGCGGACGGGGGTTTGTGAATCCTGCACTAGCGTCAGAGCATGGCCGCTATCCCTTTGCGGGGCGCTCCACGATTACCGACCCCAATGCTTACATTGACCCGCGCCAACGCACCATGGCACTCGCGGACATGTCGAACATGCCCGCTGAGAAATACAGCGCAGAAGAGTGGAGAGCCGCAGCCCAGGAGTACAAGCAAATCCAGGGCAAAGACTTCTCTCGTGACAGCATCTATAACGGTCTGTGGACCAAGGCGGCGCAACTGGACGCTGAAGCAGGCAAAGCATCTATAACGGTCTGTGGACCAAGGCGGCGCAACTGGACGCTGAAGCAGGCAAAGGGTTCAGCCGGGATGTGATCAATGACATCACAGGCTTTGCCACGTCAGAAGGGCTGCACGCGCAGGCCGGTGTGGCGATAGGCGGTGCGCTGGGCCGGGGCATTGGTAACAGGCTGGGTGGCAGCGTTGACAATGTGTTGGGTGCTGTGGGCAAGACGCCGAATGGGGCTGTGCCTGCGGCTGGGTCGGGTGTGGGTGGTGTAGAGGCTGCGGGCACAGGGGGTGTGGCGGCCAATGGGGCAAATAGTGCGCCAAAAGCTGTTGAGCTTACTTTTGACAAAGGTACCCGAACGTGGACAACTCCTGCGGGCATCGATTACGGGCCGGGCTCAGTGCATGGAAACCGTGTTCAGCACGTTCTTGATCATGCCGTACCGAATCCGAACAAAACAACTCACAGTGTTTTTAATGTTGAAAGAAAAGAAGTCCTGGGGCTGATTGATGAGGCGTGGCTTAAGAAAGGCAATCCGCTGCCAAATGATCCAGGCGCGTACGTTGTTCCAATGGGGCGAATTATTGGTACTGGCGGAGAAAATGGCATAAAAATTATTGTTCGTCCTGGCACGAATAAAATTATTACCGCTTATCCAATTCAATAAACAAGGAGTTATAAATGCTATGTCCTAGATGTGCGCAAGGGGAGATAACTAAAGCACAGATAAAAAAAACTGGGCAGGATATATTTGTATGCAAAGAGTGCGAGGCCACATGGTTTTCTTCGACTGATATAGGCGTAGTGCCATTTGTAGATTTTGGTACATACATGGAGACAATTGAGCTATCACCGTTGTGGGATGAGCTAACCGTTCAAAACACATAACCATGGACATCCCATCCAATCAGCTTTTTTGCACAAAGTTGTACAGATGGATTGGTATCCGCACCAGCGAGTCATGGCGCTGGGGACGATGTCGAAAATGCCCGCTGAGAAATGCAGCGCAGCAGAGTGGAGAGCCGCAGCCTTGAAATACAAGCAAATCTAGGGCAAAGATTTCTCTCGCGACAGGATCTACGACAGTCTGCGGACCAAGGCGGCACAACTGGACGCTGAAGCAGGCAAAGGTTGGGGCGGATGTGGGGGTGTTTCGAGCAATGGAGCCAAAGGGGGGAGTGATACAAGCTGTCGACGGCCCACTTCCCAATGCTGGAAAAGCCGTAATTAATCCCAAAAAATTGACGTCTTATGCATTGAATCCTTTGCCTCCTGTAGGTGGCGACAAGGCAAGGGTCTTTGAATCAGTGCTCGGTTACAACCAATCCAATGCAGATCAGCTAATCGGGAAAATTCAGCAAGGCGTATTGACCAATTCCGCTGCGCTGGGCAAAGCGGACCAGTTTGGGCAACGTTTCACAGTAGACATGTCGATCACAGGGCCAAACGGGAATATCGCTGTAGTCAGAACCGGTTGAGTATTTGATCCGGGATCTACCGCGCCTAGGCTTGCAACTGCATACGTGAAGTGAGGAATATCGTGGCGCTTTCAATTTTTGATGTGGTTACATTGATACGTGACATACCAGAAGAGGGGTTGCGTGCGGGTATGGTTGGGGCTGTGATTGATGTATACGCCGAACCTGCTTTAGCGTACGAGGTTGAATTTTGCGACGCATTGGGGAGAACTATTGGGCAGCTCGCGCTACTACCAGAGCAATTGCGACCTGCGACCGCTGCAGAAATCCAGGCGCGTCCCGCGTAGAGCTGAGAAGTCATGCCTTGCAGGGCATTGAGCCCGCTCCGACTTTTTTAGGTGTCGCATCCCAGACGATCATGCGGTCACTCCTGCACAACGGCCCAACTGGCAAAGGGTGGCCCATCTTTCCAGGCACCCTCCCGCTCAACGCGCACAACCAGATCGGCCTTGTGGTCACCCTCGGCATCAGCGTTGACACCGTCAAGGCCTTCTGGTGCGCCCGCTGCCGGGGGCTGTAGGACGTCTCAGGTATTCCAGCCTGGCAGGTCGCGCTCCACCTTGCGCAGCAGCGCGGGCCAGGCAAATGCGCCGCCCAGGCCGCCCGTCTGCACACGCATGGCCTGGGCCACGCCGCTCACGATCTGGGGGTTTACGGCGATCAACTCGCCACCTGCCTGCGCGTCGATCTGGATGCGGCAGGTGTTCTCGAAGGTGTACATCGACAGGAACGCGTCGGCAATCGTCTTGCCCACGGTGAGCAGCCCGTGGTTGCGCAGCATGAGGAAGTTGGCCTCGCCCAGGTCGGCCTGCAGGCGTGGCTTTTCTTCGTCGCGGAAGGCCACGCCCTCGTACGCGTGGTACGCCAGCGAGCCCAGCACAAAGGTGCTTTGCTGGCTGATGGGCAACACGCCGCCCTTTTGCGCGCTGACGGCCACACCGGCACGCGTGTGGGTGTGCAGCACGCAGCCCGCCTCAGGCCGCGCCTCGTGCACCGCGCTGTGGATCACAAAGCCTGCCGGGTTCACGGGGAAGGGCGAGTCGTGCAGCTTGTTGCATTGCATGTCCACCTTGATCAGGCTCGATGCCGTGATCTCGTCGAACATGAGGCCGTAGGGGTTGATGAGGAACTGGTGCTCGGGCCCCGACACCGATTCGGGCAGTTTGGCGCTGATGTGGGTGAAGACCAGGTCGCTCCAGCCGTACAGCGCAACGAGCCGGTAGCACGCGGCCAGGTCGCAGCGCAGCTGCCATTCTTCGGGGCTGACGCTTTCTTGCAGCGAAGGGATGTTGAGCATGGGGTGGTGTCTCCGTTTTTTGAGGAATGGGAAACGCCACTGTAGGGCGATGGGGCGCACTGGTCTGTCAGGCAGGCTACAGGTGCTGCATTTTTGCGGATTGCTATTAAAAATATAGCTGTTTACGACCGTCCACAAAGCGCTAGGGCCGAATTTTGTTGAATTTTCGTGCTATGGCCCTGCCCGGCCATCAGTGCCCGCGCCCTTGCTGCTGCCGCATCTGGCACCGCCCCAGCCAGCCCAGCCCTAGGAGGCTGTCGGACTTGGAAATCGTCGGCTGCAAATCGGCCGCAGCGGTCCATTTTTTACCGTCTTTTTGCCCCATAGCTCGGCTATGGGGCTGCAAATCCGGCAAAAACTGTCCTCGCTGGGGCCAGTTTTCGCTTCGACGCTCCAAGTCCGACAGCCTCCAGGAATGTCCTGCATAACTCCCTGCGGTCGGTGATAGCGCGGTCTCGGGCGGTCTACTGCGTTGCTTTTCTTGCCAATAGCCGGGCTATTGGCAAGAAAAGACGCCTTGTAGCCCATCCCGATCCGCACTACCTCCGCCTCGCGAGGGCTATGCAGGCCATTCCCAGCGCCGCCAGCACCAGCATCCATGGATCGTTCACCGGAATCCCCGTGGAGAGGGCCATCACTTGGAGGTTCAGTGTGATGGTGGAGGACAGGCCGTTGGCGTCCGTGACCTGGATGACCAGGACATAGAGCCCCGGTGTGGTCGGTGTTCCGCTCAGCAGGCCGTTGGGGCCCAAGGACATGCCCGGGGGCAGGGGGCCGGAGTTCACGGTGAAGGTGTAGGGGCCGGTGCCTCCGGTGACCTGGATCTGCCCGCTGTAGGCGGTGTTCGCGACCAGCACGGGCGGTGGGGTGATGGTCAGCGCACCTGTCACGGTGCCTGCACCCAGCAGGTCCAGCTCGCGCCCCAGGGCGTCGGACACCGTGATGGTGAAGCTGTAGGGCGCCGAGCTGGTGGGCGTGCCCGTGAGATCGCCCGTGCCCGACAGGCTCAAGCCCGCCGGAAGAAGGCCTGCGCTCACCAGGAACTGGTAGGGCGCCACGCCATCGTTGCCGACAAAGGTCACGCTGTAGGGCACACCCAGCGCGGGGGTGGGAATGCTGGACGGGGTAACGGTGATGTCCTGCGCGGCGGCGGCGGCGGCCCACAGCACCAGGCTGGCAACGCCGATCCATGTGGTGAAGCGGCGTAAGCCGGTGCGCAGTGCCTGCGCTGCGCGGGCCGTCATCGCGCGCCCCCGTTTTTGCGCGCGAGCTGCTGCTCCAGGGCCGAAAGGCGTTCTGCCAGGGCCATGAGTTCTGCATCCTTGGCGGCCAGCTTCTGGTGGAGGGCCTGGACCGTGGCGGCCGCAAGGCCGGCAACATCGCTGGGCGCAAGCGTCCGGGGGCTGGCGCCCACCTGAAAGCGCTGGTGTACATCCTCGGCCATGGGCCCCAGGTGCAGGCTGGCGTTGAGATCGCTCAGGTAGCGCCAGGCATACAGCGGCAGGTTCAACACTTCGCCGAGGACAGCATGGATCGGGGCCGGGCTGATGTCGTGTTTGAGCGTGCGGCTGGAGCCCTGGCTGAGCGTGCCGGCCACCATCAGGCCGCCGCCTGCCTGCATCGACAGCGCATTGCTGCCACTGCCGCTGGGCGCCAGGCTGAAGGCCGAAGCCGTGGCGTGTTGCGTCCAGTACGCGGTGCCTGTGCCATGCGCAAGCCGCGCAGCGATGGCGCCGTTGTTCTGCAGCTCCATCTGCACGCGGGGCAGGGCGGCGGCGGCGGTGTTGTCCACCAGCAGGGCTCCGCTGCCGTCCGCGCGCCGCAGGTGCAACGGGGCGGCAGGGCGCGGCGTGCCCAGGCCGACGTTGCCGTTGCCCGCAATATCAACACTGGCATGTGGCGCCCCCGGCCGGATGCGCAGGGGAAGGAGGGAGCCCCCGGTGACATCGCGCACGAAGAAATTGGTTTCGTTGCCCGCCACATCCCAGGTCTGGGCCGTAAAGCCGTTGGTGTTGTTCTGCTCTTGCCGCAGCGCCGGGGTGTTGGAGGACAGCACATGCAGGTCGAGCACGGGTACGCCGGTGCCCACCCCCACGCGCCCTTGTGGGTCCACAACCAGGCTGTTGGCGGGCGCACCGGCCAGCCAGCGCACGGGGGTCAAGCCGCCCGTGACATCGTCGATGCCGAGGTAGCTGGCCCCGCCGCTGGCGCTGTCGTTGGCGATGATCTGCCAGTCGTTGCCGGGAAACGCGCCCACGCTGGTGTCTTCAAACTTGATGCGCAGGTTGTTTTCCTTCAGGCGCAGGGTGTCGAAGCCAAAGCTTTCGTTGTTGACGCAGTCAAACCCCGCACACACGCTGCCTTGCACGATCTGGTCGTCGGCGACAAACTGGTCTTTGGTGGCAAGCCGCTGGGTGCGGGCGGCCTTTGAAGATGGGGCGGATTGCTCGGTGAGGCCGTCGGCTGTTTCCCCTTCGCCCGGGGGCAAAAGCGCGGGTGGCAGCACAAACGCGCCGCCCGCCACCGACACGTTGCCGGCCAGCATGGCGCCCCTGGGCCCGGCAGCGCTGGAGGCGCCCACGGGGTTGGCCGCCACGGGAGTTGCATCGTCGGGCCGCACGGCGGTGGTGGTGGGGGCCAGCGTCAGCTCGTAGGTGTAGCGCCCGTCGGGCAAGGGATGGTCTTGCAGCGACAACACCAGCGGGCCGGACAGCTCCAGGTCCTGGGGCGCACCGCCCTCGCGGGCGATGCGCAGCACGGCGCGGCCATGGGGCGCGGTGGGGGTCCACTCCAACCGGGTGGCCTGAAGCCGTGCCGCAATGGCGGGGGGCTGCGCTTCGCTGCCGGTTTGTGCGTGCACGAGGGGTGGGCTCAGCAGGGATGCCAGGGTGGCGGCAACCAGGGTGGCAGCGCGGGGCCGCAGCCTGGTCAGGAGGGGCAGGCAATGGTGGATTGGCATGTTGGCAATCCCTAGCGTGCTGCGGGCGTGGTGTTCTTGGTGGGCACGCCCGAAGCGCCCGTTGGGGCCATCTGCGCTTCGAGCAGGGAGATGCGGGCCCGGATCGCGGCGATGTCTGCCTCGCGCTCGTTCACCTTGCGGGCCAGCGCCTGCACGGCGCCCAGGGTCACGCCGGCCAGATCGCCGGGGGCCAGGCTTTTGTCGTCCTGCCCCAGCTGGAAGATCTTGCGGAAGTCCTCGGCCATGGGGCCGACGTGGCGCTCTTGTGTGGGGCTGGATTTGTAGCGCCAGTGGTAGAGCGGCAGGGCCAGCACCTTCTCCAGCAGGGCGGTGCCATTGACCGGCTCGATGCCGGTCTTGAGCGTGCGGCTGGAGCCTGTGCTCAGCGTGCCGGTGATTGCCAGGTTGCCGTTGGCCGCCAGCGTGAACTGGGGGGTGCCAGCGCCCTGGGTGGCCAGCGTGAGCGCGGTGCCTGACGTCATGTCCCAGCCTGTGGCCGGTGCCGTGGTAAAGCGCAAGACGGCTGGCCCGTTGTTGGCCAGGTTCAGCAGCGTGCGCGGGGCGGTGGTGCCGCTGGTTTCCTGCACCAGCACCTGGGCCGTGCCATCGGTGCGCCGGACGTGCAGCGCCGCGCCGGGCGAAGCGGTGCCTATGCCCACTGCGCCCGAGGCCGCAATGTCCAGGCTGCTGGTGGGCGCGCCGGGGCGAATGCGCAAGGGCAGGCGCGAGCCGTTGGTGACGTCGCGCACGAAGAAGTTGGCCTCGTTGGCCCCAATGTCCCAGGTCTGCGCCGTGAAGCCGCCTGCCGACGACTGCTCCAGGCGAATGGCGGGGGTGTTGCCGGTCAGTGTGTGCACGTCCAGCACCGGCGTGGCAGTGCGCAGGCCCAGCCGGCCCGTCGAGCTGACGTACAGGCTGTTGCTGGGGGCGCCAGCACTGACGGTGAAGACCTGGCGGTTGGCCGTGGCATCTTCGACCGTGAAATACGATGCCCCGCCCGAGATGGGCTCATTGACCCGGATCCGCCAGTCGTTGGCCGGAAAGGCGCCAGCGCTGGTGTCGTCGAAATGGATACCGAGGTTGTTCTCCTTGAGCCGGAGCGTGTCAAAGCCAAAGGATTCGTTGTTGACGCAATCTAAGCCCGCGCACAGGCTGCCCTGCACGATCAGGTCGTCGGGCACCACCTGGTCCTTGGTGGTGAAGGTGGTGCCGGTCTTGGTGGGCAGCACAGGGGCGCCTGGCTCGATTGCATCCACCACCAACTGGCCCTGAATGACCACGAACGAGCCCGCTGTGATGCGCTGCTGCATCGTGGCCTGGGCCTGGGCAGGGTCCATGGACGCAGGGGGCTCCAGGCTCAACTCATAAAAATAGCGACCATCGGCCAGCCCTGCACGCTGGGGCTCCAGCACCACGGGCCCGCGCGCAAACGGCAGGTCGCTGACCGTGCCATCCGGGCGCGCCAGCCGCAGCTTGGCGGCACCGTGGGGGGCCGCTGCCGTCCAGGTGATGCGGTCAGCCTGGCGCGCGGTGGAGATGGCCTGGGTGGGGGATTGGGCAGCGCAGGTGGCAGCCGCGAGGGTTGCCATCAGGGCGATGGTGGCTCGGTGCAGGGGTTTCATGGGGCTTTCTCGAAGGTGGGCAGGGGCTGCCCAGGGCGCCAATATGGCCATTGCCGCCCGCAGAACCAGCGGCCCATCAGTGGCGACGAGTCTGGCCGAGCGATGCCAGATCGTCAATCGAGTAATGCCAGGGGTCGCGCTGCGGAAAAGCCCTGCGCCTGTGCTCAGCCCGCTTGCGGAATCGGCGCCCGCATGCCCGCGTTGATGAGGTTCCACGCGTTGATCACGCCAATGGCAAAGCCCAGTTCGGAGATTTCCGCTTCGTTGAACACCGCCTGCAGCTTGGCGTATTCCTCGTCGCTCGCATCGCTGTGGGGCGTGGCGGTGATGATCTCGGCCCAGCGGAAGGCGGCGCGTTCGCGCTCGCCGAAGAACGGCGCCTCGCGCCACCCCGCCACGGCGTTCAGGTGGCGCGGGTCCATGCCGTCCTTGACCAGGTAGGTCCAGTGCATGTCCATGCAGTATGCGCAGCCGTTGATCTGCGACACGCGCAGAAACACCAGCTCGGCCAGGCGCGCGCCCAGCGGGCCCTTCTTGATGGTTTCGGAAAGGCTCACCAGGCCCATGAAGGCTTTGGAAGACAGCTTGTGATAGGGCAGGCGGGCGGTGTGTTGGGTGGTCGATGACATGGCGGTTCCTTGGATGTTGGTGGCAATGGTCCGGGGTAGATAAACCTTGGGCATGAAGGCGGCGGTGGTGTTGCTGCCTTTCATACTGGTTAGACGTTGCCAGGTCTGCCGCTGTGACACGGGGCGCCAAAAATCCTCAAGAGATTTCACCCAAGTGTGGCCGGAATGCCCGCCAGCTTGTCCGGGTTGCGCACTGCATAGATCGCCATAATCCGCTCCCCGTCCGTCACAAATGCCTGCGCCGATTCAAGGTGGCCATCCACATAGCGCAGCAGCCCCGGCTCGCCATTGATGAGCGCCATGCGGTACGCCACCTGCGCACCCAGGCGGCGGAACAGCGCCCAGTACAGGTTGGCAATGCGAAACGGCCCCACCAGCGGCTTGGGGAAGGACGGTACCTTGCCGCCGCCGTCGCCAATCAGCTGCGCGTCTTCGCTCAGCAGCGCCTCGATGGCGTTGCGGTCGCCACTTTTGGCGGCCAGCATGAAACGCTGCAGCAACTGGTGGTGCACGGCGTGGGGCACCTCAAAGCGTGTGCGCGCCTGCTGCACACGTTCGCTGGCGCGGTGCACCATCTGGCGGCAGCTGGCCTCGGTTTTGCCCAGCTGCGCGGCAATCTCGGGGTAGTCGTAGTCAAACACCTGGCGCAGCAAGAATGCAGCGCGCTCCTCGGGCCCCAGGCGCTCCAGCACATACAAGAAGGCCACCGACAGCTCGCCCGCCAGCTCGGCGGCTGCCTCCGGCGTGTTGTGGTGCGACGCATCACCGGTGGGGTTGTCGTGCAGCTCCACCAGCGGCTCGGGCAGCCACCAGCCCACATAGGCCTCGCGCTCGGCTTTCAGCGCCCGCAGCCGGTCGATGGACAGCCGCGTGACCACCGTCACCAGCCAGGCCTCGGCCGACTGCAGCAGTGCCACGTCCTGGCGGCTCCACCGCAGCCAGGCGTCCTGCAGCACATCCTCGGCATCGGCGCGCACGCCCAGCATGCGGTAGGCAATGCCGAAGAGGCGGGGGCGCAGGGTGGTGAAGGGGTCGGTCGCGGGTGGGGCGGCGGATGCGGGCTGTGTGGTCATGGTGGGGTGCGTGAGAGACCTGTGGGTCTTTTACAGACGTTGGAGGTCGCTGTCTTGTGACAAGGTCTCCGCGGTTGCTTTTGTTTTGATAGCTGTCAGCGCTTGCTGTATAAGCGCTAGAGGCACTTTTGACCTGAAATGGAAAGGATGCAGAAATGGCAGCTTTGTACGCAACCCGGAGCGCACAAGCAACCCCGCGCGCGGGCCGGATAGGGAACGGTGCGAAGGCGGCGGCGGCAACGCTCTTGTTCGCGCTGGTGCCGTGGGCGACCCCAGTCCAGGCCCAATCGCAAACACCGCTATCCGCCGCTGGTGTTGCCCAGCCGCTGGAAAACCGCTGCGGCTGGTTTCACAACCCCACCCCCAACAACGCCACCCTGACCGACCGTGATGGCGAGTGGGTGGTCTCCACCCAGGGTGGAGACAGTGCCGAAGGCGACTGGCCCGTGTTCACCGACGCGCAGTGGAAGAAAACCAATGGCCACTATGGCTACGGGTGTGCGTGCATGAAGGTGGTGGTGGACCGCGGCGACGGGCGGGTGCTGCGCATTGCGTCGGCGACGGCGAAGCCGTTGAAGGCGTGCCGGGAGGACCGGGCGCTGCCGAAGCCTTGAAGAAGGAAGGGGGAGTGGCAGTTGGCGGTGGGTGTGGCATTGCCATCAAGCCAAATTCCAGGCCAAAAAACACGGTCCTTCCACGTGGGTCTTCTTGTTGCGGTGGCTATAGTGAGGCCGCGCCCACCAACCACCCCAGTTATGAGCATTCATCTGCGAATCGCGCGCCCCGTGCTGGATCTTTGCCGCACTGTCGCCCAGTACAAGCAAGGCCTGGGCTTCGAAGAACTCGCCCACTTTGCGGACCACGATGGCTTCGATGGGACCATGCTGGGCCTTAGCGACGCGGATTTCCACTTTGAGTTCACCGTCTGCCGCCGACACCCAGTGACGCCGCAGTCAACGCCCGAAGATCTGTTTGTCTTCTATGTTCCCGATCATCAGGCGTGGACGGAACGTTGCCAGGCGATGCGTGGCGCTGGCTTTAAGGAGGTCGAATCGTTCAATCCGTACTGGAGCCAGCAGGGCTGCACGTTTGAGGATGCGGACGGGTACCGGGTGGTGATTCAGCGAGCTGCATGGCGCAGTCCGCTGACCCCTCAGAGTTAGCTCGTGTAAGCGCTGGGACCAGCAATCAATCAGATTCGCAATGTATTGCGAATCTGATGGCTGCAGAGGCCTTTACCAAAGACGGAAATCAAAAGCCAATGGCGCAAATTGGCAGTCCATGATTGCTTCGCCGTGCGCAAGAGTTCACAGTGCTGGTTCCTATTTCACCCACTCCAAGGAGAGCACCATGCCCCACGCGTTGAACTGGTTCGAGATCCCCGTGACCAACTTCACCCGCGCCAAGACTTTCTACGAGACGGTGTTGGGCATCACCATTGCGCCGATGGAAATGGGCCCGACCAAAATGGGCATGTTGTCCACCGACCCCACTGCCGTGGGCGGTGCCATCGTGCAGGGCGAGGGCGGTATGCCGTCGCAGAGCGGGACGATGGTGTATCTCAATGGCGGAGAGGACCTGGCCCCGATGCTGGCGCGCGTAGCGCAGGCGGGTGGGGCGGTGGTGGTGCCCAAGACGGAGATCGGCAACGACTTCGGCTTCTTTGCCCATTTTGTGGACACCGAGGGCAACAAGGTTGGGCTGCACTCGATGAAGTAGTGGGTACCCCGCCCGATGGAAAACGGACCGGCTACGCCACCGGTTCGCCAATACTTCCGGGCTGCGTCAGCCGCTCCAGCTGCGTCAGATACACCAGTGCTTGCCCATTGCTGGTTCCGCACATTTCCACCGACGGCATCAACCCGCCGCACACCGCCGGTCGCTCGGGCTGCCCAAAAATGCGGCAGCGTGCATCGTCCCCCAGTTGAATACACCGCACCCCCGCAGGCTTGCCCTGGGGCATGCCCGGGATGGGCGAGCTGATGGAGGGGGCGGTGCAGCAGGCGCCGCAGCCGGGGCGGCAGTTCATGGGTGGTTGCTATTATTTACGTAGCTGCTAGCGCTTATTGGGAAAGAGCTAGAGGCCAATTTGACTCAAATTTTGGCGTTCACTGGCCAGCGGCAGCATCACCGTGCAGGCGGCTGGACGCCCACAGCACCTGGTCGACCACGGCGCGCACGCGGTCGCGGTGGGCTTGCTGGATAAGGGCGCCGCTGTCGTCAAACGCGCTGCCCGCCGAGCCCAGCGCAAACGCCTTGGGCGCCAGCCAGCATTCGGCGTTGATGAGCAAGGGGGCCAGGTGGCTTTGCGAGCGCAGGCCGCCCAGGGCGCCGGGCGAGGCGCTGAGCATGCCCACCACTTTGCCGCGAAAGCTCTTGCCGCCGTCTTGCCAATCAGGGTTGCCTTTGACGGGGCTGGAGGCCCAGTCGATGGTGTTCTTGAGCAGGGCGGTGTAGCTGCCGTTGTACTCGGGCGAGCAGATGACCCAGGCGGGGTGCTGCCACAAGATTTCTTTGAGCCTGATCACGTCGGCCGGTGTGCCCTGGGCTTCGAGGTCGGCGTTGTACAGCGGGATGTCGAAATCCGACAGTTCCAGCAGCGTGACGCTGGCACCGGCGTCGCGTGCGATGGCGGCGGTGGCGTGGGCCAGTTTGCGGTTGAAGGATTGCTGGCGGGTGCTGCCGGCAAAGATGAGGAGGGAGGAGGGGGTCGTGTGTGGCATGGTGCCTGCGATTGAATCACAGGCGTACGGCAGGAATCCTGCAAGCGAGGCAGGCCGGGCAGGGTTATTCCGTGGTGTGGCTGCACGGTGTTCAGGGCGGATGTAGCGATCTACGTGCCGCGACCGGCAAGCCGCCCCACCAGCGTCCCCAGCGCTGTGGCAAAGCAGCCCAGGCTGAGCAGCGCACGCCACAGGTTGGCAGCATTCCACTGGTCACGCACTTTGGCCCAGTCGGCGGGCAGGGCCTGGGGGTTCCAGGCTTCGGTGGTGTGGTTGAGTGGCAGGTTGACCTGCTGGGTGAAGAACACAATGCCCAGCAGGTAGGCCACGCCGACCACGGCCAGCAGGCGCCACCACAGTGTGCGGTGTTCACGCCAGGCCGTAGCCACGGCCAGCGCGCACCACAGCGGTGGTCCAAAGAACAGCGCAAAGAACAGGGCGTGCCGCACGTTGCGGTTGAAGGCCGACTGCACGGTGGCGTAGGTGGCGCCATCCATCTGCAGCGTGGCCAGGTTGACGTTGGCGCTGTAGGTGCCAAAGAACCCGGCCATGAGGCCGAGCCACAGGACGGCGAGGGTGTGGGGGATGAGGGAGAGGGGGACAGGCGTGTTGTTAGGGTGGTGGATGGCGGTCATGGGCGGTCCTTTTGGGAGATGCCCGCACTCTGCCGAAGGCCCGTGCTCTGCGCCTTATCCTTTGATAAGCCCCATCTCGCTGCGCAGGCGCGACAGCGAGACGTCGGTCACGCCCAGGTACGAGGCCAGGTGTTTGAGGGCGATGCGCTCGGCCCATTGCGGGTGTTGCTCCAGCAAACGGGCGTAGCGCTGGCGGGCGCTGAGCTGCAAGAACTCCTGCTCGCGCTGCATCTTGCCGTCGAGCAGGGCGCAGAGCACCCGGTGCTCCAGCGCAGTCCACGGTGACCAGCCCGCGCTGGGCAGAGGGTCACTGGGATGGGTGGGCAAGGGCAGCGCCCACACCACGCTGTCTTCCATAGGTTCCACGTGAAACATCACCGGTTGCTGGCGCAGTGTGGGGGTGATGGGCCAGCACAGGGCGCCGTCCAGAAAGAAGTTCTTGTTGGATTCGGCTCCGTCGCGGTCCAGGTAGTACAGCCGCAGCGCGCCGCGCTCCACCCACCACAGGTGCCGCCAGTGTTCGCCTGCACGCAGCAGGGGCTGGCCGCGTTCGAACACGCGCCGCTCGGCGCTGGCCCACCAGGTGCCGATGGCCTCTGGTGGTGGCCCGAGCAACTGCGTCAGAAACAGGGGGAGAGAAGGGGGCACAGACACAGCCTTCGCAAAGTGGGAAAATCGCGGGTTGCCTGCTGGGGCGCCAAGTGCGCCCACCCTCAGCAGGGCCGGTGTGCAGCACCTCAGGCAGAGGGTGCCTGCGCGCGCTGGATATTTTGATTGTCGGGCCGTCAGGCCCCGGAGTGTTCCCCATGTTGTACCCCCAGGAGTTTGATGTGATCGTTGTCGGCGGTGGCCATGCAGGCACCGAGGCCGCGCTGGCCGCTGCGCGCATGGGCAGCAAAACGCTGCTGCTGACCCACAACATCGAGACGCTGGGCCAGATGAGCTGCAACCCCAGCATTGGCGGCATCGGCAAGGGCCATCTGGTGAAGGAAGTAGATGCGCTTGGTGGTGCGATGGCCTTGGCCACGGACGAGGGCGGCATCCAGTTCCGCATTCTCAACAGCTCCAAGGGCCCTGCGGTGCGGGCCACGCGGGCGCAGGCTGACCGCATCCTGTACAAGGCCGCCATCCGCCGCATGCTGGAGAACCAGCCCAACCTGTGGCTGTTCCAGCAGGCGGTGGACGACTTGATGGTGGAGGGCGACCGGGTGGTGGGCGCCGTCACGCAGGTGGGTATCCGGTTCCGCTCGCGTACGGTGGTGCTCACCGCCGGGACGTTCCTGGACGGCAAGATCCACGTGGGGCTGAACAACTACGCGGCGGGCAGGGCGGGTGACCCGCCTGCCGTGTCGCTGTCGGCACGCCTCAAGGAGCTGAAGCTGCCCCAGGGCCGCCTGAAGACCGGCACGCCGCCCCGGCTGGATGGGCGCAGCATCGACTTCTCGAAGTGCACTGAGCAGCCCGGCGACGGCATGCCCGGTGGTGTGAACGAGGGCACGGTGCCCGTGTTCAGCTTCATGGGCAACGCAGAAATGCACCCGCGCCAGATGCCTTGCTGGGTGACGCACACCAACGAACGCACGCACGAGATCATCCGCAGCGGCTTTGACCGCAGCCCCATGTTCACCGGCAAGATCGAGGGCGTGGGCCCGCGTTACTGCCCCAGCGTGGAAGACAAGATCAACCGCTTTGCCGACAAGGACAGCCACCAGATCTTCCTGGAGCCTGAGGGGCTGACCACGCACGAGTTTTACCCCAACGGCATCAGCACCAGCCTGCCATTCGACATCCAGTACGAGCTGGTGCGCAGCATGAAGGGGCTGGAAAACGCGCACATCCTGCGCCCCGGCTACGCCATTGAGTACGACTACTTTGACCCGCGTTCGCTCAAGAGCAGCTTCGAGACGCGGCAGATCCAGGGCCTGTTCTTTGCCGGGCAGATCAACGGCACCACCGGCTACGAAGAGGCGGCAGCCCAGGGCCTGTTTGCGGGTATCAACGCCGCGCTGCAATGCCGTGGCGATGCGCCTTGGCTGCCCGGCCGCGACGAGGCTTACCTGGGCGTGCTGGTGGACGACCTCATCACCAAGGGCGTGACCGAGCCCTACCGCATGTTCACCAGCCGGGCCGAGTTCCGCCTGCAGCTGCGCGAGGACAACGCCGACATGCGCCTGACCGAAGTGGGGCGCCAGATGGGCCTGGTGGATGATGCGCGCTGGGATGCGTTCAGCCGCAAGCGCGATGCGGTTTCACGTGAAACAGAACGCCTGAAGGCCACCTGGGTGAACCCGCGCAATCTGCCTGCGGCGGAGTCTGAGCGCGTGCTGGGCAAGAGCATTGAGCATGAATACAACCTGTTCGAACTGCTGCGCCGCCCGGATGTGAACTACACCAACCTGATGTCCATGGACGGCGGTAAATACGCGTCCCATGATGTTTCACGTGAAACGCTGGGCCCATTGAGCGAGCCGGTGGTGGAGCAAGTGGAGATTGCCGCCAAGTATTCGGGCTACATCGACCGCCAGCGGGATGAGGTGGGGCGCGCCGCGCATTTTGAAAAGCTGCGGTTGCCGGCCGAGCTGGACTACATGCAGGTCACCGCCCTGAGCATCGAGGCACGCCAGGTGCTCAGCCGCCACCGGCCCGAAACCCTGGGCCACGCCTCGCGCATCACGGGCATCACGCCGGCGGCGATCTCGCTGCTGATGGTGCATCTCAAGAAGGGCGGGTTCAAGGAGTTTGCGGCGGTTGCGGCTGCCAAGGCAGAAGGGGAAGTGGCGGCATGACGATGGCAGTGACAAACGACAGCTTGCGCCAACAGCTGCACGCAGGGGCCGATGCCTTGGCCCTGGGTCTGACCGACGCCCAGATCACCCTGTTGATGGATTTTCTGGCCCTGCTGCAGAAGTGGAACAAGGTCTACAACCTGACCTCGGTGCGCGACCCGCAGGAGATGATGACGCACCATCTGCTGGACAGCCTTGCCGCTGTGCCGCCGCTGCGCCGCCATGTTGCTGTGCTTTCAGGAGAGGGTCACCACGCTGTGCGCTTGCTCGACGTCGGCTCGGGCGGAGGTCTGCCCGGTGTGGTGTTTGCCATCTGCTGTCCGGAAGTGGATGTGAGCTGCGTAGACACCGTGGGCAAAAAGGCTGCGTTCATCCAGCAGGCGGCGGTGGCGCTGAAGCTGCGTAACCTGCATGGCGTGCACGCGCGGGTCGAGACGTTGACGACCCCCTTTGACATCATCAGCTGCCGCGCCTTTGCCTCTTTGCCTGACTTTGTGACCTGGTCGCGCGCCGCGCTGGTGGCATCGCACGGGGTCTGGCTGGCCATGAAAGGCAAGCACCCCGAGGATGAAATTACGGCCCTGCCCACCGATGTGTCGGTGTTTCACGTGGAACAGCTCACTGTCCCAGGCCTCGACGCCGAGCGCTGCATCATCTGGATGAAGCCGGTCTGACCGTCGGCCGCTAGCTTGTCAGCGGCCGGGGCGGGGTGGTCGCGTAAACTCGGCACCTCACTTCGGGTGCATCCATCTGCGCACCCGTCCAGCACACCGGGAGAGATCATCATGACTTACGCAAAACCGGATCGGGCGTGCCTCCTGCCACAAGAGCACGTACCGTCGTTGCATCCTTATTTGCGGAAGTCCTAAGCATGTTCGGCATCGCAGACTACGGCGCCTTTGTCGCCGCCATTGTGTTGTTCCTGCTCATTCCGGGCCCCGGCAATCTGGCGCTCATCACCTCCACCAGCAAGGGCGGCGTGCGGGGCGGCCTGGCGGCCACAATGGGGGTGATCGCGGGCGACCAAGTGCTGATGTGGGGCGCGGTGGCCGGTGTGGCGGCGCTGCTGGCCACGTACCCCACGGCGTTCAATGCAGTGCAGTGGTTGGGCGCGGCCTACCTGGCCTGGCTGGGCTTCAAGATGCTCACGGCCAAACCCGGCGCACAACCCATCCTCAACATCCAGCCGCGCCACTACTTCAAACAGGCCGGCCTGATCACCTTGCTCAACCCCAAGGCCATCGTGTTTTACATGGCGTTCTTCCCTCTGTTTGTGGACCCGGCCCGGCACCAGGGCTTGCTGACCTTTGGCGTGATGGCGGCGACGGTGGCGGTGCTGACGTTTATCTACGGGCTGGTCGCCGTGCTGCTCACGCACCACCTGGCCGAGCGCATGCGCGCCAACCCGCGCATCGGCCGCGTGCTGGAGAAGGTGGCGGGCGTCTTTCTGATCGGCTTTGGCATCAAGCTCGCCATCTCCAAATAAAACAACGACAACAACAACACGGACTGCAACACCCACATGGCCAAAATTTTCTGCGTTGCCAACCAAAAGGGTGGCGTTGGCAAGACCACCACCACCGTCAACCTTGCTGCGGGTCTGGCCAAGATCGGCCAGCGCGTGTTGATGGTGGACCTGGACCCGCAGGGCAACGCCACCATGGGCTCGGGCGTGGACAAGCGCAGCCTCGACCTCACGGTGTACGACGTGCTGCTCGAATCCGCCTCGGTCAAAGAGGCAGCTGTGTTGTCGGACAAATGTGGCTACTGGGTGCTGGGCGCCAACCGCGAGCTGGCGGGTGCCGAGGTGGAGCTGGTGGCGCTGGAGCACCGCGAAAAGCGCCTCAAGGCCGCGCTGGCCGAGGCCGATACCGACTTCGATTTCGTGCTCATCGACTGTCCGCCCAGCTTGAGCATGCTCACCCTCAACGGCCTGTGCAGCGCCCATGGCGTGATCGTGCCCATGCAGTGCGAATACTTCGCCCTCGAAGGCCTGACCGATCTGGTGAACACCATCAAGCAGGTGCATGCCAACCTCAATGCCGACCTGCAGATCATCGGCCTGCTGCGCGTGATGTTTGACCCGCGCATCACGCTGCAGCAGCAGGTCAGCGACCAGCTCAAGGGGCACTTTGGCGAGAAGGTGTTCAACAGCGTGATCCCGCGCAACGTGCGCCTGGCCGAGGCGCCCAGCTATGGGCTGCCGGGCGTGGTGTTTGACCCGGCGGCCAAGGGCAGCCAGGCGTTTGTCGAGTTTGCGCAAGAGATGGTGGACCGCGTGCAGAACATGCCCGCTGCCGCCACTTCTATAGCCAAAATAGCCTCTAGCGCTTGATGGATAAGCACTGGCAGCTATCAATATGGTAGTAATGAAGGCGTCTAACATCCTCCTCTTGCCCGGATGGCAGAACTCCGGTCCGGACCACTGGCAAAGCGTGTGGGAGGCCCAGCATGGCTACCACCGCGTGGAGCAACACGACTGGATGCGCCCGCTGCGCGGCGACTGGTCGGCGCGCCTGGAAGAAACCGTGGTCGATGCCGACGGCCCCGTGGTGCTGGTGGCGCACAGCCTGGGCTGCGTTCTCACCGCATGGTGGGCTGCGCATTCGGCCAACGCGCACCGTGTGGTGGGTGCGCTGCTGGTGGCACCGGGCGATGTGGAGCGGCCCGATCTGGCCGCGCAGATCCACGGCTGGGCGCCCATTGCGCGCAAGCCGCTGCCGTTCCCGGCCGTGCTGGTGGGCAGCCACAACGACCCGTACTGCAGCTTCGAGCGCGCCGAAGGGCTGGCGCAGGCCTGGGGTGCGCGGTTTGTGGACTATGGCGAGCGCGGGCATATCAATGCCGAATCCGGCCTGGGCGACTGGGACGAGGGGCGCGGCTGGTTACAAGAACTTTTAGAGAGGGATACGTGATGGGTGGTCAGAGAACAGTAGTCAAGCTAGAAACCGAAGAGCCCACTTTGCGGCTGGCTGTCTTAATCGACGCCGACAACGCCCAGGCCGCCGTTATCGAAGGTTTGCTCGCTGAGATTGCAAGGTACGGCGAAGCAGCAGTGCGGCGCATTTACGGCGATTTCACTTCTCCCGCTAGCGCTTCATGGAAGAAGGTTCTGAACCAGCACTCCATCAAACCGGTGCAGCAGTTCGCCTACACGACAGGAAAAAACGCTACCGATAGCACGATGATCATCGATGCGATGGATCTGCTTTACACGCGCAAATTTGATGGCTTCTGTTTGGTCACGAGTGATAGTGACTTCACAGGACTGGCGGTTCGGCTTAGAGAAGAAGGCCTCACCGTCTTTGGTTTTGGCGAAAAGAAAACGCCAGAACCATTCCGAAACGCGTGCCACAAGTTTGTGTTCACCGAAATTTTCCGCCCATCGGTTCCTGCCTCTATGCCTCTGGCTCAGCAGGGAGTCCAAACTCCACTGTCTGAACCCCCGGCGCTACCTGTGACGGTGAATACTTCTCCCACAGAGGGTGCCGCTCAAGTCTTTCCTCGTGAGTTCGTGATGCAAGCGCTAGATAGTTCGGTGGACGATTCTGGTTGGGCCCACTTAGGCACGTTTGGCAGTTACCTAACCAAACTCCAGCCAGACTTTGATTCGCGGCATTACGGTTTTAAGAAACTCTCGGACTTGGTTAAAGCCAAGACCGATCTGTTTGCAACGGAAGAGCGCACAGCGCCTGGTTCGCAGCAGAAAGTCTTGTATTTGCGAGCGCAAGCTCCCACAGCGATTAAGTAAGGAAAGCATGGTCACCAAAAAACCCAAGGGCCTCGGCCGAGGCCTGGAAGCCCTGCTGGGCCCCAAGGTCGAAGAAAAAGTGGAGCAGGCCCAGGCGGCCGAAGCCGGGCTGCCCAGCAGCCTGCCGCTGTCCGAGCTGGTGCCCGGCGTGTACCAGCCGCGCACACGCATGGACGAGGGTGCGCTGTACGAGCTGGCCGAATCCATCAAGGCCCAGGGCATCATGCAGCCCATCCTGGTGCGGCGCCTGGCGGGTGGCGACAACGCCGGCAAGTACGAAATCATTGCGGGCGAGCGGCGGTTCCGCGCCTCGCGCCTGGCGGGCCTGGCCGAGGTGCCGGTGCTGGTGCGCGATGTCCCCGACGAGTCGGCGGCGGCCATGGCGCTCATCGAGAACATCCAGCGCGAAGACCTCAACCCGCTGGAAGAAGCCCATGGCCTGCAGCGCCTGGTCAAGGAGTTTGGCCTCACGCACGAGCTGGCCGCGCAGGCCGTGGGCCGCTCGCGCAGCGCCGCCAGCAACCTGCTGCGCCTGTTGAACCTGGCCGAGCCCGTGCAGACCATGCTGATGGCGGGCGACATCGACATGGGCCATGCGCGCGCGCTGCTGTCGCTGGACCGCGCGGCCCAGATCACCGCGGGCAACCAGATCGCGGCCAAGAAGCTGTCGGTGCGCGAGGCCGAAGCGCTGGTCAAGAAGATCGGTGCCGAGTTCAGCCTGGTGCCGCAAAAGCCCCAGAAGGAAAAGTCGCGCGACTTGAAGCGCGTGGAAGAAGAACTCTCGGACCTGCTCATGGCCGAGGTCGAGGTGCGCGTGAAAAAGCGCGTGAAGCGCCATGGCCGGGTGGAGGACATGGGCGAGCTGGCGATTCAGTTCGGCTCGCTCGAAGCTTTGAATGGCTTGATCGACCGCCTGCGGGGTTGACTGTAACCCCCCCCTGAGTCGCCTTCGGCGCCTTCCCCCCAGGGGGGACGACGCCCTCGCTGCGGGGCGGCCCTTGCTCGGCGTCTCTCGCTTCGGCCGCGCCGGTTTCAAGGGTTACGCCTTGTGCATAGAGGGGGTTGAAAATCTTGCCCGAAGGTCTGGCGTGAAATAGCGCACACAAACGGTTTCCACAGGTAACTTGCGCAGGCAAAATGCGTCTGTGCGGGGCCTACACTGCGCTGCGTTCAACACACCCGGGTTGACCGCAAGGCCTCTTCACAGGGCGGCGAAAGTGCCGCCCTGTGGCCCACGATGGTTTGCCGGGTGATCCATGTATCTCCTGGAGCAGACCCCCATGACCTCTTTGCGCTTCGTCCTGCCCCCCGCCTGCCTGGCCGTTGGCCTGTGCATCGCCAGCCTGGGCGCCCAGGCCCAAACCACCAAAGCCCCCAAAGTCCAGCTGTGGATGGATGTCTCCACCGGCACCATGGCGGGCATGCCTGAGATGGACAGCCTCCCCGGTGGCGGCGGCATGCTCGGCGGCCTGATGGGGGGGATGGGCGGTGGCGCGCAGGGCAGGGCGGGTGGTGGTAACACGTCCTATGGTCACGCCCGCGCCATGTCCATCATGCCGCCGCGTGTCATCGACATCGCCTTGCACAACACCCTGCGCCCCGGCGTCGAAGCCAGCCAGGCCATACCGCCTGGTATGCGCATGGGCGAATCCCTTCCGCTGATCCCGCCCCGTGCCCAGCCCACCCAGACCGAGCCGGGCGAGGTGCCGCAGGAATACCAGCAGCACCAGCCCAAGGGCCGCATCCTGCTGTACTGGGGCTGCGGCGCCTCGGTGCGTGCGGGCCAGCCGCGCGTCATCGATCTGGCGCGCGCCAAGCCGACCGACTACGCACAGGCGTTTGCCGGCCGAGCCGTGCCCGACCGGGGGCCGCGCGTGGGCCCGGCCTATGCGCTGTACCCCAACGAACGCAACCAGGTGAGCCTGTCGCGGGACAGCTCGCTGGTGGGCGAACACCAGGTGCGCGGCGACGGTGTGCCTGCGTCCATGAAGTTCACGCTGGGTGCGGCACAAGACCTCATGCCCGCCATCGACCTGCGCACCACCGGCAAGCCGCAGGACAGCATGGGCACCAGCTGGCAGCCCGTGCGCAATGCGCGCGCCTATTACCTACATGCCATGTCGCAAAGTGGGGACGACCTCATCATGTGGTCCAGCGCCGAGACGCCCGACACGGGCATGGGCCTGTTCGACTACCTCTCGCCCGCCACCATCGACCGCTGGCTCAAGGAGCGCGTGCTGCTGCAGCCCGAAACCACGCAGTGCGCCATTCCGCAGGGCATTTTTGCAGGCGGCGGGCGCGACGCCACGCCCATGCTGCGCATGATGGCCTATGGCGGCGAAAGCCACATCGTGCACCCCCCGCGCCCGGCGGACCCCAAGGCCGCGTGGGAGCCCGAGTGGGCCGTGCGCGTGCGTGTGAAATCACACACCATGGCCATGCTGGGCGAGGAGATGCAGGGGCGGCGCGGGGGCATGGGGGCTGCTCCGCCGGCCGCTTCGGGCGGTGCCTATTCGAGCGGCATGGGCGGTGCGCCGACCGGCCAGCAGCCCGCTGGCGACGGCGGTGCGGAATCCGGCAACGCGGGCAACGTGGTGAACCCTGTCAACCTGCTGCGCGGCATTTTGGGCCGTTAAGAATCCATGTTGGCCCTGCGCATGCCCTGGCCCCTGCCCGCGCTGGTCGCGTGGGCTTGCGCGTGGCTGATTTTTGTGGCGCTCCAGCGCGCGGTTCCCCCCGTGGCTGCCTTGCTGGTCGCCTGCCTGCTGGGGACGGCGGCCAGTGTCCTGGGCGACAGCTGGTGGCGACGCGGGTTGATTGCGGCGGGCTTTCCGCTGTCGCTGGCGCTGCTGGGTGCGGCCAGCCTGCCGACCTGGGCGTGGCTGGTGCCGCTGGCGCTGCTGCTGCTGGTCTACCCCCTGAACGCTTGGCGCGATGCGCCGCTGTTTCCCACGCCCCACCATGCGCTGCAGTCGCTGGCCTCGCAGGCTCCGCTGCCGCTGGGTGCCCGCGTGCTGGATGCGGGCAGCGGCGTGGGCGATGGCCTCAAGGCGCTGCGCCACGCCTACCCGGCCGCACAGCTGGAGGGCATCGAATGGAGCTGGCCCCTGCGCCTGCTGTGCGCCCTGCGGTGCCCCTGGGCCCGGGTGCGGCGCGCCGACATGTGGGCCGAGGACTGGAGCCCCTACCGCATGGTCTATCTGTTCCAACGGCCCGAAAGCATGGCCCGCGCCGCCGCCAAGGCCCAGGCCGAGCTGGCAACCGGGGCATGGCTGGTGAGCCTGGAATTTGCGGTACCCGGCGTTCTGCCCTGTGCACAGCTGCGTGCGCCCGGTGGCCGCGTGGTGTGGCTGTACCGCATGCCCCTGAACCGCGTCGAGGCATGAAATGGCACTGTTCGATTGCGATTTGAGCCGTTCGCCACGGTTACAGAAAAGATACAAGCTTTTGCTACATTGCGTCCCTGGCTACAACCCCATACAAAACTACCAAGAAACTCACAGCCAGAGGGGGCTGCCAGCAGCACGTGAACGCGCCGGGAGGGGGCGCACCGGCCGCCAGCACCTTCCTTGTCCGGACTTCCCATCCTGCAGGCCACACCGGCTTCTGCGGCGCACCACCCTGACCGGTGTGCCCGCAGCGCGGTGCCGTCTTGCGCGTGGACATGGCCGGGGTTTTCTGGTGCACCACCGACCGATCTGCAAGGAGCATTCATGACCGCCCATCCATCCCGTTTCCGCCCGCGCCTTCTGTGGGTGCTGGCCCTGAGTGCCGCCCTGACCGGCTGCGCCACCATGCAGAGCCACGACAAGCTGGCGACCGACATGCAGAATGCCGGCCGCAGCGGCGGCATTCCCGCAGCCATCGCCCAGCTCGAAAGCACGGCCAAGACCGAAGAAGAAAAAACCGCGCTGCTCTACAACATGGAACGCGGCGAGCTGCTGCGCATGGACCGCCGCTACCCCGACAGCACCAACGCCTTCCTGCTGGCCGACAACAAGGTCAAGGAATGGGAAGAAACCGCCAAGACCAACCCGAGCAAACTCATGGGCACCGTGGGCGCTGCGCTGATCAGCGAACGCCTGAAGGTCTACGAGGGTCAGGACTATGAAAAGGTGTGGGTGACCACGCGCCTGGCGCTCAACCGCATGGCCGTGGGCGACTTTGAAAACGCCCGTGTGGACATCAAGCGCACCCACGAGCGCGAAGCCATCATTGCCGAGTTCCGCGCCAAGGAAACCCTGGCCGCTGAAGAAGAAGCAAAGTCCAAGGGCGCCACCTCTGGCGGCAAGGAACTCAACGGCTACCCCGTCGAGACGCTGAACGATCCCGAAGTGCTGGCGCTCAAGAACGGCTACCAGAACGCGCTTTCGCACTACCTGGCCGGTTTTCTGTACGAAATGCTCAACGAGCCCGGCCTGGCCGCGCCCGGCTACCGCAAGGCCATTGAGCTCAAGCCCGAAACCGGCGTGCTCGAAGAAGGCCTGCGCGGCCTGGATACGCGCACAGGCTTCACCTGGAAGCGCCGCCAGCGCATGACCGACGTGCTCTTCATCGTCGAAGCCGGTGATGCCCCCGCGCGCAAGCCCAAGGCCTTCACCATTCCCGTGCCCACGGGCCGTGGTTTGGTCACGGCCAGCATCTCCTACCCCGTGATCGAGCCGTCTTCCGATCCACTGCTGACCACCATCTCCGCTGCTGGCACCGACCTCAAGCTCGAAAAAGTGGTGGACGTGAACGTGATGGCGCGCCGCGCGCTCAAGGACGAAATGCCCGGCATGGTGCTGCGTGGCTTCACCCGCGCCGTGGCCAAGGGCGTGCTGCAGAACGAACTGCAAAAGCGCGGCGGCCTCATCGGCGGCATCATCGGCGCGGCCGCCTCGGTGGCCACCGAGCAGGCCGACGACCGCATGTGGCGCATGCTGCCCGGCCGCGTGTATGTGGCCCGTGGCTACCTGCCGCCCGGCGAGCATGTGGTGAGCGTGAACGGCCGCCAGCTGCCCCAGCCCATCAAGATCGACGGCCAGTACGCCCTGGTGCCCCTGCGCATGTATGAAAACAGCGTGCTGACCGGCGACGTGGCCATGCTCGGCCAGCTGCCCACCGTGGCGGCGGCACCGCAGCCCGCCGCAGAGCCTGCCACCACCGTGCGCACGACGACGACCACCACCACCCGCACGCGCTCGGTGCCCAAGTCGGCGGTCAAGTCCACCTCGGCCACGCCTGCCGCCAAGAACTGAAACCGAACATGTCCCATTTTCAAGGAGCCTCTGGCATGAGAACCCGTTTTGCCCTTGCCGCCGCCGCACCCGCCGTTGCGTGCGCGGTCCTCGCGATGACCCTGGCCACCGCTGCCCGCGCCCAGCTGCACGACCCGGCCACCCCGCTGGCCGTGGCGTCCAAGGTCGCCCTGCGTGGCGAAGCCAACAGCATCGCCGTGCGCGAGATGCGCATCGTGCGCAAGAACGACATCCTGGTCGTGCAGGCCGACATGGCCAACATGGGCCGCACCGACCGCACCGTGTTCTACCGATTCAAGTGGCTGGACAACGTGGGCAACCAGGTGGGCGATGGCGAATCCTGGAAGCAGATGAGCGTGCTCGGCCTGGGCCAGCAGACTGTCAAGAGCGTGGCGCCCACCTCTGCGGCTGTCGATCTGCGCCTGGAAATGAATGTGGAGCCGCGCTGATCGCGCCGCGCCAATCCCTGTTTGAGTGAGGAGTAAACCAACATGAACACCAAGAACCGCATCCAGCGCAGCGCGCTGGTCCTGGCCTTTGCGGCCAGCACCCTGGCCCTGTCGGCCTGCCAGAACCTGTCGTCCCCCACCGTGCGTTTTGACCGCCAGGTCAACTACGGCGATGCCAAGGCCGTCGAGCTGGTGACCAACGAATTCGGCTCCACCGACCTGCAGATGATTGCCGAGAAGATGACCGGCGGTTTGCTCGAAACCGGCATCTTCCAGGGCCGCCCCACGGTGACGATCTCCACCGTGAAGAACAAGACCAGCGAATACATCGACACCACCAACGTGATGAACTCGATCCAGACTTCGCTGGTCAAGTCGGGCAAGGTGCGTTTCGTGCGCTCCATCAACGAGATGCAGGCCGGTGTGGACGAGCTGCAGCGCCAGAACCAGAGCGGCCTGTACAAGCAGGGCACCACCGCCAAGGTCGGCCAGATGACGGCCGCCAAGTACAGCATGGAAGGCGAGCTGACCAGCATCGTCAAGCAGAACAACGCGACCAAGGACGTGTACTACAAGTTCACGCTCAAGCTGTTTGATGTGCAGGAAGGCACGATCGAGTGGCAGGACGAAAAGGAAATCCGGAAGACCAGCAAGCGCTGATCTTTTCCAAGGAGCACACCATGCAACGCAGAACCACTTTGCACACGGCCCTGGCCGTGATCGCCGCCACCACGCTGGCCTGGGGCACGGGCGCCCAGGCGCAGCAGCCCGGCGCGGCGCCCAAGATCGCCGTGACCGACCTGGCCTATGCCCAGCGCGTGTCCGAATACTTTGTGGCCGGCACCTACCAGCGCAGCAGCCAGATGAGCGCAGGCGGCAGCCACAGCGGTGGCTACAGCCACGGCCCCTATGGCGGTGGCGGTTCGCACTCGGGCAGCCACTCGATGCAGGCGTCCGAGCAGGCCAGCGGCACCTACGTGGCCGGGCGCTACAGCTACATCGAGCAGCGCGAGCTGGGTGGCTACACCAACGACATCAAGGGCGCCATCCTGCAGGGCACCTACTTCCGCCTGATCCAGGGCAAGGGCTTTGACGCAGGCAAGCCCCAGCCGAGCAAGGCCGAGCAGGTGCTCAACCAGGTGCAGGGCGGCAAGATGGCCACGCCGCAGGTTCAGCCCCAGGTCAACGACGTGATCAGCCGCATCAAGAAGGGCGAGTTCAACGGCGCCGACTACGTGCTGTTCGGCGTGGTGTCGAGCATCGACTTCACCGACGCGCTCTCGCCCCTGCAAGGCACCACCAGCGCCACGCGCCAGTACGGCCTGCAGCTCCTGGCCGACTTCTCGCTCATCAACACCAAGACCTACGAGATCAAGGCCGCGTTCTCCGCCCAGGGCGAAGGCAACGACACCAAGATCCTGTCGATCCGTGGCGACATTGCGCCCCCCAACCGCGCCAAGGTGATGCGCGAAACCTCGCTGTCGCTCGCGCAGGACGTGTACCAGCAGCTCGCCATGCAGCTGGGCTACACCGACGCCAACCTAGCGCGCGGCGTGCGCCCGCCCGTGGTCTACCAGCAGGGCGGCCAGCCCATGCCCGTGCCGCAACCTCAGCAGCCCGAGCAGGTCATCATCTTGAAGTAGCAGGAGCGGCAACCCCGTGAGGCGCTGCCGCTCGGTGCCGACCGCCGGGGGCCGCAGCCCCTTGCTCGGCATCTCGCGCTGGGCGGCGCACCCGTAGCAGGTGCAGCGCCCGGGGTGGTCGCAGTCATGCCAGACTGTGGCCTGTGCTCAACGTAAAACACCTTTCTGCTTCTGCCGCACCTTTGCGGCCCCTGGCCAGCCCTGTGCTGGCCTTTTTCGTCGCCACGGCCGTTGCCGCGGTGCTCGGCGGCTGCGCCTCGCCCCCGCCGTTCTATGCGGCGGCAGCGTCTGAATCGCTGGTGAATGTGTACGGGCCAGAGGCTTCCACAGAGACGCCCACGGCGCCTGCACAGGCCAATGCACAGGAGGCTCCTGCGGCCACCCAGACGCCACCCCCTGCGGAGCGCTTTGTACTGCGGCCCTTGCCAGGCGCTGATGGCGCCACGCTCCTGGCCCTCACGCGCAGCGAGCGCACCGCCTCGCTGCGCTATCGCGTGATCGTCATCCCCGGCTCCGGCTGCGCGGGCATGGGGCCGATTGCCGACCGCTACTTTGCCGGCCTGCTGCATGCCCAGGTGCTGGTGTTGCACAAGCCCGGCGTGGACCCGCAGGCGCGCACGGCGCCCGCAGACTGCGCACGCGACTTCGTGCAACAAGACCGCCTCTCCAGCTGGCTGGCCCACGCCCGTGCGGCGTTGGTGGCCGATGCGCAGCAACGCGCGCGCGAAGGCGCACCCGCGCTGCCGCAACTGCTGGTGGGCATCTCCGAAGGCGCCGAACTGCTGCCCGCCCTGGCACCCGAGGTTCCGCAACTCGCGGGCCTGGTGGTGCTGGCGTCCAGTGGCCTTGATCCGCAGGAGGCGGGAGCCCTGCAAGCCCAGCGCCTGGGGGCGCAAGCCGACTGGGAGGAACTGGGCCGCATGGTGGCTGGACGCCGCCCCGACAGCGCCGTAGCGCAGGGCCGCAGCCTGGGCTACTGGCGCGACCTGTGGAACTGGTCCTTGACCCTGCCGCTGGTGCGAAGCCCCTGGCCGTTGCTGCAGGTGTGGGGTGGCGACGATGCGCTGGTGCCCCTTGCGGCCTACGAGCGTTTTGCAGAGCTGGCCTCCTTGCGCACCGTGCCCTATTGCGCGCGCCGCCTGGACGGCGCCAACCACGGCTTGCAGCGCAGTGCGGGGCCGCTCACAGACGGCGTGCAGCTGGTCTGGGCCTGGATCGAGCAATGGGCGCGCAACCCGGCCTCAGGGCTGTGCGCGCCGCTGCTGGACCGGCCCCTGATGCTGTTGCCATCAGTGGGCGTTCCCTGAGCCAGGATCGCACCGCAGACAGTTTGCTATTGGGTTGATGGCTGCTTGCGCTTTTGGCGCGGGCGCCAGCAGACCTAAGAACCTGTTCAAAATCTTTTCGGGGTCGCACAAGTACCTTGCCGGGATGGGATGCAAGGCGCGGGGTGCAGCCAATAGCTTGGCTATTGGCAAGCGCCGCAACGCCGCAGACCGCCCGGCAAGGCACTTGCCCGCAGGGTTGGAGTGAAATCGGGCGATTGGACACCTCAGCTGCTTGCATGGGCATGAGCCCATGCGGCGCATCCGAAGCTTCCACGTCCATCACGATGGCACTCCAATGCGATCCCCGAAAAGATTTTGAACAGGTTCTAAGACCGCCTGTGGCAAAGTTGCCTTGTGCAGCAGCCAGCTGCGCCGCTGCAGAGGCGGTAAAAAAACGGACCCTCAGCCCGACGGTGGCCCTTGCGGCCCGGGAGGGACGGGATTGGCAAGGGCCTGCGCCTGCAGCCAGGCACAGAACACATCCAGCCGGGGCAGGGGGCCGCTGGTGCGGCGGCGCACCACGTAGTCATATCCCGAGGCCACAAAACCCAGCGGGGCCACCAGCCGCCCCGCCAACACGTCGTCCATCACCAGATGCCAGGGGGCGACGGCAATGCCCAGCCCGCGCACGGCGGCCTCCAGCGTGAAGTAGTAGTGCTCGAACTCGGGCCCCGCCTGTGAAGGCGTGGGCAGCGGCACGGTAGCGCCCGCCGCTGCCCCCCACATGGCCCAGGCGTTGCGCCGCGTGCGGGTGTGCAGGCGCACGGGAGCGAGGGCCGGGTCGGCCAGATCGGCGGACTGGCGCAGCGCCACTCGTTGCGCCAGTTCGGGGCTCAGCACCGGGCCCAGGTGTTCGGGGAACAACCGTTGTTCCTTGCTGGTATCCCACGCCCCGGTGGCCTCTTCGGCAGTGATGGTCAGGTCGCCGTGCATGCGGCCCTCGCCGGTGCCTGCGTCGGTGGTGCGCAGGCGCACCTCGATGCCCGGGTGCTGCGCCTGGAAGTCGAACAACCGGGGGATCAGCCACTTCACGGTGAAGGTGCTGAAGCAGGCCACGTCCAGCGGCCCCCGGCGGGAGTCGCTGACCTCGCGCACCGCATCGGCGATGTTGGCAAAGGCGGTGGTCAGCACCGGCTGCAGCACATGCGCCGCCGGGGTGAGGGTAGGGCGGGCCTTGCTGCCGTCAAACAGGGCCACGCCCAGGTGCTGCTCCAGCTGGCGCACCTGGCGGCTGATCGCGCCGGGCGTGACCGACAACTCGTCCGCGGCCGCCGTCATGCGGCCCAGCCGGGCGGCGGCCTCGAACGCGCGCAGGGCACTCAGTGGGGGCAGGCGATGGCTCATCTATGTGATTTTAGGGCACATAAATTCAGCCAAATCATCGCTTCTCAATCATGAAATTGATAGCAAAAATAGGTTGTTTGTTAAGCGATAGCCGCTTGAAAGGCATAAAAATTGGCAACCGCTGGTTTGAATGTCTTTATTTGATTTGGATGAACATAGGAAAACCGATGCCCTTTATCCGCACCAACGTCCCGCAGGACACCCCCGCCGCCACGCGCGATGCCATCGTGCAAGGCATTCACCAGGCCCTGGTGGACGCCATCGGCATGCCGCCGGACGAGCTGTTCAACCTGGTGGCTGGCTACGCCCCCGGCGAATTTGCCTGCAGCCCCACCTTCAACGGCGTGGCACGCTCCGACCGCGTGGTGGTGGTCGAGATCACGCTGCGGCGCGGGCGCAGCGACGCGATGAAGCGCACCCTCTATGCCGCCATCGCACGCAACCTGTTGGCCATGGCGGGCGTGGCCCCGGCCGACGTGTTCATCTTCATTCACGAGAACGACTATTCCGACTGGTCCGTGGGCCACGGGCGGTTTGCAATGGACCTGGTGCAAAACAACGCGGCAGCCTGAGCCGTGGCACCCGCTACCGGGGCCGGAACATCCTGAACAGCTGCTCCGGCCCCACCGTGAAGTAATCGGCCGGGCCCCCGCCGCGCAGGATGTGGCCTGCGTTCGCCGTG
The DNA here is from genome assembly GCF_013376875.1 of Acidovorax sp. JMULE5. Lineage (GTDB taxonomy): Bacteria > Pseudomonadota > Gammaproteobacteria > Burkholderiales > Burkholderiaceae_C > Acidovorax > Acidovorax facilis. The sequence continues at coordinate 3,700,629 of NZ_CP035951.1, forward strand.
TCGTACACCCCGTCCTTGAGCAGCGCCTTGTCGATGTGCACGGCCACCACCTCGCCCAGCACCAGCCAGGTGTCCACCGGGGCGCCATCCACGCCCTGCAACTGCAGGATCTGCGTGCTGCGGCATTCAAAGGTGACAGGGCTTTCTGCCACGCGCGGCGGTGCGACCAAAGTGGAGGGAAGGGGGGTGAGGCCCGTCAGCGCGAACTCGCTGACCTCGGGCGGCACGGCGGCACAGCTCTGGTTCATCACCTCGGCCAGCTCGCGCGTGGCCAGGTTCCACACGAACTCGCCGGTCTCCTGCACATTGCGCACCGTGTCTTTGTAGCCGATGCTGGCAAAGCCCACGATGGGCGGCACGTAGTTGAAGGCGTTGAAAAAGCTGTAGGGCGCCAGGTTGGTGGCACCTGCTGCGTTCTGCGTGGAGATCCAGCCAATGGGGCGCGGCCCCACGATGGCGTTGAACGGGTCGTGCGGCAGGCCGTGGCCCAGGCGGGGCTCGTAGCTGTGGATGTCATCGCGGCGGGGTGGGGCGGTGGTCATGGGGGTGCAGTGAGGTGGATGGGGATATGCACGCTGCAGCGGGTGGTCCTTTCACCGCGCAGTCTCCGGGTCGTACATTACCTCCGGCTTCTGCGGGAGGCAGTCACCGGGATTTCAAAGATGCTACTAAAGTAATAGCTAAAAGCGCTTTGTGGTAAAGCGCTAGGGGGCTATTTCTATCAAAAAGGGGTGGCGCCCACTGGCGCAGTGGCTTTGGCGGTGATCAACACGTAAGACCGAAGGCCAGGGCTATCAGCCGCCCCCATGCCCGGGTGGCAGGCCGAAAAGGCTCCGCCCAAAAAAATGGACCCGCGAGGGTCTATGGGTAGTCGGCGATTTCGGGTCACCGCCGAGGTGCCGGCAGCGCCTTATTTCTGGAACAGCACCAGCTGAGTCTCTGTTGGGGCCATGCCGCCCCTTTCGGCGTTCATCGTCACTTCGTAGCGTGTGCCGGGTAGCGGTATTTGCGATGTGAAGCTGAACGAGAAGTCACCGTTGCCATCTGCCTGCACACGCTGCGACAGCAATTCCTGGTTCAGGCCAAACGCACCGACGAGCGTGCCGACCGCATTCACCTGGACATCCACCACCGCGCCAGGCACGGTGCGGCCGCGCACGACCACGGCGCCTCTGTCCACTGTGGCATGGTTGGCATGGCTGGTCACCTGCAGCTGCACCGTGGTGGGCGCGGCGTTCACTTGCGAAGCGATGTTGAAGGTCCAGTTCTGGCGCATGCCGTTGCCCACCAGGTCCCGGGCGGTCACTTCGACCGGATACCGGCCGGTGGGCAGGTCAGCGCGGTAGGTGAAAAACTGCGGCGTGACCTGCGAGGCGGACGTGACATCGCGGCCCGCGATCACGATGCGAACGCTTTTGGGGTCTACACCCACACCACCGACGTCATCAAACGTGCCGGACACCGAAGTGGCCGCATTGCGCGGGACCGTTTCCCCGTCGCGCGGCGACACGTGGCGAATCACCGGCGGTTTGGCATCGGCGATCAAAGGCTGGGTCAGGGTTGACGAAACCGTGCGGTCCCCGACACGCAAGGTGGCCACCGTGGGGCGCGACGGCGCCAGGTTGTCCATGCGGCGGATGGTGTACGCGCCCTCATACACGCCGGGCGATACCTCGCGCATCGGCACGTTGTCGATGACACCGGGGATGTCGAAATTGGCCCTGCCTCCGGGGGCTCCGTTCAGCGTAAAGCGCAATTCGGCGCCGGGCTCCATCTTGTCGATGGGTGCGACCGAGAAACGGTCGATCCTCAGGCCGGGTGGCGGTGCCGCCACCACGTCCCGGCCACCAATGCCGGCCGGAAGCGAGTAGTTGCTGGTGATGGTGCGGTTGCGCACCTTGAGCGTGGCGCGCACGGCGCTGCCTTCATTGAGCCGGTCCTGGCGGCGGATTGTGTAGCTGCCCGTGTACACGCCCCGTTCGGTTTCCTGCAGCACGATGGCGCGGGGTATGCCGGCCACATGGAGTTGGACCCGGCCCCGTGGTGTGCCTTCTATCGTGAACCGCAGGTCGGCGCCGGCCCGCAGACCGTCGTCTGTCGCTACCTGCAGTGATCGCAATTCAGGGGCGGCGGGCTGCGCCATGACCGTACCTGGAACGACCATCAGGGCGCTGGCGACGGGAAGAAGCAGGAAAAGGGCTGCCACATGGTGGCGAATCTGTTTTGTCATAGGGTTCAAACCTGGTGCTAGGGATGAACTCACTGTGGGCGCAACACATGTTTCCAAACGTAGGCGGGCAGCGACAAGTTCGAAGGACAAGACGCCGTTGGCGCGTCAGGAGCGCGCCGTTTTGAGCCCTTTCACGAGTGCGTAGGCCGGTGGTGCAGCCTCGCACAGCCTCTATTGCACAGGCGCCGGGTGTTGCTGCCCCAGAAACCGCCCCGGTGGCTGCCCCACCGACTTGCGCACCATCGCGCTGAACGCACTGGGGCTGTAGCCCAGCTCGGCGGCGATCTGGCCCATGGGCATGCGCCCGGCAGCCAGCGACACGGCCTTGGCCAGGATGACCTGCTGGCGCCACTGGGTGAAGGTGCTGCCCAGTTCGGAACGGAACAGCCGCGCCACGGTGCGCGGGCTGGCGCCGGTGTCCTGCGCCCAGTCGGCCAGCGTTTCGTGGCGCGTGGGGTCGGCCAGCACGGCCTCGCACAGGTGGCGCAGGCGCTTGTCCTGGGGCAGGTCCACGCCCAGCTTTACGGCGGCGGCGCGGGCCAGTTCATCGCGGATGAGGGCGCTCAGGTGCTGCTCGCGCAGCCGCTGGGCGGGCGTGAGAGCGGGGCCGCCATCGGGTGTGGTGGGCATCTCGCGCACCAGGGCGCGCAGCAGCTCGGACACCTCCAGCACGCGGCACTGGCGCCAGGCGTCTTCCTGGTCGCGCGGCACACCGGGGCCGCAGCGCCCCCGGGGCTGGTGAAAGTACAGCGTGCGCAGGTCGGCGTCTTCCACCATGGTCACGGCATGTTCCACACCGGGCGGAATCCACAGCGCGCGCGAGGGCGGCACGATGTAGGTGCCGTGGTTCACCGTGAGCCGGATCACACCCGTGGTGGAGATCGCCACCTGCGCCCAGGGGTGGCTGTGCGGCATCACCTGCGTGTCGGCGGCCAGCCAGCGCAGCTTGGCGCGCACCGGGCGGGCGGGGGTAGGCACAAACAGCTCGGGCGTGAGCGAGCCCACGTACGACATCCCGCGCCCCGCTCCGCGCGAGCTCCCGCTTTTTGGACGGGGCACAACCTGGGCGGCAAAGTGCTCCACCACCGGCTCGGGGGATGGGGCGGGTGCGGCGGCGGGGTTTGGCATGTTTGCGATAGAAGTTGGCCGCCTATCGTAAACCTGCCGAAGCCTGCGTGCCTAAGATCAAGCCCATGACCGCTTCATCCTCTGGCGCCACCGCCAACCCCGTGCCCTTGCGGCAGGACGCCCGCACCATCGGCCTCGTTGGCCTGGCCCATGGCAGCTCGCATTTCTTCCACATGCTGCTGCCGCCGCTGTTCCCGTGGCTGATCGGCGAGTTTGGCTTCAGCTATTCCGAGCTCGGCCTGCTGGTGTCGGTGTTTTTTGTGATCTCGGGTGTGGGCCAGGCGCTTTCGGGCTTTCTGGTGGACCGTGTGGGCGCGCGGCCGGTGATGTTCTTTGCGCTGTCCAGTTTTGCGGCGGCGGGCCTGGCCGCGGGCACGGCACAGGGCTACACCGGCCTGCTGCTGGCGGCGGCGCTGGCCGGGCTGGGCAATGCGCCCTTCCACCCGGTGGACTTCACGATCTTGAACAAGCGCGTGTCGCCCCAGCGCCTGGGGCATGGCTTTTCGGTGCACGGCATCAGCGGCAACCTGGGCTGGGCCACGGCGCCGGTGTTCATGGCGGGCATTGCCACGGCCACGGGCTCGTGGCGCACGGCCTGCCTGTGCGGGGGCCTGTTCGCCCTGGTGGTGCTGGCCATCATGGTCTGGAACCGCGATGCGCTGGACGACCGCCAGGGTGCCTGGGCGCACCAGGCCAAGGGCGGGGCGGGGGCTGCCAAGTCCGAGCACCCCATGGCCTTCCTCAAGCTGCCCTCGGTGTGGCTGTGTTTCTCGTTCTTCTTCTGGAGCACCTGCGCCCTGAGCGCCATCCAGAGCTTTGCCAGCCCGGCGCTGCAGTCCATGTATGGCCTGCCGCTGAGCATCACGGCCATGGTGGTCACGGGCTACATGCTGTGCGGCGCGGTGGGCATGTTGATCGGCGGCTTCCTGGTGGGGCGTGTGCAGCGGCTGGAGAAGATCATCTCGGTGTGCCTGCTCGGCTCGTCTGCGCTGCTGGTGGTGGTGGGTCTGGGGCTCCTGCCCGCCATGGCAGCCGTGGTGGTGGCTTCGGTGGCTGGCCTTGGCACAGGCCTGGCCGGCCCTTCGCGCGACATGCTGATCAAGCGCGCTGCGCCCCCGGGCGCCACGGGCCGCGTGTACGGTACCGTGTATTCGGGTCTGGACCTGGGCTTTTGCCTCGCCGCCCCCGTGTTTGGCGCCATGCTGGACCATGGCATGACCTCGGGCATCTTCTACGGCTCGGCCTTCACGCTGGCGCTGAGTGTGGTGTCGGCGGCGCTGGTGGGGGTGGGGGTTGCGGCACGGGCTGCCAGGCCCCTGGCGACGGCGGTCTGAAGGACGCCGGACGTTTGACGGGCACGCTCACCGGGTTGGCCTGTCTCCTGCATACTCAGACCATGCCATTTCCCCTCGAAGAACGCCGCGCCTTGCTCAACGTGAAGGGCGTGGGGCCGACCGTCGTCGCCCGGCTTGAACAGATGGGCTTTGAATCCCTGGCGCATCTGGGCAAGGCCAATGCTCTGGACATTGTTTCCACGGCCTCGGCCATGGTGGGCTCCACCTGCTGGAAGAACAGCCCCCAGGCCCGCGCAGCGATCCAGGCGGCCATTGCACTGGCCCAGTCGCGGCCTGCTTGACCTTTCAGCTGCAAGCCGGGGTGGGGTGTGTTGCAATGCGGCCCGGCGATGGGGCAACAAGTGGCCCCTGCTGCTGCCTCACACCATTTCCAGGACACCCCATGACCCACCCCATCTACAACGCCAGCATCCCCGTCTTTCGCCAGATGCTGGGCTCCCTGAAAGACGTGCTGGCCAAGACCGAGGCCCATGCCACGGCGCGCAAGATCGAGCCGGATGCACTGCTGCAGGCCCGGCTGTTCCCCGACATGTTCCCCATGGCGCGCCAGGTGCTGATTGCCTGCGACTTTGCCAAGGGCGTGGCCGCACGCTTGGCCGGGGTGGAGGTGCCGTCCTTCCCCGACGCCGAGCGCCCCGGTTTCGCCGATCTGAATGAACGCATCGACACCGTGCTCACGTTTGTCGAAGGCCTGCCAGAGGCTGCGTTTGCCGATGCCGCCACGCGCCAGATCACCATCCAGCCCGGCACGCCGCGCGAAAAACAGTTCGTCGGCGAGCACTACCTGCTGCACTACGGTCTGCCGCAGTTCTTCTTCCACGTGAACGCGACCTATGCCATTGCGCGGCACAACGGCGTGGAGTTGGGCAAACGCGACTACATGGGCAAGTACTGATCAGTGCCTGTGCGCAGACGGTCACCTCGGTGGCCGCTACTGCGCGTAGTTCAGCGGCAATGCCGTGGTGAACTTGATTTCTTCCATCGCAAAGCTCGAACTCACGTCTGACAGCGCCACGGCCTGCGTGAGCCGCTTGTAGACCGAATCGTAGGCGCGGATGTCGGGCACCACCACGCGCAACAGGTAGTCCACATCCCCGCTCATGCGGTAGAACTCGACGATCTCGGGGATGCCCATCACGGCATCCCGCAGGGTGTCAAACCATTGCTGGTGGTGCTGGTTGGTCTTCACGGCCACGAACACCGTCACACCCACATTCACCTTGCGCGGGTCCACCAGGGCGACATGGCGGGTGATGTACCCCTTCTCGCGCAACCACTGAATGCGCCGCCAGCAGGGCGTGTTGGACAGGTGCACGGCCTCGGCCAGCTCGGCCAGCGGCGTCTCGGCGTTGTGTTGCAGCATCGCCAGCAGCTGGCGGTCAATGGAATCCAGATTCTGTTTCAAGGGATATGTGAGAAATCGTTTCCCTTATTGGGCGTTAATCAGGGCATAAAAGCAAAGTTTTTTCAGGGCTGTCGTTACATACTGTCAAGGCACCGTTGGCACGGAATCTGCGTCAAGTTCCCGCAATTTCGCACCGTGCATCCACCCGGTGCGTGGTGCGCCGTCTCCCCATGGCACGCCGTTCCTGGCCCCTCCCGTCGCCCTTTTTCAAGGATTTCATCCATGTCGCTTTCTGTTTTTCGACGCAACCCCTACGCCCTGGGGCTGAGCATTGCCGCATTGGCCGTGCTGGCCGCCTGTGGCGGCAGTGACGGCCCCACCACCCCGGTGGCCACGCCTGAGCCCTCCGAGCAGTACGTGCCGCCCGAGCCGCCCTCGGGCTACACGCCCAAAACCATCAGCTATGCCAACAAGGACATGGTGGCGGCGGCCAACCCGCTGGCGGTAAAGGCAGGTGTCGACATCCTGGCCAAGGGCGGCACGGCCACAGATGCCGCCATTGCGGTGCAGATGGTGCTGAACCTGGTGGAGCCGCAGTCGTCGGGCATTGGCGGTGGCGCCTTCATGCTGCACTACGACAAGGGCGCCAACAAGCTGCTGGCCTACGACGGCCGCGAGACCGCGCCCAAGGCCGCCACGCCCAACCTCTTCATCGGCGCCGATGGCAAACCGCTGGCGTTTCTGGCGGCGGTGGACGGCGGCCTGTCGGTGGGCACGCCGGGCGTGCTGCGCATGCTCGAAGCCGCGCACAAGGCCCACGGCAAGCTGCCCTGGAAGGACCTGTTCGAGCCTGCCATCAAGCTCAGCGAAGACGGCTTTGCGATCTCGCCGCGCATGAGCGTGTCCATTGCCGGGTCGGCCGCGCGCATCAAGGCCCAGGGTGAGCCCGGTTCCAGCTATTTCCTCAACGCCGACGGCACCGCCAAGGCGGCGGGCACACTGCTCAAGAACCCTGAATTTGCAGCCACCCTCCGGGCCATTGCAGCGGGCGGTGCCGATGCGTTCTACAAGGGGGACATCGCCAAGGACATCGTGGCCAAGGTGGTCAGCCATCCCACCAACCCCGGCAAGCTCGCGCTCGATGACCTGAGTGATTACACCCACAAGGTGCGCGAGCCCGTGTGCGGCGTCTACCGCGTGCAGTACCGCGTGTGTGGCATGCCCGCGCCCAGCTCGGGCGGCATCGCGGTGCTGCAGACGCTGGGCCTGCTGCAGGGCTTTGACCTGGCGGCCATGAAGCCCAACACGCTCGACTCCGTGCACGTGGTGTCCGAGGCCTACCGCCTGGCCTATGCCGACCGCGCGCTGTATGTGGCCGACCCTGACTTCGTCAACGTGCCCCAGGCCGGGCTGATCAATGCCGACTACCTCAAGGAGCGCGCCAAGCTCATCAGCCTGCAAAAGAGCATGGGCGTGCCGGTGGCCGGCATCCCGCCTGGTGTCACGGGCGCCACGGGCAAGGACAGCTCACTGGCCCTGCCATCGACCACGCACATGTCCATCATCGACAACGCAGGCAACGCCGTGTCCATGACGACCACCATCGAGAACGGCTTCGGCAGCCTGCAGATGGTGCGCGGCTTCTTGCTGAACAACCAGCTCACCGACTTCTCGTTCACGGCCACCGACGCGGCAGGCAACCCCATTGCCAACAGCGTGCAGGCTGGTAAGCGCCCCCGCAGTTCCATGGCACCCACCATCATCTTCAACGCCACCACGGGCGACCTCGAAGGTGTGGTCGGCTCGCCAGGAGGCAGTGCCATCATCCAGTACACCGCCAAGACCATCCTGGGCATGACGGACTGGGGCCTGAACGTCCAGCAGGCCATCAACCTGCCGAACTTCGGTGCGCAGACCAACGCCACCACGTCCATCGAAAAGGGCTCGCTCATCGACACCGCTGCCATCCGCGACGGACTCAAGGCACGTGGCCACACCGTGGCGCAGACCGACTCCTTCACCAGCGGCCTGCATGGAGCGGTGTTCAACGGTGTGCGGTCCAACGGCAATGCGGGCCTGCTGTCGCGCAACCCAGGTGCGGGCACCTATGCCGGCGGCGCCGATCCCCGCCGTGAGGGGATTGCGCTGGGCAACAACTGAGCTGCGCAATGTGATCGGTGGCGGCTCCAGAGCAGGGGCTGCGCTGATACTGATGAAGGCTGCCGGGTGGACTACCGGGCAGCCTTTTTTTGTGGGTGCTCCGTGGTGGCCGCCGGGTGCTTTTCGCCCGCCAGCGTCTGGAGCAAGCGGGTGAAGGTCGCTGTCGGGCCCACGTTGTCCTCGGCGCGATAGACCAGCGTCAGGGGCACATCCAGCCGCCCGCCATCCACCAACGGCCGGTAGGCAATGGCGTGGCGGTGCACGCCCAGCATCGATGAAGGCACCACGGAAATGCCCGTGCCCGCAGCCACCAGGTTGAGGTTGGTTAGCATGCGCGCCACCTCGGCCACCACGCGGGGGCGCACGCCCTGCTCGGCACACAGCGCCAGCAGGTTGGCATACAGGCCGGGCGCGCCCGGGCGGCGCACCAGGATCATGGGCTCGCCCTCCAGGTCGGCAATCTGGATGGGCAGCGGCTTGCCGCGCTGCTGGCGTTGTGCCAGCGGGTGGTCGATGGGCAGGGCCACCATGGCGGGCTCGTGCTGCAGCGTATCGAACACCAGGCCCGCAGGCCGCGCCACGGGTACGCGCAGCAGGCCGCAGTGCAGGCGGCCATCGGCCACGGCCTCGGTGATCTCGGCGGCGTTGTTCTCGCCAATCTCCAGCACCAGGCCGGGGTGGCGGGCGCGGCACTCCCGCAAGGCGAACGGGGTGAATTCATGGGCGGCGGCTGAGCTGGTGAAGGCAATCACGAGCCGGCCGGTCTTGCCTTCGGCCAGCAACTGCATGCGGCTTTGCAGCGCGTCGAAGTCGTGCACCAGGCGGGCGGCATCGGCCTGCAGCATCTGCCCCGCCTCGGTCAGCGTGACGCCCTTCGCATGGCGCTTGAACAGCACCATGCCCACCGTGTTTTCCAGGGCCTTGATCTGCTGGCTGAGCGGTGGCTGGGCCATGCCCAGCAGCTCTGCCGCGCGGGTCATGTGCCCGGCTTCGGCCACCGCGAGAAAGTAGCGCAACTGGCGGATGTCCATGTCAGAGGTCGGGTGCAGATGGCAGGATGTTCATATGCAAATCGTATCGTCTAGGGCATTTTTGCCTATTTGACGTATTGAAAGCCGGTTTCTACGATGCAGCGGCATCCGGTTTGAAACGGCCCATAAGAATCCTCAAGGAGACATATCCACCATGACTGCCCCGCAACCCCATTTGCCTCTGCCCCGCCTGGCCCTGCTGGGCCTGGCGTGCCTTGCGGTGGCCGCCTGTGCGCCCATGGCACCCAGCAGTGCACCAGCGGCCAGCGCGGTCTCTGCCAAGGCCGAGGCCGCCCCCGTGGCTGCAGCCTGCCCCAAGGATCTGGCACCCATCGCCCGCTGCCTGTCGGGCCAGGATTCGGCGGGTGCGCATTACCTGATCGCCATGCCGCAGCAATGGAACGGCCACCTCGTGCTGCATGCCCACGGGGGCCCGGCGCTGGGTGCGCCCAGGATGGAGCGGTCGGTCGAAGACCTCACGCGCTGGTCCATCATGGTCCGTGCGGGTTACGCCTGGGCGGGCAGCACCTTCCGCCAGGGCGGCGTGGAGGTGCGCGCAGCGGCCGAGGATACCGAGCGCCTGCGGCAGATCTTTGTGCAGCACATAGCGCAGCCGCAGCGCACGGTGCTGCACGGCCAGTCCTGGGGCGCCAGCGTGGCAGCCAAGGGGGCCGAGATGTTCCAGACCACCGCCAATGGCAAGCGCCCCTATGACGCCGTGCTGCTCACCAGCGGCGTGCTGGCAGGCGGCACGCGGTCCTACGACTTCCGCACCGACCTGCGCGTGGTCTACCAGTACCTGTGCAACAACCACCCCCGGCCCACCGAGGTGCAGTATCCGCTGAACATCGGCCTGCCTGCCGATGCGGCGATGACCCAGGCGGACCTGGCCGCACGCGTGAACGAATGCCTGGCGCTGAACAAGCCGGTGGCCGAGCGCACGCCCGAGCAGCAGCGAAAAGTCAAAACCATCGTGGATGTGATCCGCATCCCGGCCAGCTCCATCCAGGGCCACATGAACTGGGCCACCTTCCACTTCCGCGACGTGGTGCAGCACCGTACGGGCGGCGCGAGTCCGTTTGGCAACCAGGGGGTGTTGTACCGGGGCTCGCCCGACGATGCCGCCCTGAACGCGGCCGTGCTGCGCTACCGCGCCGACCCTGCGGCCGTGGCCCGCTTCGCGCAGGACACGGACCTGACCGGCCGCATTCCCGTGCCTGTGCTCACCGTGAAAGGCGTGGACGACCCCACCGCCTTCGTCGAGCTGGATGCAGCCTTCAAGGCCACCATGGCGCAGGGCGGCAGCGCGGCGCGCCTGGTGCAGACCTTCACCCAGCACAACACCCACAGCTACCTGAGCGACCCGACCTACCCCACGCTTTTGGCGGCGCTGCTGCGCTGGGTGGACACCGGCGACAAGCCCACGCCCGAGGGCATTGCGCGGCAGTGCGCAGGCATGGAGACCCCATTTGGCAAGGGCTGCGCCTTCCTGCCCGGCTATGTGCCTGCGCCGCTGGCCAGCCGGGTGGCTGAGCGCGAGCGGCCGTAAACCAGCCGCCAGCGCAAAAAACAAAGGCCCCACTGGAACAGCGGGGCCTTGTGTCAATTTGCTATAAAAATTATAGCTTATTGCGCCTGCTAGATAAGCGCCAGGTGCCAATTTCACCAAAAAATCACAGTCAGAGCACCTGTCTTCTCGCACCGGGTGCCGCCCCGGCCGGGGCCGCCCCGCCGCCTCTGCTTACTTGACGGAGGCAAGCGCCTTGTTCAGCGTGGCGCTGGGGCGCATCACGGCGTCCAGCTTGGCCACGTCGGGCAGGTAGTAGCCGCCGATGTCGGCAGGTGCGCCCTGCACCGCAGCCAGCTCGGCCACGATGGTCTGCTCGTTGTCGGTCAACTGCTTGGCCAGGGGCGCAAACTTGGCGGCCAGCTCGGCGTCTTCGGTCTGTGCGGCCAGTTCCTGCGCCCAGTACAGCGCCAGGTAGAACTGGCTGCCACGGTTGTCCAGCTGGCCGGTCTTGGGGCTGGGGTTCTTGTTGTTGTCCAGCAGCTTGCCCGTGGCAGCGTCCAGCGTCTGGGCCAGCACCTTGGCCTTGCCGTTGCCGGTCTTCAGGCCCAGGTCTTCCAGCGACACGGCCAGCGCCAGGAACTCACCCAGCGAATCCCAGCGCAGGTGGTTTTCTTCCACCAGCTGCTGCACATGCTTGGGGGCCGAGCCGCCCGCGCCCGTTTCGTACATGCCGCCACCGGCCATCAGCGGCACGATGGACAGCATCTTGGCTGAGGTGCCCAGTTCCATGATGGGGAACAGGTCGGTGAGGTAGTCGCGCAGGATGTTGCCGGTGGCGCTGATGGTGTCCAGGCCACGGATCACGCGCTCCAGCGTGTAGCGCATCGCACGCACCTGGCTCATGATCTGGATGTCCAGGCCCACGGTGTTGTGCTCGTGCAGGTACATCTTCACCTTGGTGATGAGTTCCTTTTCGTGCGGGCGGTACGAGTCGAGCCAGAACACCACGGGCATGCCGGAGTTGCGGGCGCGGTTGACGGCCAGCTTCACCCAGTCGCGGATCGCGGCGTCCTTGACCTGGCACATGCGCCAGATGTCGCCAGCTTCCACGTTCTGGCTCAGCAGCACTTCGCCCGTGGCCAGGTCGGTGATGTTGGCCACGCCGTCTTCAGCGATCTCGAAGGTCTTGTCGTGGCTGCCGTATTCCTCGGCCTGCTGGGCCATCAGGCCCACGTTGGGCACGGTGCCCATGGTCTTGGGGTCGAACGCGCCGTGCCACTTGCAGAAGTTGATGATCTCCTGGTAGATGCGGGCGAAGGTCGATTCGGGCATCACGGCCTTCACGTCCTTCAAGCGGCCGTTGGCGTCCCACATCTTGCCGCCGTTGCGGATCATGGCGGGCATGGAGGCGTCCACGATGATGTCGTTGGGCGAGTGGAAGTTGGTGATGCCCTTGGCCGAATCCACCATGGCCAGCTCGGGGCGGTGCTCGTGGCAGGCGTGCAGGTCGCGCTTGATCTCGTCGCGCTGGCTTTGCGGCAGGGTCTCGATCTTGGTGTACAGATCGACCATGCCGTTGTTCACGTTCACGCCCAGCTCTTCAAAGGTCTTGGCGTGTTTCTCGAACGCGTCCTTGTAGAAGATCTTCACGCAGTGGCCGAACACGATGGGGTGGGACACCTTCATCATCGTGGCCTTCACGTGCAGCGAGAACATCACGCCGGTCTTGCGCGCGTCTTCGATTTCCTTTTCGTAGAACTCCAGCAGCGCCTTCTTGCTCATGAACATGCTGTCGATCACTTCGCGGTCGAGCAGGCTGACCTTCGGCTTCAAGATGATGGCCTTGCCGCTCTTGGTGATCAGCTCCATCTTCACGTCACGGGCGCGGTCCAGCGTCATGGACTTTTCGCCGTGGTAGAAGTCGCCAGCGTGCATGTGCGACACGTGCGAACGCGAGGCCTGGCTCCACTCGGCCATGCTGTGCGGGTTCTTGCGGGCGTATTCCTTCACGGCCTTGGGTGCGCGGCGGTCGGAGTTGCCTTCGCGCAGCACGGGGTTCACGGCCGAGCCGATGCACTTGCCGTAGCGGGCCTTGATGTCTTTTTCCTTGTCGTCCTTGGGCTGGTCGGGGTAGTCGGGCAGCGCGTAACCCTTGCCCTGCAGCTCGGTGATGGCGGCCTTGAGCTGCGAGACGGACGCACTGATGTTGGGCAGCTTGATGATGTTGGCGTCGGGCTGCAGTGTTTTCTTGCCCAGCTCTGCCAGGGTGTTGGGAGCGCGCTGGTCTTCCTTCAAAAACTCGGGAAACTCGCCCAGCACGCGGGCGGCCACGGAGATGTCGCTCTCCGTCACATTGATGCCTGCGGGTGCCGCGAACGTGCGGACGATGGGCAGGAAGGAGGCCGTGGCCAGACGGGGTGCTTCGTCGGTCAGGGTGTAGATGATGGTCGGTTGCTGGGTCGTCATGGCTTGTCTCACGAAACAGAGTAGGTAGGTGCCCCCGGCTGCGTCGCAGCGGGGCCAAACGCGGATGCTCTCTGATTCTCCTTGCTCGGGGCTGTCACAGCCCGCTGTTTTTGCAATCGAATCTCACAATGCAAAATTATCATAAGCCCAGGGCACTTTTTTTTACCAAATAGGTGGTAATCACCCTGCGGCGCTCTGCAGTTTGACCGCGTTGGCGGCAGCACGCCACCCCTTGTACACCCTATGAAAGGCCCCCTGGAACGGCCACCACGCGGCCAGGCAGGACCGCAAACTGCGTCCAGTGCACCGGCAGGGTGTCGGGCGCCGTGCCGGTGAAAGCCCCGAAAGCGGGCAGGATCAACTGTCCATCGCCCCACCCAAAGCAGGGCCCCCGCAGCGCATCCCGCGCCGGGCCGCGCAGCCGCAGCGTGGGGTGCAGGTGCCCGGCGAGCACCGTGTGTCCTGCCACCGCCTGCGGGTGATGGCAGGCCAGCACCGGCGCATCGGCACAGGGCAACCAGGGCTCGTGGACCAGCGCCAGAGCCAGCGCGGCCGGTGGGTCGCCCGCGTGCTGGTCGTGGTTGCCGCGCACCAAGGTCATCGCCACATGCGCATGGCATTGGCGCCAGGGCAGCAGCTGCTGCCACAGCGCATCGGCCGCGCCGCTGCGCGCATGCAGAAAGTCGCCCAGAAACACCAGATGGTCGGCACCGGTGGCAGCGAGCACTGCATCCAGCCGCGCCAGGTTGTCGGCCGTGGTGCCGTGCGGCACGGGCTGGCCCGCGCGGCGGAAGGTGGCCGCCTTGCCGAAATGCACATCCGCCACCATCACCATGCGCGCGGCAGGCCACCACAGCGCACGCTGGGGCAGCAGCTGCAGGGCGGTGCCGCAGGGCAGGGTGATGGCGTGCGCACCGATGGTGTGCGTGGGGGTGGCCAGCGTGGTCATCGTGCTCAGAATCCGTGGCGTCTGCGGGTGCGGCGGGGGGTGTCCCCGCCCGCTGCACGGCGCGCGCGTTGTGTGCGGGCGCCGGAGCTATCGGGCAGGTCCCACGCCATATCTGTGGACTGCACCGCGTGCTGCGCCAGGTGGGTGCCCGTGGTCGCGTCGGCCGCCTGCTCCAGCGCCTGCACCATGCGCGCCAGACGGTCGGCCAGGGTCTCGGTGCTCAGGCGCTCGCGAAAGCGTTCCACCATCAGCGGCAGGGCAAACGGGGTGGGGCGCGTGAGGGCATGGATGGACAGGGTCTGTGCCTGCATGCCGCGCAGCGTGCGGGCCAGTCGCTCCATGTCCAGCTCGTTCGTCAGCAGCTCGGCACGGGCCTGGGCCAGGAGCAGGTTGTCGGGGTCGTACTGCGCAAACACGTCGTAATAGAGCGACGACGAGGCCTGCAGCTGGCGGCTGCTGCGCTGCTCGCCGGGGTGGCTCTGGAAGATCAGGCCCGCAATGCGCGCGATCTCGCGAAAGCGCCTGCGCGCCATTTCGGTGGCGTTCAGGCTGGCCAGCACTTCATCTTCGAGCCCGCGACCGATGGTGGTGTGCGTGCCTTCGCCAATCAGCCGTGGCAGCAGCGTGGCCCAGTCCACCGGCTTGGCCGACAGCAGCTCCAGCCCGTAGTCGTTGACCGCGATGGAGAAGGTGTTGGGCACCTGCTGCGACGCGCGCCAGCCCAGCAGCCCGGCCAGGCCCAGGTGCACCAGGCGGCCCGCCAGCGGGTACAGGTACAGGTGCCAGCCCTCGCGCGTGTGCAGGGTCTCGGCCACCAGGCGGCTGGGTGTGGGCAGCGCCGACCAGGCCTGCTGCAGCTCCAGCAGCGGCCGGGCGCAGCGCATCTCGGGCGTGGCGAACTCGCCGCGCTCCGCCTGCGCCAGCTGTTCCAGCATCGCATCGGCCAGCGTGTTCGACAGCGGCATGCGCCCGCCGCTCCAGCGCGGCAGCGCAGCACTGCCCTTGGGGGCGATGCGCACATAGGCCGTCATCTGCTGGGTGCGCACCAGCTCCAGCAGGCGGCCCGCAAACATGAACACATCGCCCTTGCGCAGCCGCGCGATAAAACTCTCTTCCACCGACCCCAGGCGCCCGCCGCTCACAAACTGCACCTGCATGCTGGCATCGCTCACGATGGTGCCGATGTTGCTGCGGTGGCGGCGCGCCAGGCGGGCATCGGGCATGCGCCAGATACCTTCGTCGTCGGGCACCACGCGGTGAAAGTCCGGGTAGGTGGCCAGCGACGCGCCGCCCTGGCGCACGAACTGCAGCGCCCACTGCCAGTCGTTGTCAGCCAAAGCAGCGTAGGCTGGTGCGCGGCGCACCTCGGCCAACAGCGCATCGGGCACAAAGCCGCCGCCCAGCGCGATGGTGACCAGGTGCTGCACCAGCACATCGAGCGGCGCACGCGGCGTGTGCCGGTCTTCAATGCGGCCCTGCACCAGCGCGTGGCGTGCGGCGGCGGCTTCCACCAGCTCCAGGCTGTGCGTCGGCACCAACGTAATGCTGGAGCTGCGCCCCGGCGCATGGCCCGAGCGGCCCGCACGCTGCACCAGCCGCGCCACGCCCTTGGCCGAGCCGATCTGCAGCACCTGCTCCACCGGCAAAAAGTCCACGCCCAGATCCAGGCTGGAGGTGCACACCACGGCCTTGAGCTGCCCGGCCTTGAGGCCTTGTTCCACCCATTCGCGCACCTCGTGCCCCAGCGACCCATGGTGCAGCGCGATGGTGCCGGCCCAATCAGGCCGCGCCTCCAGCAGCGACTGGTACCAGCGCTCCGCCTGCGATCGGGTGTTGGTGAACACCAAGGTGGACGCCGCCGCTTCGATCGACTGCACCACCTGCGGCAGCAGGCTAAGCCCCATGTGGCCCGCCCACGCAAAGCGGTCGGCCCGCGCGGGCAGCATCACCTGCACCTCCAGCCGTTTGTCGATGCGACCCTGCACCAGCACGGCGGGCGGTGGCTGTGGCGCGCTGGACACAGATTCGGGCAGCAAGGTGTGCATGGCCTCCTCCAGGTTGCCCAGCGTGGCCGACATGCCCCACACCTGCAGCGCCGGGTTCCAGCCCGACAGGCGCGCCAGCGCCAGCTGCACCTGCACGCCGCGCTTGTTGCCCACCAGTTCGTGCCATTCGTCCACCACCACCAGGCGCACGCTGGCCAGGCGCTCACGCGCATCGGCGCGGGCCAGCAGCAGCGACACGCTTTCGGGCGTGGTCACCAGCAGCGTGGGCAGACGGCGGTCTTGCGCGGCGCGTTCGCCGCTGGCGGTGTCGCCGGTGCGCAGGCCGCTGGTCCAGGTGGGGGCCAGTTCGGGCAGCGGTGTCTGCAGGGCGCGCAGCGAATCGGCAGCGAGTGCGCGCATGGGCGTGATCCACAGCACGGTGAGGGGTGGTGCCGCAGCGCGGCGCGTGCGCAGGGCGGTGCGGGCGCTGGGGACTTTGGGGGCTTCTTCGGGCGCTTGTGCAGCATCGGCCCACGCCAGATGCAGCAGCGCACCCAGCCACACCGCATAGGTCTTGCCCGCACCCGTGGTGGCATGCAGCAGGCCCGAGCGGCCCTCGCCCATCGCGCGCCACACGTCTTGCTGGAAGCCGAAGGGCTGCCAGCCGCGCGCCGCCATCCAGGTGGCTGCGGCACTCGGTGCGGTTGTGGGCGGGGCCTTGCGCGGGCGGCGTGTCGTGCTCATGCGGCCGCGTCCTGCCCCGGCAGCAGTGCCATCAGCGTTTGCAAAGTATCGGCCTCGGCCACGGGTTTGTCTTGCCGCCAGCGCAGCATGCGCGGAAAGCGCACCGCAATGCCGCTCTTGTGGCGCGGGCTGCGCGCAATGCCTTCGAAGCCCAGCTCAAACACCAGCGTCGCGTCCACGCTGCGCACGGGCCCGAAGCTCTCGCGCGTGGTCTTGCGGATGATGGCATCCACCTGCGCAATCTCGGCATCCGTCAGGCCCGAATAGGCCTTGGCAAAAGGCACCAGTTGCCGGTCCGGGTCGTCCTGCGGCCCGGTCCACACGGCAAAGGTGTAGTCGGTGTAGAGGCTGGCGCGGCGGCCGTGGCCGCGCTGGGCGTAGATGAGCACCGCGTCCACGCTCATGGGGTCGATCTTCCACTTCCACCACACGCCCACATCCTTGGTGCGGCCCACGCCGTACTGCGCGCTGCGGTGCTTGAGCATGAAGCCCTCGGTGCCCATGCTGCGCGCGGCCTCGCGCTGGCGCGCCAGGTCTTGCCAATCGGTGCCGTGCAGCAGCGTGCTCAGGCGCAGGGCCTGGTGCGGTGCGGGTGCGATGGTGGTGTCATCACGCTGTTGCAGCGTGGCCTCCAGCAGCGTACGGCGGGCCTGCTGCGGCTCTTGGCGCAGGTCCTGCCCGGCGTGTTCGAGCAGGTCGTAGGCCACCAGCACCGCAGGCAGCTCGCGCAGCAGCTTGGGGGTCAGCGTCTTGCGGCCCAGGCGCTTTTGCAGGTCGGAAAACGGGCGGGGCTGGGGCTCATCGGGCAGCCACACCAGGATCTCGCCATCGACCACTGTGCCGTCAGGGAGCTGCGCCATCGCAGCCTCGGCCAGTTCGGGGAAGCGGTCGGTCACCAGCTCCTCCCCGCGCGACCACACCCACACCGCGCCCCCCCGGCGCACGATCTGCGCGCGGATGCCGTCCCACTTCCATTCCACCAGCCAGTCTTCGGGCGCGCCCAGCAGTGCGGGCATCTCAGCCACGGGCTGGCTGAACGGGTGGGCCAGGAAGAAGGGGTAGGGCTGGCCCGCATCGGCAGCATCCTGCGTACTTGCATCGTCGTCCACCGGCGCGATCAGCGCCTGGTAGTCGCTGGCCTGCGGCTGTCGGCCGATCTGGGTGTAGCCCATCAGCCGGTGGGCGATGCGCTTGGGGTCCAGCGCGCTCACGGTGGCAAGCGCCTGCGTGACCTGCAGGCGCGACACCCCGACGCGAAAGTTGCCGGTGATGAGCTTGAAGTACACAAAGCGCTGCTCGGGCGCCAGCATGTTCCATTGCGTGCGCAGACGGGTATCCGCTTCATCGGGCGGCAGGGCGCGCAGGGGCAGCAGCTGGGCCATCCATTCGGCCAGTGTCAGCTCGGTGGGCTGGGCGGGCGGGGGCAGCAGCAGGGCCAGGGTTTCGGCCAGGTCGCCCACGGCCTGGTAGCTTTCCTCGAACAGCCACTCGGGCAGGCCCGCAGCCTCTTGCGCTAGCGCCTTCAGGCGCTTGGTGGGCACCATCTGGCGCGGTTTGCCGCCTGCGAGAAAGTAGGTGGCCCAGGCCGCATCGGCAGGCGGCACCACGCGCAGGTAAGCCACCAGCGCCGCGAGTTTGGCCGACTGCGCGGTGGTGGCGTCGAGCGCCTGGAACAACTGGGCAAAGGCCTTCATGGTGCAGCGGTCTCGGGTGCGTCGGTCTGCGGTGGGGGCGCAGCCGCCGCTGCGTCGTCCTCGTTGTCATCGGCGCCGTATTCAGTGGCAAACACCTGGGCGTCCAGCCCCTGTTCGCACAGCCAGCGCACCATCACCGCCGTGCTGCCGTGCGTCACGATGACGCGCTCCGCGCCCGTGGCGCCAATGGCTTTCTGCAAGCTGGGCCAGTCGGCGTGGTCGCTCATCACAAAGCCCCGGTCCACCCCCCGGCGTCGGCGCGCGCCGCGCACCAGCATCCAGCCGCTGGCAAAGGCGTCGGAGTGTTCGCCAAACCGCTTGAGCCACGGCGTGCCTGCGGCCGAGGGCGGGGCCAGCACCAGCGCGCGGCTCAGCTCGGCCTTGGTGACCCCCGGGTCCGTCACGCGCAGCGTGGGCGGCAGCGCCACGCCCGCCGCGCGGTACACGGCGTTGAGCGGGTCTACCGCGCCATGCACGACGATGGGACCGATATTCGGGTCAACCCCGTGCAGCAGCCGCTGCGCCTTGCCGAAGGCGTACGCGTAGAGGATGCTGGCCTTGCCCGCTGCGGCATTCGCAGCCCACCAGGCATTGATGTCGGCAAACAGCACCGGCTGCGAAGGCCAGCGGTAGATGGGCAGGCCGAAGGTCGACTCGGTGATGAAGGTGTGGCAGCGCACCGGCTCGAATGGCTGGCAGGTGCCGTCGTCTTCGAGCTTGTAGTCGCCCGACGCCACCCACACCTGGCCGCCGTGTTCGACGCGCACCTGGGCCGAGCCCAATACATGGCCCGCGGGGTGCAGCGACACCCGCACGCCGTGGTGGTCGATGACCTCGCCATAGCCCAGCGTCTGCAGATCAATGCCCGCGCCCAGCCGGTTGCGCAGCGTGCCTTCGCTGTCCCGGTGCGCCAGGTAGTGCTCCGAGCCCATGCGCGCGTGGTCTGAATGGGCGTGCGTGATCACGGCCCGCTCCACCGGCCGCCAGGGGTCGATGTAGAAATTGCCCGGCGGGCAATACAGGCCTTCGGGGCGGTGGACGATCAGGTCGCTTGCGGGCATGGTCGGGACATCGTAGGGGGCGGGCCAAAGCCGGGGCGCGGGCTGGGGATTGCGTGACGACGCTTCATGACTAAAATTTGAATAAAAATGGCTGCTAGCGCTTATATGATGAGCGCTAACAGCTATAAATATGTGAGCAATCGCGCTGGGCGTGATTCATTCCGTCAGCGCTGTCAACGCCTCGTCCCATCATCTTGTGCAGCTTCTCCCTGTCTGCAGGCCAACACCGCTTTTGTATGCGCACAGAAATCGCCCGCCCGTCAGACGCCGTTGCCATTGCTGCCGTGTTGCGCGAGGCCGCGCAGTGGTTGGTCGATCAAAAAATTCCGCTCTGGCTCGTGTCTGATTTCACAGATGACAGCGTGCAGCGTGATGTGGATGGCGGGTTGTATGTGGTCGCCAAAGCGAGCGAAGCGGTAGTGGGGGTGGTGCGCTTCCAGCGCGAAGACCCAGTCTTCTGGCCGGACGCTGAACCGGGCACCTCCGCGTTCTTGCACAAGCTGGCCGTGCGGCGTGCTTGGGCGGGGCAGGGGGTATCTACGGCACTGCTGGCATTTGGGTGCCAGCACGCAGGCAGCCTGGGCCTGCGCTATCTGCGGCTGGACTGCGTGGCCGACCGGCAACCGCTGCGAAGGCTGTATGAGGGCTTTGGTTTTACCCTGAACGACTGTGTGCGCAAAGGCAGCAGAGAGTTTGCGCGGTACCAGATCGTGCTGTAGCCGCGCTGTGACCATCTTCAGGAAGGAACGATTCATGCGCCGTGTTTGTGTGTTCCGCCGGTTCGTCATGGCGTTGTTGGTGGCCGTCGCCATGGCCCCATTCCTGACCACTGCCCAGGTGGCTGGCAACTCCGCCCCGCGCACCAACGCCTTCAATGACCCTTTCGTACAGGTCACGAGCGCTATCCCGCAATGTCCCGAGCCCGAAGGCCCGCTCTACACCGAGGCCGAGGTGCGCGAGCTGGCGCATGTGCGATCGCAACACGGCGGCAGCTGCCACCGCGTGGGGCGCTGCCGCCTGCCCAACTCGTACCTGTACGACGCCGAGATCATCCCGCGCGTGCAGCGCTACATCCAGCAGGATGGCCGTTTTGACGACACCAGCGTGTGGGTGTTGGGCGAGCGGCGGCTGGTGACACTGATGGGTTGTGTGCAGTCGCAGGCGCAGGCCGAGGCGCTGGAGAAAGCCGTGTGGCTGGTGGACGACGTGATGGGGGTGATCAACCTGCTGCAGGTGGGCGTTGAGCGCGATGGCGTGCGCTACCCGGTGCGGTCAGTGCCGTAGCCGGTGCACCGGCCTGCCACGGCCCTTTTATCCCAGCCGCACCCGGCGCGCAATCGGTCCCGACACGAGGCTTGCATCGCCGGTGCCACACATGGCGCGTGGGGGCTTGGGCTGGCCTGTTTCCTGCTGCATATTGCCGTTTCTCCTATTTCATCAAGGAAATTTCGCCATGCAATTCAAGCGTTCCCTGCTTGCGGCCGCTACCCTGGCCCTGGCAACCGTTGCTCCCACCGCGTCGGCAAAACCGTTCAAGTGGGCAGGCTCCAGCGACATCCAGACCATGGACATCCATTCGCAAAACAGCGCCCTGGGCAATGGCATCCATGCGGCTGTGTATGAGTCGCTGGTGATGTTCAACAGCCGCACGCTCAAGGTCGAGCCGCTGCTGGCCACCTCGTGGCAGCAGGTCAGCCCCACGCAGCTGCGCGTGAAGCTGCGACAGGGGGTGAAGTTCAGCGACGGCTCGGCCATGACGGCCGATGACGTGGTTTATTCGTTGCAGCGCGCGATGAGCAAGACCTCCACGTACTCCATCTACACCCAGGGCATGGACCGCATCGCCAAGGTAGACGGCGAGACCATTGACATCTTCCTGAAGAACCCCAACCCGGTGATCCTGAACCAGCTCACCGAGCTGCGCGTGATGAGCAAGGCCTGGGCCGAGAAGAACAACTCGGTCGAGCCCAAGGACATCAAGGCCAAGGACGAAACCTATTCGCACCGCAATGCCATGGGCACAGGGCCCTTCGTGCTCAAGGAATGGGTGCCCGACCAGAAGATCGTGTTCACGGCCAACCCCCACTGGTGGAATGCAGGCAAGGCCGAAGGCAACGTCACGGAGATCACCTACACCCCCATCAAGTCCGAAGCCACGCGCATCGCCGCACTGCTGTCGGGCGAAGTGGACATGGTGCGCGACACCAGCATCCAGGACCTGGCCCGCATCAAGGCCAACCCCGCCCTCAAGGTCATGGAGATTGTGGAGAACCGCACCGTGTACCTCGCCATGGACCAGTTCCGCGAAGAGCTGGTGGGCAGCAACATCAAGGGCAAGAACCCGCTCAAAGACCTGCGTGTTCGCAAGGCGCTCTACCAGGCCATTGACAGTGCCACCCTGCAGCGCGTGACCATGCGCGGCATGTCCAAGCCCACCGGGGCCATCGTGTCGCCGCTGGTCAATGGCTGGACGGAAGCCGTGGACAAGCGCCTGCCCTTTGACGCCAATGCCGCGAAGGCCTTGCTGGCCGAGGCAGGCTACAAAGACGGCTTCGAGGTGGACTTTGCCTGCAGCAACAACGCCATCATCCAGGACGAGGAGCTGTGCCAGGCCATCACGTCCATGTGGTCGCGCATCGGCGTCAAAGCCAAGCTGCGCACGCTGCCAGCAGTCACCTACTACCCCATGGCCCAGCGGCACGAGGCCAGCATTGCCTTGCTCAGCTGGGGCGTGCCCACCTTCGATGCGCTGTACACCCTGCAGTCCCTCGTCCGCACCAAGACCACGGGCGGTGACGGCAACTACAACCTGGGCCGCTACAGCAACGAACGCATGGACTACATCGTGGACCGCGTGAAGACCGAAACCGACCTGCCTGTGCGCAACCGCCTGCTCACCGAAGGCCTGCAGCTGCAGAACGACACCGTGGCACACATCCCCCTGCACAACCAGATGCTGGCCTGGGCCATGAAGAAAAACGTGGAGCTGGTACAGCGGCCGGACAACCGGATTGACTGGCGTTTGATCAAGGTGAACTGACGGGCAGGGGGGCGAAAGGCCGTCCGTTGACGGACGGCCTTTCGCGGCGCTCTTACGCTGGCAGATTCAGCCGAAGCACGCTGTTTTCACTGCCCACGTACAGGCTGTTGGCATCCGGGCCGGGGCTGATGAACTTCACCAGGTTCAGATTGGCGGGCAGCGCACCCAGGCGCACGCCGACCGGTGTGGGCTGGTTTTGCCCTGCCAGCAATTCCAGGCCTTTGGCCACGGTAAAGCGGTAGACGCCGCATGCGCTGGACAGAAAGACCTCGCCGGGGCGGCTGGGCAGGGTGCACAGTTGTTGGTAGTGCCCGGAGATGAAGCTCTGTACGTTGACTGAGGGGAGGGCGAACGACTGCCGGTTGTTGCCTTCGAGCCGTACCAGCTCCGGCACAGAGCTGACGAGGCGCGTGCGGTCCTCCGACAGCACGGGCCGGTTGCACAGCACCCACGAAACGGGCGAACTACCCCCCTCGAACGCGATGTCTGTCACATCCATGTACCAAGGGCGCTGGTCCAGCGGCGGGTAGCTGGCCGCCGTGTGGATGAGCTGCGGGTCGCCAACGACCAGCTTCACCTGTCCGCTGGCGCTGACAGTGCCGATCAATGAGGTGCCGGATCCGTAGGGCCGCGAATCCAGCACGAACGGCAATGTGCGGGTGGCAAACCACAGCAGGCCCGTGGAGTCGGTCCGCAGAACCTTCAACCCTGAGACACCCCCAAAAAGCGGGCTTGTCACCCAGCTTTCCCAGGCCGAGTTGCCCGCGCTCTTGGAGGCGCGCAGCAGCGTGTTGTTGGCCGGGTTGTGGGTGATCAGGTAACCGTACGCGCTGGCAAGCTGTTGGTAGCTGGACGAGAACGTGCTCGACAGGGACGTCACCTGGCCTGCAGGCGTAATAACCCGCAGAGGCGTGGGCGTGGTCCGGTTTGGCGGAGTGCCTTGCAATGGGATTTCCGCCAGCGTAGCCACATAAATGGGGCCCGATGCATCGGAGGTGGCGTACGCACCTCTTACAAAGTCAAAGCGGGCTGCGCCCCCTGTGCCATCGACATACCCGCGTTGCTCGGACAGTCCGACCCAGGGTCGGGCTACCGCATTGGCCCCTTTCACGCGGTCCAGCACGAAGAGCACGCCAGGGCTCTCGGTGGTTTGCGCGCCCTCTGGCTCGGCTGAGCCGCTCACTATCAAGTTTCCATTGGTAGGGTTGGAGACGGCTGTACTTACCCACCCCGGCATTGACCAGATGTCTGAGCGCGTTCCGTCCAACGCGTAGTGGGCCAGGGTGTTGGAGGCGGAGTCGAAAGCCCAATACGTGTCCACCGCACCTTTGACGGGGGCGAATGGCTCGGGATGCCCCACCCCTTGCCAACTGTGCGACAGAACAGTCCAGGAATATCCGCCCAAGGGGGACAGCGTCAGCTCAGCCCACTCCACACGGCTGTTCTGTACTTCGTCGGTGAATCGGCGCACCGACCCTGTGGCGGAGGCCACCAGGCGGCTGTTGTTGGGCACTGGCAGCACCGAGGTCACGGTGCCATCTTGACTCACGGTGCGCAGCGTATAACCCGCGGCATTGGTCGGGCGGTCTAGAAAATACACCAAGCCGTCGCTGGCCAGCAGCGGGCTTTCAAAGCTGCGGATCCGGGCCGTAGGGCCTTTGCCGTCCTGCAGCGGGCCTTCATTCGACTGGCCTGCCAAGGTGACCAGTCCTTCGTTGCTGAACAGCGAAACCAGGACGCCTGTGGTGTTGCGCACGGTATGGGCGATCAGATAACGGTCCTGTGCATCGACCACCCCAGATATGTAACCCTGCAGTGGGCTGAGGGCGAAGTACGACAGCGCGCTTTCGGCAGAAACCCTTCCGACCCTCTGTTCGGAGGAGTGCCAGCCGACAAACCAGAGGTTTCCCTTGCTGTCGAAGGCGTGTCCAGTCATTGACACCGGCAGCCGGGCGTCGGTCGAGGTGCCTGCAAGGAAACCCACGCCCCCCAGTGCGCCGGCAGACAGGCTGAGCGAGGCCGACCCAGGTGCCGGAGGCGGTGCGGGCGTAGGGGCCGGTGACGAGGAACCGTCTCCTCCTCCGCAAGCAGAAAGAGAAAGCCCTGAGACTGTCATCCACAAAGCAAAGTGGCGGCGCGTAAGGGCAGAAGAAACTGTCTCAGTTGAAGTGCGCATGAACAATCTTTTGAAGATAAGAAGGCCCTGCTTATAAAGCACGATGTTGCAAATGAGGAGGGTGTTATAAGGGGTTGCAGTGGCGCGCGCGGCCCGTGGGGGTGGACACGCAGAGGCTCCCTAGCGCGCGGGCTGCAGCATGATGATCGCCATGCCCGCCAGCGCGACCAGTACGCCCGCCGTATCCCAGACGGTGGGCCGAATGCCATCGACTATCCACAGCCAGGCCAGCGCCGCGCCGATATAGACCCCGCCATAGGCCGCATACACGCGCCCCGCGCCTGCGGTGTCATGCAGCGTGAGCAGCCACGCGAACAGGGCGAGGCTCAGCGCTGCAGGGATCAGCAGCCACATCGGCTTGCCCTGTTTGAGCCACAGCCAGGGCGGGTAGCAATCCACGATTTCAGCCAGGGCGGTGGCGATGAAGAGCGGCAAGGTCTTCATCATTGTTCGGGGCCGCGAATGGCGGTGGATGGCGGTGCCTCTGGGCTGGTTGCCAGCCACTGGCGCAGCGCCAGTTCGCCCTTGGCGGTGAAGTGCACGACGCGCGAGCCCTGTGCCCGGTGCGCCCATCCGCCGTCGAACAGGCGCTGCAGCAACGCAGCGCCCAGCGCGCCGCCCAGGTGGTGGCGGCGCTCGCTCCAGTCCAGGCAAGGGCGGCACAGCATGCGCCGCTGCTGCGCCAGTGCCGTGGTGTCAATGTCCACCTGGGAAAACCACCGCGCGCCTGCGGGCGTCACCGCTGCACCCTGGGGTGTGGCCTGCAGCAGCCCTTGGCGCACCAGGGCTTCGTAGAACTGCACGCCCACTTCGCCGGCCAGGTGGTCGTAGCACATGCGCGCGCGGCGCAACGCGGGCTCGCGCGGGCTTGCGCGCAGGCGCACGGCACCGGCGCGGAAGGCCACGTTCATGAGCGATTCCAGCAGGTGCGCCACATCGCGATCAGCCAGCCGGAAGTAGCGGTGGCGGCCCTGGTGCTCGACGGTCAGCAGGCCCGCATCGAGCAGCTTGGCCAGGTGGGCACTGATGGTCTGCTTGGTCACGCCTGCCACCGCCGCCAGTTCGGTGGCCGTGAGTGCGCGGTCGGCCATCAGGGCCGTGAGGACTTCGGCGCGCGCGCTGTCGCCAATGAGCGCGGCAATGCGCGCGATGTGGGGGCCGTCTTTCATGGTTCGATCTTGGGCGAACCATCGAAGGACGTCAACCGCCTATCGTGAAGCCCTGTCCACCAACGACTTCTGAACACCATGATCACCTGCTTCATCCGCTACGACATTGACCCCTTCCAGCGCGAGCTGTTTGCCGACTACGCGCGCCGCTGGGGCCAGATCATCCCGCGCTGCGGGGGCCACCTGATCGGCTATTTTCTGCCGCACGAGGGCAGCAACTACGAGGCCTGGGGGCTCATCGGCTTTGAGTCGCTGGCTGTCTACGAGGCCTACCGCGCCCGCCTGCGCTCCGACCCCGAAGGCCGCGCCAACTTTGCGATGGCACAGGAAAAGCGCTTCATCCTGCGCGAGGAGCGCACGTTCACGCAGGGCGTGGAGGGCACGCTGGGCCTGCCCGCACACCCACTGGAGATCAGCGCATGATGGCCGTCATTTTCGAGGTACAGCCCGCTCCGGGCCAGCAGGACGCTTATCTGGGCGCTGCCGCTGCATTGCGGCCTTTGCTGGAGCAGATCGACGGGTTTATCTCCATCGAACGGTTCGAGAGCCTCAGTGCTCCCGGCAAACTGCTGTCGCTTTCGTTCTGGCGTGACGAGGAAGCGGTGGCGCAATGGCGCCAGATGGAAGCCCACCGCGCCACGCAGAAAGCAGGCCGCGAGCGGATCTTCGACAACTACCGCCTGCGCGTCGCCGCCGTGGTGCGCGACTACGGCATGCACGACCGCAATCAGGCTCCCGCAGATTCACGGTCAGTGCACAGCTGACGGGAGCCTGCGCTCCCGGCTATGACGGCCGTGCTGCCGGGCAAGCTTCGCCATGGCCGCGTTTCGAACTGTGGTGGCCTGCACCAGCGCAGGAGAAAGGGGGCTGCCACCCAGATTTGCTGCCGGGTCAGCACCCACCGGCGGAGGATGCGGAGACAGGAGAGATCCGCAGGAGGGGCAAGCCTTCAGCAAGGGGACACAGCGCCGCTCATGCTGCCCTGGCACAGGTGCAGGCTGACCCGCGCCCGGTTCAATAGCAGATCGCACAGCCACGCGTACACCAGCGCGATGTATGCCAGCTGCGCCCAGCCCACGTAGCTGCCGAACACGACGGTGTGCAGCCAGTTCTGGCCCCAAAGGTAGATGGCGCTGCTTGCCAGCGTGGCCAGAAGGAGGGTGGCGGTGGCCGGCACCAGCGACACCCCACCGGCGCCGTGGGGTCGCCGCCATGCGGCCAGGCCCAGCAGGGCGAATGCCAGGGCATTGGCACCGCTGAAGATGCGCAATTCGCGCAACAGCTTTTCGGCCGTATCCATGTAGGCGCTGCGGATCAGCGCATCGAGCTGGGCCTGCATCTGCTGCGCCGTGCCAATCTGCAGTTCCAGCCGTTGTTGCCGCCGTTTGCGGCACTCGCACGCCGGAATCCCCATCTCGGCCGCAATGGCCGCGACCCGGGCGGGCAGGCCCGCAGACAGCGCCTTGCGCGCGGCGTTGATCTCCTGCTCCTTGCCGCGCAAGAAGACCCGCGCCTGGGCGCTCAGAAAGCGTTCGTCCAGGGCCCGGAGCTTTTCGCCCGTCTTGTGCTCGATCTGCTGGCGGATCAGCTCGCGCGCACCGTGTTCAATCCAGGTAGGTTGCAGCAGCGATACCAGGAGCAATCCGCCAAAGGCGGCGCTGCCCAGCAGGGACAGCAGGAGTACGAAAGAGCGAAACAAGGTGGAGATCTCCGATGTTCAGTGCAGCTTAGCTCTGCGCAGACCGCACGTCGGCACATCCACTTTCGAGTACCAGCCGGCCCAGTGCGGGCTCCGTCAGCCGGTAGCTCAGCCGTTCGGCCACGCGCTCGGCACCCAGGCTTTCGTAGAACAGGATTCCCCGGGCGTTTGAAGCCTTCACAGGCCAGTCGATGCGGCGGCAGCTGTGTTCCATGGCATATCGGGCGAGCCCGTGCATGAGCGCCCGGCCCGCACCCTGGCTTCTTGCGGCCGAACTTACATACAACTCTTTGAGCTGGCAGTGTCTGCGCTGGTCCTCTGCAAATTCGACCAACGAATACACCAGCGAGAACGCCGCCAGGCCCACCACAACGCCATCGCTGCGCGAAGCCACCAGCAAACGCTGGGCGGAGCCGGGCGCCAAGAGGTTCTGGCGGAGATGCTCCATCACCACCTGCCGAGGGGGTGTGGCGCCTTGGTTGTAGAAGGCGTGCAGTTCGCACAGCAGGTCGACCAGTGATGCATGCTGGTGTTCGGCGACCAGCTCAATACGAAAGCGGTGTTTTGTGGGATGGGGGGCCTGCATATGGTTTTCTCACCAGGAAGCGTCTGCAACAGGACGAGCCGCGCATTCTGGCCCCTCCTGCGTGTCCAATGGCCATTGCATCACAGTCGGTACACGCCCTGCGGCGTGCTTCGCGCAGGGGAAAGTTGGTCAGGACTTCCGTGGGCCATGCCGACCGTGGGCGTGCGTTGTGTGTACCGCCTGCCTAGGCTTTCACCGCGATCACTTCCATACAGACGCGGTACCGCTGACTGATGCCATAGCGCACGGGCTTGAAGCCACATTCGGCCAGCAATGCATACAGGCGGTCGCGGTCGAAGTTGTGATAGTGCTCGATTTCACCCCAGTACGGGTTCGCATTGCCGGCATCCAGTGCTTTCCAGACCATGGAGCCCGAGTTGGGCAGGGAGATCAGCAGCACGCCACCCGGTTGCAACAGTCGGTGGGCGGCATGCAGGCCCACCTTGGGATACGGCATGTGCTCCAGCACATCTGCCATGCTGATCACACTGGCGGGGCGCGACAGCTCGAACCCTTTGACATCCTGGCAATGGGCTGCCACGCCCCATCGGCGCAACTCTTCCACCGATTGCGGACGCAGGTCCAGGCCCACAGGCTCGAAGCCGTACTCGTGCGCCGTGAGCAGAAGCGATGCATTACCAAACCCCACGTCCAGCCACGTGCCGCCGGTCTGGTAGGGCAGCACTTTCTCAATCATCTGCGCAGACACATAGCGCTGCCGCTCCAGGTCATAGCCGACCACCTGGGATTCGTTGGTGCCACGGAAAACGATATTCAGCGCTGCTTCGGTGTAGTAGCCGCTGCGAAAAACATGCTGGCACGCCGCGCATTGGCTCCAATGCATGGTGCGAGAGAGTTCTTGGCTGTAGCGAGGGTGGTGGGAACAGTCCGCACTGCGCAGCGGACGAAAGGCTTTGCTCTCGCACAACGGGCATGCCTGGTAGTCGATCAACTCACTGGCCAGGACTGCGGGGGGGTTTGCTGGAGGCCTGTAAGTCACCGGCGCAGCTGGGAAGGAGTACTTGATCATTGCCTCATTCTAGGAGCCTGTGATCTGCGCGTGAGGAGCGCCCTAGCGTCACGCCGAATTGCAAACGCCGCAAGCGCAAAGAGCACGGCCCACGAGACGAAAGCTCCGGTCAGTACGTGCAGGAGGTAGGCCGGGGCCCCGCCCCCGGGCACGAGCCAGTACACCACCGCAGTGGGAGTGATGTGGACAAGGAGTGCAGCGGTTTGGATGCCGGGCCACAGGTAGGTGGTCGAAGCCCATCCAGGCGGCAGGACCGCCAGTGCCAACGCGCCCACAGCCGCCGAGAAACCGATACCGACCAGCACGACCAGCACAGCGGCGCGCAAGCTCTTCATGCGGCCAACCAACGCTGCACGGTTCCAGCGCGTCGCTTCCAGCAACCGATGGGAGCGGGGCGGAGCGCTGGGACAGATCGAGCGGCGTGAAAGCGAGCCGTGCACCAAAAATGCTATAAAAACAATAGCTTTTCGCGCTTGTCAGACAAGCGCCAGGTGCCAAAAAACCCCAATCCGAGCTGCGCCAGTCAGCGAGCCCGTTCACGAGGCGGCCCACTCACAGCGCAAAAATTTTCCCCGGGTTCAGGATGTTCTTCGGGTCCAGTGCCCGCTTGATGGCGCGCATCATGTCCACCGCGCCCGTGCCGGTCTCGTCCAGCAAAAAGCCCATCTTGTGGATGCCCACGCCATGCTCACCGGTGCAGGTGCCGCCCATGCTGAGGGCGCGGGCCACCAGCGTGTGGTTCATGGCTTCGGCCTTGGTGCGTTCTTCGGCGCTGTTGGGGTCGATGAGGTAGCCGAAGTGGAAGTTGCCGTCGCCCACGTGGCCGACGAGGAAGTAGGGGATGCCGCTGGCTTCGACCTCGTCCACCGATTCGAGCAGGCAGTCGGCCAGGCGGCTGATGGGCACGCAGGTGTCGGTGCTGATGGCGCGGCAGCCGGGGCGGCTTTGCACGGCCGCGAAGTAGGCGTTGTGCCGGGCGGTCCACAGGCGGGTGCGTTCTTCGGGCGTGCTGGCCCATTCAAAGGCCTGGCCGCCGAATTCGCTGGCGATGTCCTGCACCATCTCGGCCTGTTCTTTCACGCTGGCGGGCGAGCCGTGGAACTCCATGAGCAGCATGGGTTCTTCGCGCAGATTGAGCTTGCTGTGCGCGTTCACCATGCGCACGGTGTGGTGGTCGATGAGTTCCACGCGCGCAATCGGCACGCCGATCTGGATGGTCTGGATGGTGGTGCGCACGGCCGCTTCGATGCTTGGGAAGGAGCAGATCGCGGCGCTCACAGCCTCGGGCAGCGGGTACAGGCGCACGGTGATCTCGGTCATGACGCCCAGCGTGCCTTCGCTGCCCACCATCAGGCGCGTGAGGTCGTAGCCCGCGCTGCTCTTTTTGGCGCGGGTGCCGGTGTGGATGATGTCGCCGCTGGCGGTCACCACCTCCAGCGCCAGCACGTTCTCGCGCATGGTGCCGTAGCGCACGGCGTTGGTGCCGCTGGCGCGGGTGGCGGCCATGCCGCCAATGCTGGCATCTGCGCCGGGGTCGATGGGGAAAAACAGGCCGGTGTCCTTGATCGCATCGTTCAGTGCTTTGCGCGTGATGCCGGGCTGCACGGTCACCGTGAGGTCTTCGGCATTGATGCTCAGCACCTGGTTCATGCGGCTCACGTCAATGCTGATGCCGCCCTGCACGGCCAGCAGGTGGCCTTCGAGCGACGAGCCCGCGCCGTAGGGGATCACGGGCACGTCGTACTGGCTGGCCAGCTTCACCGCGTCGGCCACATCCTGCGTGCTTTCGGCAAACACCACGGCGCTGGGCGGCGGGGCCTGCAACGAGCCCTCGTCGCGCCCGTGCTGCTCGCGCACGGCCTGGGCCAGCGAGCACTGCGCGCCAAAGCGGGCCTGCAGCGCATCGATGAGGGCCTGGGGCACGTCGCGCAGCTTGATTTCGGGCAGCAGGTGGGCGGCAGCGGTAGGGGCGTTCATGGTGTGTGTCTCCGGTGGGTGCGGTCAGTGAGAAGCATTCTAGGTTCGGCCCCGTGGCCGGGCCCTGGGTGATCCACCTTGGGCCTGTGCGGGGATGCGGGTATTCACGGGCTTGTTGGTCGACGCCTGCATAAATACATTACGTTCGAAATGTATATTGTGAAAGCGCCATGAACCACCGTGTTTCCCCCAAGGCCGGGGTGCGCCGCACCCATGCCGAGCGCAGCGCCGCCACCCGCCAGCACCTGATCGCCACGGCCATCGACGTGATCCAGCACCGCAGCCTGGAGGAGATGTCCATCCACGAGCTGGCCAAGTCGGCGGGCATGACATCAGGCGCAGTGCAGCACCACTTCGAGTCGAAGGCGGTGCTGATGATGAACGTGCTGAGCGAGCTGATCGAGTCCACCGTGCGCTCGGGCGAACTCTGGCCCAGCCCCGCGCTGCCGGCGCGCGAGCGCGCTGCGAAGTTTGTGCAGGCGGTGTGGAGTCTGGTCTATGCGCAGCCGCGCTTCATCGTGGCCTGGAACATCTACCTGGGCTGCCGCAACCAGCCCGAGGTGCTGGGCCACATTGCCGAGCTGCGCCAGAGTGTGCAGGCCCGCATGCACGAAGGCTTTTTCAGCGCCTTCCCCGAACTGGCCGGTGAGGCCGACCGGGATGGACTGTTGGGCCTGGTGCTGTCGTCGCTGCGCGGGCTGGGGATGCTGCAGCTTTTTGCGCCTGCGCAGCCGGGCGCGCCGGATGCTGCACAACAAGCGCAGCTAGCCTGCCTGGCCGACCTCATTGCCACCCGCTGCGAAACGGCAGCCGCCCGCCCCCCCCGCGCCGCGCCAGCCACCCAACGCTCGCGCCGCCGCTAAGCCCAGGCACCTGCGGTGCCTGCGTGCACGCGCTTCCCGCCGGGCACCGTGCAAACCGATTCCTTCCCATCTCAAGCTCCAGGAGACACAACACCATGACCCCTTGCTTCCCTCGCGCGCCGCACATCCCGCTGCTGGGCACCCTCATGCTGCTGGCAGGTGCCGCCATGGGCCAGCCCGCCGCTTACCCGGCCAAGCCGATCCAGCTTATTGCCCAGCAGCCGCCCGGCAGCGGATCGGACGCCATGACCCGCGTGTGGGCCGACTGCGCCGCGCGTGAGCTGGGCCAGGCCGTGGTGGTGCAGAACAAGCCCGGAGCCAACGGCATCTTGGCGGTCAACTACCTCAAGGGTCAGCCCGCCGACGGCTACAACCTGCTGAGCATCGGCATGTCGCAGATGACGATCACGCCCTATGTGTACAAGCAGGCGCCGTACGACCCGCTGCGCGACTTTGATAGTGTGGCCGTGCTGGGCACATCGCCGCTGGTGCTGGCGGTGCCTGCGGGGCAGGGCATCACCAACTTGTCGGATCTGCAAAAACTCGCGCGCGCCACACCGGGGGGCGTCAACTTCGGGTCGCCGGGCAAGGGCAGCCCTGCGCATCTGCTGACCTCCGCACTCGTCGAGAAGCTGGGCGTGCCCGGCACCCATGTGCCCTTTGTGGGCGAGGGCGCGGGCCTCACGGCGCTGATGGGCCAGCAGATCCATGCGATGACCCTGGTCATCGGCACGGCCGCCGCCCAGGTCAAGGCGGGCAAGCTGGTGCCATTGGCGCTGTTTGGCGCAGAGCGCTCAGCCCTGCTGCCCGATGTGCCCACGATTGCCGAGGCCCTGCCCGCCGCCGCTGATCTGGCGCGGCCCGCGTGGATTGCGGTGGTGGCCAAGGCGGGCACGCCGCCCGAACTGCTGGGCAAGCTCAACGCCATCACCGAAAAGTGCCGGACGAGCGACGCGCAGTACAAATCGCGGCTGGAGGCCATGAACGTCACGCTCACATCCTCGGCGCCGGGCGATGTACGCACCTGGGCCTCGCGCGATGCCGCCGTGTGGCGCCCGCTGATCGACAAGCTGGGCCTGGCCACGGAATGACGGTGGGCACAGCGGCACCCCAAGTCACGCTGCCCCACGGCGGCCAGCTGCGGGGCTTGTGGGACCAGGGCGTGCGTGTGTTCCGTGGTGTGCCGTATGCCCAGGCACCAGGTGGTGCGCTGCGCTTTGCGGCACCGGTGCCTGCATTGCCGTGGTCCGGCCTGCACGATGCCACCACCTTTGCACCCATGGCGCTGCAACTGGCCCGCACGGCAAAGGCCGATGCGCCCCTGCTGGGTGGCGAGGACTGCCTGGCCGTCAACGTGTGGGCGCCGCCTGCCGAGCTGGGCGCGGGCTTGCCCGTCATGGTGTGGGTGCATGGTGGCGGCTTCTTTCGCGGCTCCGCGAGCGAGCCGCTGTACGACGGCGCAGCGTTCGCCCGGCAGGGGCTTGTGTTTGTGTCGCTGCAGTACCGGCTGGGCATGGATGGGTTCATGCACTTCGAGAGCGAGGACGACAGTGCGCCCGCCAACCGGGGCTTGCTGGACCAGATTGCTGCATTGCAATGGGTGCAAGACCATATCCACGCCTGGGGTGGCGACCCGGCGCAGGTCACGGTGTTCGGCCAGTCGGCGGGCGCGGGCGCTCTGGCGTGCCTGCTGGGCATGCCAGCGTCGCGGGGCTTGTTCCAAAGGGTCATCCTGCAAAGCCCAAGCGTGGCTTGCCAGACGCTGGAGGAAGCCGCCGCCGTGCGCCATGCCGTGGCGGCCTTGGTGGGCGTGGCGCCCCGCCGCGCGGCGCTCGCCTCGGCACCTATCGACTCCGTGCTGCATGCCGTTCACAGGTTGGCGGCAGATCCGGTCTTGCGGCTGCAGCACGGGCTGGGCGGGCGCAATTTTTTTCCGCTGAGGCCCGTGGTCGATGGGCGGGTGCTGGCGGCGGCGCCGTTGCAAGCGATGCAGCAGCAATGGATGGCCGATCCGCCGGACCTGCAGGTGCTGGTGGGCAGCAATGTGGACGAGATGCGCCTGTACCACGTACCAGGCGGTGCCATCGACCGCGTGACCGATGCCCAGGTACTGGCTTTTGCGCAGGATGTCGGTTTGCCCACCGACGCGGTGCGCGCCTATCAGGCGTTGTTGCCGCCTGCGCAGCAGAAACCGGGCGAGCTGCTGTCGGCCCTGCAGTCTGATTTCTACTACCGCGTGCCTGCACAGCGCATCGCAGCGCTGGCCAGCGAATGGACCCGCAGCGCCCACCGCTACGAGTTTGGCTGGGCGTCGCCCCAGTGGCGGGGGCGGCTGGGCGCGGCGCACGCGGTGGAGCTGCCGTTTGTGTTTGCCAACCTGCACACTGCCCAGGGGCAGGAGTTCACCGGGGCCGCGCCGCCCGCCCATCTGGCGCAGGAGATGCACCAAAGCTGGGCAAGCTTTGCGCACCAGGGCGAGCCCGGCTGGGCGCGCTATGACGGCTCCACGCCATGGGTGCAACATTTCGACAGCGCGTCGCACTGCGAAATCCATAGCGACCCCGCCCGGTTCAACGTGTGGGAGGGCATTCTTTGAGCGGAAAGGGCAAGGCCCGCTGATCCCCGTCTGGGCCGCCACGGGTTGGTGCGCCACACTGGTGCATCCATCTTGTATACCAGTTGGCACGGAACCTGCAATCGGTGCAGGGCAATGACCACCGCCACCGAGATCAGCAACCGCATCATCGAAGCCGTAATGGCCCAAAAGCTTGCCCCCGGCTCGCGCCTGGGCGAGCAGCAGCTGGCCATGCTGTTCGATTGCAGCCGCACCATCGTGCGCGAGGCGCTGACGCGGCTTTCCACGCGCGGCATCGTCACGGTGAGCGCGCGGCGCGGCTGGTATGTGATCGAACCTTCGGAAGACGAGGCGCGTGAAGCCTTCGAGGCACGCCGCGTGATTGAGCTGGGCCTGCTGCACCAACTCAAGACGGTGGACAAGGCGGCCGTGCGCCAGCTCAAGAGCCACCTGCAGCGTGAAAAAGCGGCCCTGGCGGGCAGTGATGTGGGCGTGCGCAGCTTTCTGCTGGGCGACTTTCATGTGTGCCTGGCCGAATGCCTGGGCAACAGCCTGTTGGCCGACACGCTGCGCGACTTCACCGCGCGCACCACCTTGATTGCCATGCTCTACCAGTCGTCGCACGACGCCGCGCAGTCGTGCGAGGACCATGTACGCATTGTCGAGGCGCTGGAAGCGGGCGACATAGCCCGCGCCGAAGCGCTGATGGCTGAGCACATCGGCACCGTGCAGTCGGCCTTGCGCCTGCAGGCCAGCAGCGACCCGCTGGCCGGGCTGCGCGATGCGCTGGCCCCGGTGCGCAAGAACACCGCTGCAGCGGATACCCCCGCGCAGCCACGGCAGCGCAAGCCCCGCGCTGCATCCAAGAGTTCCACCCCCCCGGCGTCCGACAAGGACGCAGCTTCTGCCGACACATCCACCTACCTAGGAGCCTTGCTATGACCATCCGCCGCACCCCCGCATCCTCGACCCGCCGCCTGGTTCTGGGCCTCCTGGCCGCTACCGGCCTGTCGGCCGCGCTCTTGTCGCCCGCTGCGCACGCACAGAACGCGCTGGACAACATCCTCAAGGCCAAGGAAATCAAGATCGCCATCCCCACCGACTACCCGCCCTACGGCTTTGTCGGCACCGACCTCAAGCCCCAGGGCCTGGATGTGGAGATGGCCAACTACATCGGCGCCAAGCTGGGCGTGAAGGTCGAGCTCATCCCCGTGACCAGCGCCAACCGCATCCCGTACCTGCAGACGCAGAAGGCCGACCTGGTGATCTCCACGCTGGGCAAGAACCCCGAGCGCGAGAAGGTGATCGACTTCACTGCGGCCTATGCCCCGTTCTTCCAGGCCGTGTTTGCGAGCAAGAGCCTGAACATCAAGAGCTTTGCCGACCTGACCGGCAAGAGCGTGGCCGTGACGCGTGGCGCCATGGAAGACCAGGAGCTGGCCAAGGTCGCGCCCCCCGGCGTGGACGTGAAGCGCTTTGAAGACCATGCCGCCAGCATCTCGGCCTTTGTGTCGGGCCAGACGCAGGCCATCGCCACCAGCGCCTCTACGGCGGGCACCATCATGGTCAAGAACCCCAACCTGCAGACCGAATACAAGCTGCTGCTGAAAGACAGCCCCAACTTCATCGGCGTGGCAAAGGGTGAAGACAAGCTGCGCCTGCGCGTGAACGAGATCATTGCCGAGGCCAAGAAGTCGGGCGACATCGACAAGATGTCCAGCAAGTGGCTGGGCCGCCCCGCGGGCGACCTGCCCCTGTGATCGCAGTTTTCGCCCCCCGCTGAAAGAACCGAACAGGACCGTGGCGTGACAAGCGCCACGGGGCATCCGCACCATGCTGATTGCGCTTGATTTTTCTGCCGTGCTCTCCTCGTGGCCGCTGCTGGTGCGCGGCGTGCTCTGGACCATTGGCCTGACCATCGTTGGCACTGTGCTGGGCCTGCTGCTGGGCACGGCCTGTGCGTGGGCACGCGCCCGCAACCTGGGGCCGCGTGCACTGCCACTGCGCTGGGCGGTGGCCAGCTATGTGGAGCTGGTGCGCAACACGCCCTTCATCGTGCAGCTGTTCTTCCTGTTCTTCGGCCTGCCCGCGCTGGGGCTCAAGCTCTCGCCCGAGTTTGCATCGGTGATGGCCATGGTGATCAACCTGGGCGCGTATTCGGCCGAGATCATCCGTGCCGGCATCGAGGCCACGCCACGGGGCCAGATCGAGGCTGCGCATAGCCTGGCACTGACGCCAGGCCAGACCTTCCAGCGTGTGGTGCTGCCGCCCGCGCTGCAAAAGGTGTGGCCTGCCATGGTCAGCCAGATCATCATTGTGATGCTGGGCTCGGCCGTATGCGGGCAAATCTCGACGCCCGAGCTGAGCTATGCGGCCAACCTGATCTCCAGCAACACCTTCCGTGCGTTCGAGGCCTTCATCCTCGCCACGCTGGTGTACCTGGCGCTGTCGATGTTGACCCGCCGCCTGCTCATGTGGGTGGGCGCACGTTTCTTGGTCGGGAGGTAAGCCGCCATGGTCGAGTTCTCTCTGTGGGACATCCTGCGCAACCTGCTGCTGGCAGCGCGCTGGACGGTATCCCTGTCCCTCATCGCCTTCATCGGTGGCGGCCTGGTGGGCCTGCTGCTGCTGGTGCTGCGCCTGTCCAAGGTGCGTGGCACCGAGCGCTTGATCGGTGCCTATGTGCAGGTGTTCCAGGGCACGCCGTTGCTCATGCAGCTGTTCCTGGCGTATTTCGGCATTGCGCTGTTTGGCATCAAGACCTCACCGTGGACGGCTGCGGCCGTGGCGCTGACGCTCTACACCAGCGCCTACCTCACCGAGATCTGGCGCGGCTGTGTGGCCTCCATCCCCAAGGGCCAGTGGGAGGCCGCGCAGAGCCTGGCACTCAACTTTGGCGAGCAGCTGCGCCATGTGGTGCTGCCGCAGGCACTGCGCATTGCGGTGCCGCCCACGGTGGGTTTTCTGGTGCAGGTGATCAAGGGTACGGCGCTGGCTTCGGTGATTGGTTTTGTCGAGCTGACCAAGGCGGGCAGCATGATCTCCAATGCCACCTACCAGCCGTTTCTGGTCTACGCCTGCGTGGCCCTGCTGTACTTTGTTTTGTGCTTCCCGGTTAGCCTGGTGGCGCAATCGCTTGAAAGGAAACTCCATGGCAATCGCCGTTGAAACCACCCCCGCCCCCGCCCACGATGGCATCGTGGTGAGCGATCCACCCATCGTGGACATCACGGCCTTGCGCAAGTCCTACGGCACCAACGAGGTGCTCAAGGGCATTGACCTGAAGGTCGCGCGCGGCGAGGTGATTGCCATCATCGGCAAAAGTGGCTCTGGCAAAAGCACGCTGCTGCGGTGCGTGAACGGGCTGGAAGAGTTTCAGGAGGGCGCTCTCAGCGTCAACGGCAAGAAGCTGCTGCACGACAGCCCGACGGCCATGCGCGAGTTGCGCCAGCAGGTGGGCATGATCTTCCAGAGCTTCAACCTGTTCCCGCACCTGAGCGTGGGCCGCAACATCATGCTGGCACCCACGCTGGTGAAAGCGCGCGACGCCAAGGCCGCCGAAGCGCAGGCGCGCAAGCTGCTCGAACGTGTGGGCCTGGCGGAAAAGTTCGACGCCATGCCCGAGCAGCTCTCCGGTGGCCAGCAGCAGCGTGTGGCCATCGCCCGTGCATTGGCCATGGAGCCGCAGGTGCTGCTGTGCGACGAAATCACCTCGGCGCTGGACCCGGAACTGGTGGGCGAGGTGCTGCGCGTGGTCGAGTCGCTGGCGCAGGAAGGCATGACGTTGATGATGGTCACGCACGAGATGGCGTTTGCCCGCAAGGTGAGCGACCGCGTGATCTTCATGCACCAGGGCCGCGTGCATGAAACAGGTGCGCCCGCCGAGCTGTTTGGCAACCCGCAGACGCCCGAGCTGCAGCAGTTCCTGTCGTCGCTGCACGACTGACCAAAAACAAAACCCGCCTGCGGTCTGGAGCGTTCCAGGGCAGGCGGGCCCGCAGGCCCCAATGGCCCGCTACATCCCAGAGGTCACCCGGAGGCTGGCACCCATGCCAGGCTCAGGCGCCTCACGAAAAAATCAGGACAGAAGGCCCTTCTCGAATTCTGAGGGTGACAGTGCGCCGCTCTGGTCCTTGTCCAGTTCCTTGAAGCGCTGGCTGATGGCTGGCAGCTGGGTCGCTTCCTTCACGGTCAGCTGGCCGTCCTTGTCGAGGTCTGCGCGGTTGAATGCCGTGGTGGCCGCCCTGGACGGGTTGCCGGTGCCGGGGCCATAAGAGTATTTGGAGTCCGCCTGGGGTGCCGTTTTACTGCTCGGGGAGGGTTGGGGCGATGCCGAAGTGGTCTGTGCTTGCAATGCGCCCGCGCCGCCCAGGGAGATGGCGGCGAAAAGCATCACGCTGCGCGTGTCGAACGAATAGGTGCGTCGTTGCAGTGCTTTCATGGAAGCTAAGCTCCTTCGAAGTTGAACAGGGTTGCATTGCACCGCAGCACGGTGGTGAAAGCCAGCACTCTTGCCTGCTGTTGCCCAGGTCAACATTTCCCAGCGTGGTGTAACCCGGCAGGGCCGGTCTATGTAGTTTTTGCGGGTGGATGTAGCCAGAAGTAGCTCGCAGGCTGCCTGCAGCCGTGGCATCGGTGAAAGGGGCTTGGGGCGGCATGCCCCACGGTGGCGCTTGTGCGCAGGATGACCGGCAGGCCCGTGTACGTCCTACAAGCGACGGGCGTGCGCGCCAAAACAATGAATCCAAGCAATTCGCTTGTTCTGGTGTTTTATCGAAGGAGCCTTTCATGCATAAGCAAACCATCCTCGCCGCTCTGGCCACACTGGCGTGCACCGCCGCCTTGGCACAAGCCCCCGCCAACGTCACCGCGCGTCCGCCCGCAGAAGTCAACCCCACCGCATCGGGCGGCGCTCCGGCTGCCAATGCCCAGAACAAGGTGGACATGCGCAGCAGCCAGAGCAGCGCTGCACCCGCCAACCCCACCGCGGGTGATGGCCGTGCCGCCCCTGTGGCCGAGATCAACCCCAGTGCAGCAGGCGGGAAGGCCGCAGCCACCGCACAGACGCGTGTCAATGCACGCTTGATGGACAGCAATGGCGACGGGATGGTGTCGCGCAAGGAGTGGGACACCTACCATGCGAACGCCTGGAACACCCTGCAGCCCACGAACACGGGTGTATCCACCGCCGACATTGACAAGCTCAACCGCACCCCCATGACCCACTGATCGGGCCGTGCATAGTCTGCGGGCTCGGACCAACGCCCTTGCGTGTGATGGCTGGGGCGTCGGTCTGTCTGGGCAGCGCGTGGCACGGTGAAGCCATATCGTAATGTGGCTTCTTGTGCGGAGAGCAGGGTGATAGGCCCCCTCTCACCCCAGTAGGCCTGGGTGGCGGAGAATCTGCGAATTCTTCCACCGCATGCGGCGCCCCTGCCACCTGCGCTCCACCTTACCGAGGCACCCCATGGGCAACCGACTCACACAGATCGCCACGCGCACCGGCGACGCCGGTACCACCGGACTGGGCAACAACCAACGCGTTTCCAAAAACAGCCTGCGCATCCATGCTCTGGGCGACGTGGACGAACTCAACTCCCACATCGGCCTGCTGCTGTGCGAGCGCGTTCCCGCCGATGTGCGCGAGCTGCTTGTCGAGGTACAGCACCAGCTGTTCAACCTGGGGGGCGAGTTGTCGATTCCCGGCTACGAACTGCTCAAGGCCGAGGCGGTGCTGGCGCTCGATGAGGCGCTGGCCCACCACAACGCGGCGCTGCCCCGGCTGCAGGAGTTCATCCTGCCCGCAGGCACCCGCGCCGCCGCGCAAGCCCATGTCTGCCGCACCGTGGCGCGCCGCGCAGAGCGTGTGGTGGTGGCGCTGGGCAACGAAGAAGCCATCAACGACGCACCCCGGCAGTACCTCAACCGCCTGTCCGACCTGATGTTCGTGTTGGCCCGCGTGCTCAATCGCATGGACGGCGGCGATGACGTGTACTGGAAAAGCGAGCACCTGGCGCAGCAGAATGCTACTGAATAGATAGCTGTCAGCGCTTATATATCAAGCGCTGGAGGCTGATTTCTCTCAAATTCCCGCCAATTTCAGAAACTGGCGCGCCCCAAGGCCAGGACCGCCGCGCAAGGGCCGCCCCGCCGCGCTGGCGGTGTCCCCCTTCCCGAATCGCGCAAGCGATTCGAGAGAAGGGGGAAGGCGCGCAGCGCCTCAGGGGGATGATCTCTACCGGGGCGCCAGGATCGCCATCGTCAGCCGCGACACGCAGGTCAGCTCACCCGCTTCGTTGTGCATATCGATGTGCCACACATGCGTGGTGCGGCCAATGTGCACGGGCCGTGCCGTCCCGGTCACCCAGCCGCTGGTGGCAGAGCGCAGGTGGTTGGCGTTGATGTCCAGGCCCACGGCGCGGTAGCCCTCGGGCAGGGTGTAGTAGGCGCCGGTGGAGCCCAGCGACTCGGCCAGCACCACGCTGACCCCGCCGTGCAACAGACCGAAGGGTTGCACGGTGCGGTGGTCCACCGGCACCCGGGCGCGCAGAAAATCGTCGCCCACCTCGACAAATTCAATGCCCAGGTGCTCTACGGCGGTGTTGCGGTTGGCGGCCTCCAGCAGGGCCAGGTCGATGGGTTTTTTCCAGATGGGCATGGTGTTGAAGGGGCCGCAGGGCCAAGTCAGTGCAAGCCGATGATTGTGCCAATGCCCGTGGCCTCGCCCTGTGCCGCAGGTGCCTGGGAGCCTGTCGGACTTGGAAGTCGTCGGCTGCAAATCGGCCGCAGCGGTCCATTTTTTACCGTCTTTTTGCCCCATAGCCGGGCTATGGGGCTGCAAATCCGGCAAAAACTGTCCTCGCTGGGGCCGATTCTCGCTATCGACGCTCCAAGTCCGACAGGCTCCTAGCCTCAGCCCACAAACTTGCCGTTGGCTCCCATCACCCCCAGGTCCAGAAAGCGCGAGCCCACATACGGCGCGCCGCTGGCGTAGTCGATGGACAGGCCACCCAGGTCGCTGCTGCGGATACCGGCCAGTGCGCTGCGCAGCTTGGCGCGGGTCAGCTCACGTCCGGCGCGTTCCAGGCCTTCGGTGAGCACGCGGGCATTCACATAGCCTTCAAAGCTGCGGGCCGAAAACTCCTGGTAGCCCAGCGCGCGCATGGCTTTCTGGTAGTCGCGCACCACGGCCACGCTGGTGCGGGCCGCGTCCGGCAGCACCATCGACAGCGCAATGCCCGAGGCCTTGCCGCCCAGCTGGCGCAGGTTGTCGCCCGACAGCGCCACGCTGGTGGCGGCCAGCGGCGTGCTGGACGACACCTTCTTGAACTCGTTGATCAGTGTGGCGGTAACGTCACCTGCGGTTCCGAGAAGCACAGCGGCGGCCTTGGCGGCCACGGCCTTGCCCACCACATCGGGCACCTGCGCGCCCTGTGCATCCAGCTTGAAAGCCTTGGGTGCTGGTTGCTTGGCGGCTGCCATGGCCTTGTTCACGTCCGCCAGAAACTCGCGGCCAAACGCCGTGTCTTGGTACACGATGGCCAGGTCGTTCATGCCCATGGACACCAGCTTTTGTGTGAGGCGCTGGGCTTCATCGGCGTAGCTGGCGCGCACGTGGAACACCGAGCGGTACTCGGCCTTGCGCAGCGACGTGGCACCGCTCTGTGGGGCCACATAGGGGATCTGCGCCTCGTCCACCAGCGGCAGGATGCGCTGGTTGTTGGCCGTGCCCATGCAGGAGATCAGCGACACCACGTTGGCGTCGGCA
Source organism: Acidovorax sp. JMULE5 (assembly GCF_013376875.1). Lineage (GTDB taxonomy): Bacteria > Pseudomonadota > Gammaproteobacteria > Burkholderiales > Burkholderiaceae_C > Acidovorax > Acidovorax facilis. The sequence continues at coordinate 3,743,170 of NZ_CP035951.1, forward strand.
ATCAGCTTGCGCACGTTGTCTTCGGAACGCGCGGCGTCGTAGCCGTCGTCCAGTGCCAGCAGCTTGATTTCGCGGCCATGGATGCCCTTGGCGTTGGCCTGTGCAATGCCCGCATCCAGCCCTTGCTTCAATTCCTTGCCCAGGCTGGCCAGTGCGCCGGTCATGCCGATGGAGCAGCCAATGGTCACGCTCTTGGCGTCCATCGGGTCTTGCACGCCCACGGCGCGCGACGAGGTGGCAAGCAGCAGGCCGGTGCTGGCGGCCACAAGGGATTGGGTGAACTGACGGCGTTGCATGGTCAAAAAAACTCGCAGGCAAAAAAGCCACCAGCCCCGGATGGGGGCTGGTGGAGGGTGGACGGGGGGAGGTCGATAGACCTAGGGTTAACCCTGATTTTATCTGCCCAGGCTGGCAATTGGCTGTCAAAGGCCTGGCAGGCCTGGGGGTGTCCTCTTTACACCGCGCTGCCAGGGCCCGCTGGCGCGCGCATGCTGCCCGTCTCCACATACCGCTGGTGCCACGACAGCGCCTCGTTCAGCAGGTGCGGCGTGTGCTGGCCCACGGCGCCCCGCTTGGCGCGGGCCACGTAGTCGTGCAGCGCGGGCCGGAAGTCCGGGTGCGCGCAGCGGTCGATGATGATCTGCGCACGCTGCGTGGGCGAATGCCCGCGCAAGTCAGCCAACCCCTGTTCGGTGACAAGGATCTGCACGTCGTGTTCCGTGTGGTCCACATGCGAGGCCATGGGCACGATGCACGAGATGCTGCCGTTCTTGGCCAGCGAGGGCGTCATGAAGATCGACAGGTAGGCATTGCGCGCAAAGTCGCCCGAGCCGCCGATGCCGTTCATGATGGCGGAGCCCATGATGTGGGTCGAGTTGACGTTGCCGTAGATGTCGGCCTCGATCATGCCGTTCATCGCAATCAGGCCCATGCGGCGGATCAACTCGGGGTGGTTGCTGATCTCCTGCGGGCGCAGGACGATGCGCTGCTTGTAATAGTCGATGCGCTCGTTGAAGTCCTGCATGGCCGCCGGGCTCAGCGACAGGGCCGTGGCCGATGCGCTCGCCAGCGTGCCCGAGCGCAGCATGTCCAGCATGCCGTCCTGCAGCACCTCGGTGTAGGCCGTGAGGTTCTCGAACGGCCCGTTGTTCAGCCCCGCCAGCACCGCGTTGGCGATGTTGCCCACGCCCGACTGCAGCGGCAGCAGGTCTTTGGGCAGGCGGCCCTTTTTCACCTCGTGCTGCAAAAACTCAATGATGTGGCCTGCGATGCGGTTGGAGGTGTCGTCCGGCGCGGCATACACACTGTTGCGGTCGGGCTGGTTGGTCATCACCACGGCGATCACCTTGCTCGGGTCGCAGCGCAGATAGGGCTCGCCGATGCGCTCGTCGGGCCGTGTCATCGGGATCGGCTTGCGGTGCGGCGGCAGGTCGGTGCCGTAGTAGATGTCGTGCATGCCTTCGAGCTGCGGGTTGTGCCAGGCATTCACTTCCAGGATGATTTTGTCGGCCTGGTCCAGCCAGGTCTTGTTGTTGCCCACCGAAGACGAGGGGATCAGCCGCCCGTCGGGCAGCACGCCCGCCACCTCGACCACGGCCACGTCGAGCTTGCCCAGAAAGCCAAACCACACGAACTGCGCCACGTGCGACAGGTGGATGTCCACATACTGCATCTGCCCCGCATTGATCTGGCGGCGCACCGTGGGGTCGGACTGGTAGGGCAGTCGCATCTCGATGCCGTCCACCTGGGCCAGCGCGCCGTCCAGCTCAGGCGCGGTGCTGGCCCCCGTCCACAGCCCGATCTTGAAGCCATGGCCTTGCGCGTTCAGGCTTTCGATGCGGCGGGCCAGCGCGCCCGGCACCGCTTTGGGGTAGCCTGCTCCGGTAAAGCCGCTCATGCCCACATGGGCACCGGCAGGGATCAGGGCAGCCGCTTCATCGGCGGACATGGTGCGGGAAAGAAAGTCGGGGTACAGCACCCGATCGGCCAGGGACATGAACAAACTCCGCAGAAAGAAAAGAGGCCACCCGCCCGGTGAGCGGATGGCCCCGTGGACAAAACCCAGGATGCTAGCGTTCGTTTCTTACAAATTAAGGGTTAACCCTTAAGAATACGCTTAACCCCTGCGATTGAGCAGCGCATACAGCAGGATCGCTCCAAACGTGGCGGTGCCGATGCCGCCCAGCGCAAACTGGCCGAACTTGAGCGTGAAGTCGCCCGTGCCCAGGATCAGCGTGATGGCCGCCACGATCAGGTTCTTGTTTTGCGAGAAGTCCACCTTGTTGTCCACCCAGATCTTGGCGCCCGCCACCGCGATCAGGCCAAACACCACGATGGACACGCCGCCCATTACCGGCAGCGGAATGGTCTGGATCAGCGCGCCGAACTTGGGGGAAAAGCCCAGCACCAGCGCAAACACGCCCGCCAGCAAGAACACGGCGGTGGAATAGATCTTGGTCGCCGCCATCACGCCGATGTTCTCGGCATAGGTGGTCACGCCCGTGCCGCCTGCAGCGCCGCTCACCATGGTGGCCACGCCGTCGCCAATGAACGCGCGGCCCATGTAGCGGTCCAGGTCCTGGCCCGTCATGGCCGTCACCGCCTTGATGTGGCCCAGGTTCTCGGCCACCAGGATGATGGCCACGGGCGCGATCAGCAGCATGGCATTGGCCTCGAACACCGGCGCAGCAAAGTTGGGCAAACCAAACCATGCGGCGTTGGCCAGTGCGGACAGGTCCATGGGCTTGCCCAGCCCCAGGCCATTGGTCAGCACCGCGTAGATGATGCTCGCCACGATCAAGCCCACCAGAATCAGCAGGCGCTGCACCATGCCGCGCGTGAGCACGGCCACCAGGCCCACGCTCACAAAGGTCACCACCTGCATCCAGCTGTCAAAGTTGCTGGCCGCCATGTTCTTGATGGGAATGCCCGCGAGGTTCAGCCCGATCACCGCCACCACCGAGCCCGTGACCACGGGCGGCATGAAGCGCTCGATCCAGCCCGTGCCAATGGCCTGCACCAGCGCGCCGATGAGCGTGTAGACCAGGCCACACGCAATGATGCCGCCCAGCGCCACGGCGATGTTGGCGTTGGCCCCTTTACCCGCGTAGCCCGTGGCCGCAATCACCACGCCAATGAACGCAAAACTCGACCCCAGGTAGCTGGGCACCTTGCCTCCCGTTACCAGGAAGAAGATCAGCGTGCCCACGCCGCTCATCAAAATCGCCACGTTCGGGTCAAAGCCCATCAGGATGGGCGCCAGCACCGTGGCCCCAAACATCGCAATCACGTGCTGCACGCCCATCACCGCCGTCTGCGGCCAGGGCAGCCGCTCATCGGGCCCAATCACCCCACCTTGTTGCAGCACCTCAGCGCTTTTTGCGCGCCAGTTCATGAATCCCATCTTGTCGGTTCCTTGTTGTTGAGGCGCGAATGCTAGTGGATGGGTGAGGCAATGCCGTGAAGCTGCAACTCTTTCGCCGGGCGCCCGCCGTGCCCCGGTTAGCATTTGGGCCTACCCCGCTCTGCCCCTTGTGGGCACCGCCGCCATGCACTCTCAGCCGTCCTGCCCTTCTTGCCGCCAACCCATGGAGCAGCACCAGTTCACCAGCAACCTGGGCGGGGGGCTGGAGCTGGACATTTGCTTCGCCTGTCAGGGCCTTTGGTTTGACAGGCAAGAAAACCTCAAGCTCACCCCCGCATCGGTGGTCGAGCTGTTTCGCCTGCTGCATGAGCACCGCTCCGACCAGCACCAGCCCTTGAGCACCCGCATGGACTGCCCGCGCTGCGAAAAGCCTCTGGAAAAGGGGTTTGACGTGGTGCGCAGCGGCCGCTACATGATCTACCGCTGCGCGCGCCAGCATGGCCGCTTCAGCACCTTCTCGTCCTTCATGGTCGAAAAAGGCTTTGTGCGCCACATGACGCGCCCCGAGATCGACGACCTGGCCAAACGCGTGGGCGCCATCTACTGCACCAGCTGCGGCGCCCCCGTGGACATCCGCAAGGATCACGCGTGCCCCTATTGCCGCGCCGCGTTTTCGCTTATCGACCCCGAAGCCGTGGTGCGCGCCATGGAGGGCTACGCCAAGGCCAGCAGTCCGCGCGCCGAGCCTTCCAGCCCCGTGGACATCGGCGACGCCCTGGTGGCCCTGGAGCGCGACCGCACGCGCGCCGAACGCGAGCGGCAAAAGCGCGCGTTCACCAGCACCAGTGACGCCGATGACAGCTCATTCACGGGCGATCTGGTGACGGCGGGGGTGGAGTTGGTGTGGGCCTTGATCAACACCAGAAGCCATCACTGAGGGCTTCCGAGGTGGAGCATGACAACGCCTCCTACCACGCACACCAGACCCACTACTTTGATGACACCCACTGGCTCGCCAAACAGCGCCATCCCCACCACGGCCGTGGCCGCCGTGCCGCTGGCGGCCCAGACTGCATAGGTGACGCCCATGTCGAGCTGGCGCATGGCCACGGCCATGAGCCAGATGGCGAGCGCGTAGCACGCAGCTGCCATGCCGGACGGGAGGGGTCTGGAGAAGCCATCGGAGTACTTGAGCGCGACGGTTCCAGCAACTTCTGCAATGACGCTGGCTGCGACGAGCAGCCAGGCCGATAGGTTTGGATTCATGGGGCACCTTGGCCGAACATGCCCGTTTGTCACTTGTACCGAGTGACACGGGCAGTACGATGAAGCGGTACCCAGGTGGTGAAGGGCCGCAGTGTAGCCACGCCCTTGCGATCCATCAAGAACACCCCACGCAGGCTCTGGCGGTCCCTTGCATTTGCGCGGATCATGGAGCGTTGACACAGCGGCAGCGCCGGATGGAGGGCGTGAAGGTGTCCCTTCACGCACCCAGCCCATCCCCCCGCACCACACTCCAACCCGTTCACAATGGCGCAGGCCTGTGTTCTGGTGGGCCCCGTCGCAAACAACCAACCAGCCGTGGCACCCGGTGGCCACAGGAGGAGAGGACCTTGCAGCCGCATCCGCCCCCAACCCGACGCCGTGCCCGCACTGCCGCCCCGGTGCAGCGCAACCCTGAGAACGCGGGGGATGGCGCCGCCGCCTCCGACTCCGCTACCCCCTGCCTGCTGCAGCGCGCCCACCTGCGGGCCGTGCCCAGCACCCTGCTGATCCCGCTGGCCGCGCGCGCGCGGGGGAGCCGTTACTTTCCCTGGCTCGCCTGCAACGACTTGGTGGCCACCAGCCTGGTGGAGCGCCTGGGTGCCGATGTGGAACCGTGCCTGGACGACCTGCCCACGGTGCTCAACGTACTGTGGCGCACGCGCGCCATCAAGGACGCAGGCCGCAGCTTCTTCCTTGCGCACCCGACGGCTGGCGGCGTGAGCCTGGGCTGTGGCCTGTCGCACCACTTTCAGTGGCTCGATACGGGCGCCAACCAGTGGCTCGATGCTGATCTGCCCGAGGTCATGGACCTGCGCGGCGAGCTGCTGCCGGTGCGCTGCCCGCGCACGCGCCATGCCACGGTGGACATCACGCAGCCTGGCTGGTGGCAGCGGCTGGGGCTGCCAAAGGAGGAAGGGGAGGGCAATGGCGCGGGCGTGCAGCCGGTGTTCATCGTCTGCGAAGGGGTGCTCATGTACCTGCAGCCCGCGCAGGTGCAGGCCGTGCTGCGCGAGTTTGCGCAGTGCGCCCCGAAAGGCTCGCGCCTGGTGATTGATGTCATGACGCACCGTGCCGTGGGCCGCGCGGCGCAGCACGCCAGCGTGGGACCCACGGGGGCGGAGTTCCACTGGGGCGTGGGCGGCATGGACGAGCTGACCGCCGCACACCCGCGCCTGGCGCTGCTGCGCCAGCAGAGCGTGTCGGAGTGTTATGGCTGGCCGGGTGTGGTGCTGGAAACGCTGTGGTGGCCGTGGCTGGGGGCGCCGCTGTACGGCATGGCGACTCTCGGCGTGGGAGACGGCTCCCCCTGAGCCGCTTCGCGCCTTCTCCCGGAGGGGGACGCCACCGGTGGTCTGGCAAAACCAGTTCCACGGTGGCGCTGGCGTTGGGCGCGCCGGTTGCAAAGGTTGTGCTAATGCCTGGGCGCCAGTGCTGGCATCCATCGTGGCGCCTTGCCCGTCAGCTGGCCCACGATGGCGGCCTGCAGTGGTGGCAGCCGCCGCGCGCCCTGCAGCACCAGCTGCCGCAACAGGCGCGGCACGGGGCGCGTGTCGGTATACAGCCGCACGATGGCATTGGTGCCCTCGTACATCGGCCAGGCGTGGCGGTGGTGCGCCCGTGCATAGGTGGCCAGGGCTTCGCCATTGCCGATGTCGTGGCCCTGGCTGCGGGCCGCCACCACGGCGGCTGTCAGGCGTTCCACACCGGCCAGACCCAGGTTGTAGCCATGCGCCGTCACGGGGTGCATGCCCACGGCGGCGTCGCCCAGCAGCGCGCAGCGGTGGTCTGCAAAACGCTGTGCATACACGGCCACCAGCGGATAGGCGTGGCGCTCGCCCTCCAGCTGCAAAGGCCCCAGGCGGTCGCCCAGCTGGGCCTGCACCGTGGCGGCGAAGGCCTGCGGGCTCTGGGCCATCAGCGCACCTGCGTCGGCAGTGCCCGCCGTGACCACCACCGAGCACAGCGCATGCCCCTCTTGGGGGTCATTGGGCAAGGGCAGCACCGCCAGCGTGCGTTCGTAGCCAAAACACTCGTGCGCCACGCCGCCATGGGGTTGGGCATGGCGCATGCGGCAAACGATCACGGTGCGGCCAAAGTCCGTCATGCGTGCGCCAATGCCCAGCTGCCGCCGCGTGGCCGAGAAGCGGCTGTCCGCCGCCACCAGCAGCGGGGCCTGCAGGCGCTGTGGCGGTGCCGCAGCGCCATCGGCGGAAGGCTGCGGCAGGTACTCCAGCTCGGCATGGGCGGCTTGCGTGGCCACGCGCACCACCTGGGCGCCGGTCACGATGCGGACACCCGGTGTGCGTGCCGCCACGGCATAGGCCGTGCGGCGCAGTGCGTGGTTGGGCACGATGAAGCCCAGAGCCGGGAGCCCCGTACCCTGGGTGCCCAGCTGCAGGGCGCTGCGCTGGCCCAGCGGGCCGTCGTGCACCTGCGCTTCGCGGATGGTGCCCACCTCGTGGGGCGCCAGGCCGGCCCAGGTGCCCAGCCGCTGCAGTGTGGCCACGCTGGGGTGGGTGAGCGCGATCTCGCGGCCATCGGGCGCGGGGTGGGCCAACGTGGCCTCAGGCTGCTGTTCGACCACGGTGGTGGTGAACCCGGCCTGCGCCAGGGAAATGGCCAGCGACAGGCCCGCAGGGCCCGCGCCGACGATGAGAACGTCGCTGTGTGAGGAGGAGGTCATGGCAAGAAGACCGGGCGAAGCAGCCCGGCATCCACCCTGCAACCGTGGGGTGGGGCTTGCCATTGTGGGCGGGCACTCCGCGCGGCGGTTTGCCCTGCATCAAGGCAGTGTGCCTGAATGCTATAAATTAAATAGCTAAAAAATGATACGGGATGAGCGCTAGGTCCTTAAAGCATCAAAAATTATGGTGCGTTACGAGCGTGCCGGTTTGCGCGCGCCCTTGGCGGGCTTCTTGCGGGCGCCACCCGCTGGCTTGCCGCGCAGGTGCAGCCCCCAGGTGACCAGCACCCACAGGTACGCCGCCAGCACGCTGTAGGCCGCCATGGCGGCCAGCGACAGCGGTGGTGCGGCGATGGAGCGCGGGCTGGCCATGGTCTCCAGCAGCTGGCGTGTGCCCGTGCCCAGCACTGGCATGGCCGCGCTGCCCGAACGTGCCATGCGTGCCGCCATGAAGATGAAGAACTCCATCAGCAACGCACCGATGACCCAGCAGGCCAGCAGGGCCAGCAGCTGCGCAAACGCCCTGCGGTCGCCCTTGGCCAGGAAGTAGATGGCCGACACCAGCACCAGGGCGGGCAGCAGCAGGGCCAGGGCGGGCCAGGCGGACATGAGGAGATGCATCGGAAGAATGTGGGGGCGGATCGGAGAGTGTGTCGGGCAGCGCCAGGGCTGCGGACTGCGAATGATAGAGGAGGCTCCCGGCACCCAGCGCCGCCCCAGGGCAGGGTCCGCCTGTACGGTGGCTACGGGTGCGTGTCGCCCACGGCCGTGCCGCCGTGCTGCCCCTGGCGGAAGGTGTTCGGTGTGCAGCCCAGCAGCGTGCGGAACGAGGCGATGTACGCGGCGGGGCTCTCGAACTGCAGGGCGTGTGCGATGCCCTTGACCGGGCGGCCCGAGGCCAGCAGATCGAGAGAGGCAATGATGCGCGCACGCTGGCGCCAGGCGCGAAAGCTCAGGCCCGCTTCCGCCGTGAAGCGCCGGGTGAAGGTGCGGTCGGACATCGCGGCCTCGGCCGCGAGTTCGTGCAGCGAGAGCTGCCACTGGTGGGCCTGCAGCAACAGCGCGAGCGCGCGCCGCAGCCCTTCGCTGACAGGCATCGGCAGGTGGGTGGGCAGGCAGGGCGTGTGCTGCAGCGTATGCAGTAGCAGGGACACCATCAGCTGCCGTGTGGGGTGGTCGAACCCGCCGTTGAAGAGCCCCAGCACCAGCTGCTGGATCAGCGGCGACGCGATCACCGCGTGCACCTCGTCCCGGCGCGCAAACGATGCGCACTGCGCCACCAGCGCCGGCTGGCAGTACACCGTGCGCAGGTCGGTGGCAGAGAGGATTTCGATCGCATGGGCGTGGTGCGGGGGCACCCACAGCGCCCGCTGCGGCGGCACGGTCCAGCGCGCGTGGGGTGTCTCGACCAGCATCACGCCCCGCGTGGCAAACACCAGCTGGCCGCTGCGATGCTGGTGCGCTGGCAAAAGTGTGCCGGCCGCGTGCGTTTTTGCCAGCGTGGCCCACAGGCCGGCGTCTTGGCGCCCTGGCGATGTTTGTTGGCGTTCTGATGCTGACATGCCGTCCTATTATGAAGCCACCTCTTCCCCACACCCTCCCCCTGGTCCATGCACACCACCACCTTCCTTGTCCACTCGGGCCGCCAGACGGCCCGCGCCGCCCAGGCCATCAACCCGCCGCTGGTGCGGGCCTCGACCGTCGTGTTCGACACCTTGGCCGCCTACAAACATGCGCACCACCAGACCGTGTTCGACTCGCCGCGCTACGGCCGCTCGGGCACCTCCACCACGTTTGAGCTGCAACGCTGCATGGCCGCGTTGTCGGGCGCAGAAACCTGCCTGGCCACAGCCAGCGGACTGGCGGCCATCGTGGCCGTGCATAGAACCTCTTCTCGGTCTCCCAGGGGTCGCGCAGCGGTCTTGGCGGGATGGGATGCAAGGCGCGGTGCGCAGTGGATAGCCCGGCTATCCACAAGCGCCGCAACGCCGCAGACCGCCCGCCAAGGCCGCTGCCCGAAGGGTTGGAGCGAAATCGGGCGATTGGACGCCCCGGCTGCTTGCATGGGCATGAGCCCATGCGGCGCATCCGAAGCATCCACTCATCCCGATTTCGCTCCAACGCGATCCCCTGCGAGATCGAGAAAAGGTTCTTGGCCCATGCCGGGCCGGGCCGCCACCTGCTGCTGAACCAGGGTGTGTACGGGCCCACGCGCATCTTCTGCGACCAGGAGCTGGTGCCGCAGGGCACCACCGTTGAGTACTTTCCGGAAGGCGCCGACATCACGCCCTACCTGCGGGACAACACCAGCCTGGTCTACATCGAGACCCCCGCGTCGCTGACCATGGAGATGCTGGACGTGCGCGCCGTGTGCGCGGCGGCACGCCAGCGCCACATCCCGGTGGCGGTGGATGCCACCTGGGGCACGCCGGTGTTTTTTGACGCCCACGCCCTGGGTGTGCACATCGTCATCCATTCGGCCACCAAATACATCAACGGGCACTCCGACCTCATGCTGGGGCTCATCACGGGGTCGCACGCAGACCTGGCCAGCACCCGGCGCTTTTGTGACCGCAGCGGTGCCCACGCGGCGCCCGATGTGTGCTGGCTCGCGCTGCGCGGCCTGCGCACCCTGGCGGTGCGGCTCGAACGGCACCAGCAGACCGCGCTGGCGACGGCCCAATGGCTGCAACAGCAGCCGCAGGTCCGGCGCGTGCTGTTCCCGGCGCTCCCCTCCGACCCGGGCCACGCGCTTTGGCGCGCGCAGTTTTCGGGCGCCGCGGGGCCGTTCACCTTTGAGCTGGCGCCCTGCGGTGAAGCCGCATTTGCGGCGTTCATCGACGCGCTTGCACTCTTCAGCCTGGGCACCAGCTGGGGCGGGTACGAAAGCCTGGTGCTGCCCGCCGTGCCCTATGACCAGCGCCACCTGGCAACGCTGCCGGACGAGGGGCGCCTTGTCCGCCTGCATGTGGGGCTGGAAGACGCTCGCGACCTGCGCGCGGACCTGGCACAGGCGCTCAGCAGTCTGGGCTGACCGGCGCCAAGTGTCCGAGTTGGAAGTCCGTTGATGAAATAAAGATGTCGAAATCGTCGTCAGGCAAGGCGCAAACCACAGCGATAGCCGGTGCTATCGCGAGGATTTGCAACGCAGCATGGCGGCGATTCTCGACGTCTTTATGAAACGAATTTCCAATTCGGGACACTAGCTCGCCACGAAGTCCACCACCGACTGCAGCACCTCTGCCTGCTGCAGGATCTTGCGGTGCCCCAGCCCCTCGGTGGCCAGCAGCGTGGCGCCCGGGATGTGGTCGCGGTAGGCCTCGCCATCGGCAAAGCGGTTGATGCGGTCGCCCCGGTCGTGCACCACCAGCGTGGGCAGCGCGATGCGTGGGCCCACAGCCGGGGGCTCGAACTGGCGCATCAGGATGCCTTCTCGGGCTTCGATGCGCCGCTGCAGGGCGGCACGCGTGCGCTCCGAAAGGCCGAACACCTGGGCGAACAGGCGCGTGTATTCGTGCGGCGACGCGGGCGGTGCCAGCAGCACCAGCCGCTGGGTGGCCAGGCCCCGGCTGGCCGCGTGCGCCGCTGCGTTGGCAGCCAGCGAATGGGCCACCACGGCATGGGGCGCCGAGTCCTGCGCGTGCAGGCGGGCGGTGGCGTATTCGATGGCGCGGGCGAACTGGGGCAGGTTGCTCACGCGGCCCCGGCTGCCGCCGTGCGCGGGCAGGTCTACCAGCACGGGGCGCAGGCCGCGCGCTGCCAGGGCATCGGCCAGCGGCAGCATCTGGCGCGCATGCCCGCCCCAGCCGTGCAGCAGGAGCACCGTGGGGCCGTGGGGTTGGGCCTGGGGCAGGTACAGCGTGATCTCGGCGTCTTCAAACGGCCAGCGCTCTGTGCGCCAGTGGCCGGGCGGCACGGCTTGGCGGCCGGGTTTGCGCAGGGGCAGGGGCGTGCCAAACAGGCGCGCAGCCACGCGCACGGCCAGTGCGGGCCACAGTCGCTCGGTGGCGCCCAGCGCCAGGCGCAGTAGGCGCATGCCGGGGTGCTCGCCGTAGAAGCTGGACGTGGCCCGCAGGGCGGTGGATGAAGAGGAGGTGTTCATGGTGGGGTTCCTGAAGGGATGGAGTGGGGCGCGCGGCGCGCACCTCAGAAAAAGACCCAGTCCCGGTTGCTGCGCGGGAGGCTGGTGAGGGTGCTGCGCAGCGACCGGATGGCGCCCACTGCGGCCGCAATGGCGGCAATGCCCAGGATGATCAACATAGTGGTTCCTTTCTTCGCACGGTTGTGCGAAATTGAGTGAAAAAAAGGAGCTATTTCTGAGCAATATCCAAAGTCAGCGACTCAATGCTGGGTGCGCGGTCTGCAAAACGGGCGCTGCCCAGGCGAGGGACGCCGCGCAAGGGCCGCCCCGCCGCGCTGGCGTCGTCCCCCTGCCCGCATTGCGCAGCAATGCGAGAGCGGGGGGAAGCGGCGAAGCCGCTCAGGGGGGTGATCCATTGGTGTAGCTCTTGACGAGGCGCGCCCAGGACGCCTCGGTGCGTGCCACTGCCTGCGGATCGCGCAGGAAGCGTACGTCGTGCAACAAGCCCATGATCATGGAATAGATCTCGCCCACCAGCTGGTCGGGCGGGGTGTCGGCGGGCAGGTGGCCGGCCTCGATGGACTGGATCACCGTGCGGCGCAGTGCCGCGCGCCAGCGGGTGATCTCCGAATGCAGCAGGTCGCGCAGCTCGCCTTCGCGGTCGTCCAGCTCGAAGGCCCCTGCGGTGTAGATGCAGCCGGTGAAAGCCTCCACATCGCGCGTGCGGGCAATCCAGCGGCGCACGATTTCTTGGAGGCGCGGCAGGCCCTTGGGGTGCTGCATGGCGGGCACAAACACATCGGCCAGGAAGCGGCGGCCAAACTCCTCGATCACCGCCTTCTGCAGCGCCTCGCGCGAGCCGGCGCGCGAGAACACGCCGCTCTTGGACAGGCCCACGCGGTCGGCCACGGCCTGCAGCGTGATCGACTCCAGCCCCTCGGCCGCAGCCAGGTCCAGCGCCGCGCCCACAATGGCGGCGCGGGTGAGTTCCGATTTTTGGGTCTTAGCATCCATGAGCGAAATTTAGCACAACTGTGCGAAATAAGCCTGCCCCTGTTGCCAGCAGTGTTTTGGAAGCCGGTATCGCGCACAGCCCCGGTGTGCCGCCGGGGCTGTGCAGCGCGTCACTGGGCCAGGGCCGCGATCTGCGCCGAAGTCAGCGCCCCGCTGTAGAGGCGGAAATCCTGCATGCGGCCCGCAAAGTAAGGGTCGGACCCGTACTGCGCGCGGCCCAGCCAGTTCTGCGTGGTGGCGCCCAGCTGGTGGGGCGCAAAGGGCGCATCGGCCAGGGTGCCGGTGGCCTGCCCGTCCACAAACAGGGTCACGGTGGTGCCCCGGCGGGCCACCGCCAGGTGCACCCACCGGCCCGTGCCCAGCGCCACCGAGGACGTGACGTTTTCCTCGCCGAAATAGGTGGTGCCGGTGGAGGCAAAGCGCAGCGTGCTGGTGTTGGCGAGCAGGGCCAGATAGGCGATGTCGCTGGAGCCGATGTCAAACACGCGGGCGTTCCCGGCGCTGGCGCTTTGCCGGTAGACCCAGACTGAGATCGTGAAGTCGGCCAAGTCTTTCATGATGCCCGTGGGCAGGGCCACGTGGCCGCTGGCGCCGTCGAGCGCTACGGCGCTGCTGCCCGCCGTGCGGCCAGCGCCCCAGGACGTGGCGCCCACCAGTCGGCCATGCAGTGCGTTGCCGCTCTGGTCGGTGGCCGACGTTCCGCTGCCCTCGTTCAAGGGCAGATGCAGCCTCAGCTGCGGCGTAGTGTCAACACTGCGGACCTCGGCGCCCGTGAGCCGGCCCGTTGGGGTGACTGCCACGATGCGGTAGTGCCAGGTGCCCGCGCCGGGTGCGTCGGTATAGGTGCGTTGTTCGCCCACGCTGGTGAGTGTGGTGAATGGGCCGGACGCTGCGGGTGCGCGCTGCACCTCATAGGCCGTGGCGTAGGCGCTGCCCCACCAGGACAGCAGCACCTGGCCATTCACGAGGTGGGCCGTGAGGCCGCTGGGCGCGGCCCCGGCTGCAATCGGCTCGCGCGAGAAGGTCAAGGTGCCCATGCCGGGGTCGTCCCCGGTGCCGCGCTGCTCGGGCCGCAGTTTGGCCGCCATGGCCGTTGTGTAGGGCGCAGAGAGCCCCTTGCGGTTGACGTAATGGTTGTACAGCAGCTCCCAGCACTGGCGCAGGTGTGGCCGCCCCGCAGGAGAGACGCCGGTGAAGGTGCCCTGGCGGTTGGCATAGCGTGAGAACGGCAGCGCCGGATACGCGCCACCCGCATCGGCCAGGTTGCTGGCCGCCACGTATTCGGCGGCTGAGAGAAGCCGGTTGTTCCAGTAGCCGTACAGATCGTCGCCCTGCGACCACGCCATTTCGCACAGCGCGCCGCACAGCGACATGCCCAGCGTGGCATGTCCTTGGTCGCGCCCGCTCTCTTGCCATTGCCCCAGGTGCCCGGGGTGGATGGCATAGACGTTGTGCGCGGCCGCGCCATTGCCCCGGCCGTTCTTGTAGTAATTGATGGCCTCGTTGTACAGGTCGCGCCGGTCACAGCAGATGCCGATGGCCATGATGGCGTTGATGTTGCACAGGTCCCAGTTGGCCCAGTAGTTGGTGATGTTGGCGCCGTTGTGTTCCTCTAGAAAGCGGTGGCTCAGCGGGTAAAACACTTCCAGCAGCAGTTTCTGGAACCGGGCCAGGCCCTCGGGCGACCAGCCGGGGTAGCTGCGCAGGAGTTCCACCGTATTGGCCCACTGGTAGCCGTAGATGCCAGCAGCAAGGTAGCGGTCCGCATTGCCGGTGAGCGTGGTCATGGTGCTCGACCACGCATCCAGGAACGCCACGGCACGGTCGGCATAGGCGTTTTCCTGCGAAACCTTCCAGCGCAGCGCCAGCTGGTAGGCACGCTGCATGTCCTTGATCATGGTGCCGAAGTTCTGCCCATCGCCGCCACGGATCACCACGGCCAGCGGGTGGGGCCACATGTCCGCGCTCAACGAGGAATGGCCTGAGTTTTGCAGCGCGTTCCAGCCACTGACCCAGGGCGCTGCACCCTCGGCAATCTTGGTGCGCATGCGCGCAAAGTCAGCGTCCGTGTGTAGCCCGCCCGGGTGCACAAAGGCGCTGGGGGCGGGTGGCGGAGGAGGAGGAGGTGGTGGTGGTGGTGGTGGTGGTGGTGGTGGTGGTGCGGGGGGTGGTGGTGGTGGTGGTGGTGGTGCGGGGGGTGGCGGGGCCGAAGGCGGAGGCGGGGTGCCTGGCGGTGTGGAGGGAGGCGTCGCGGGGGAGGGCGGCGCGGTGGGGGGCACTGCCGGCGCCGGTGGTGCTGTGGGGGGCGTGGTACCTGGCGTTGGCGCGGGGGGCGGGGTGTCCCCGCCAATGGGAGCGGAGGTGGTGGGCGGTGTGTTGGTGGCGTCGGCCGGGTTGCCACCACAGGCCACCAGCGTGCCTGCCAGCGGCATGGCGGCCATGCCCTTTAGAACGCGGCGCCGCGCTGCAAAGTCTTTGTGGTTGTGGGTCATGCGTCTTGGCGTCTTGATCGGTATCCGGGGTACAGGGCAGGCAATGGCGCGGCGCCACGGGCGGCAAAGGGTTATGCAATGCAAATCTTGTGCCGATGCGAAGTTCCTGCTACCCCACCGAAGACAGCGGCTGCTGCCAGGCACTGCTGTCACAGCGTGGTTCCATTTTTGTCAGACGGGGCCCGAAGGACAACCGCAGCACCTTCACCCGCCCTGTCAAGCCGGTGACGGGCCCTGCTGGCCGGAGCGCGGTGGCACTGGTACGCTGCGTCGCCATGGAGACAACACACAAAACCCCGCCTTACATTCCCCAGATCCGCCTGTACCAGAACTGGCTGCGCGACCAGCGCGGCCTGCAGTTCGACAGCTACGACGCGCTGTGGCGCTGGTCCACCACCGAGCTGGATGCGTTCTGGCAAAGCGTGTGGGACTATTTCCGGATCGAATCGCCCACGCCCCACACCGCCGTGCTGGGCAAAAACACCATGCCCGGCGCCCAGTGGTTTCCTGGCGCTCAGGTCAACTACGCGCGCCAGGCGCTGCGCCATGTCGATGCGGCGCACGCAGCGGGTCTGCCCGCCATCATCAGCCGCAATGAAAAAGGCAACCACCGCGAGCTGAGCTGGCCCGAGCTGCGCCGCCAGGTCGCGTCGCTGGCGCTGCACCTCAAGGCCCAGGGCATCCAGCCCGGCGACCGCGTGGCCGCCTACCTGCCCAACGTGCCCGAGGCCATGGTCGCCTTTCTGGCCACGGTGAGCATCGGCGGCGTGTGGAGCATCTGCGCGCCCGACATGGGCACGCACGCAGTGCTCGACCGCTTCCGCCAGATCGAGCCCAAGGTGCTGATCGCCGTGGACGGCGTGACCTACGGCGGGCGCGACCACGACCGCACTGGCGTGCTGGCCGAGCTGCGCGCCGACCTGCCCAGCGTGCAGCATGTGGTGTTGCTGGGTAATCTTGATGCTTCTGTTTCGATAGCTGGCTGCGCAAGCTGGACAAGCGCTACGGCACAAAATGATGCGGAAACCGCAGCGTTTGAACCGATGTGGCTGCCGTTTGACCACCCGCTATGGATCGTCTATTCCAGCGGCACCACGGGGCTCCCGAAGCCCATCGTGCACGGCCATGGCGGCACGGTGCTGGTGGCGCTGCAGCTCAAGGTGCTGCACAACGACATCGGCTGCAGCTACGAACCCAACAGCTTGGGCGAGCGCTACCACTGGTACAGCTCCACGGGCTGGGTGATGTGGAACGCGCAGCTCAGCGGCCTGCTCTCGGGCACCACCTGCGTGATCTACGACGGCAACCCCGGCGGCAGCAAGGACCACCCCGACTGGGGCGTGCTGTGGCGCTTTGCGGCCGAGACGGGGGTGACCTTCTTCGGCGCGGGCGCGGCGTTTTTTGCCAACTGCATGAAGGCGGGCATCACGCTCAGCGACTATGGCGACCTGACGCGCATCCGCGCGCTGGGCACCACCGGCTCGCCGCTGTCGCCCGAGGTGCAGCAGTGGGGCACGGCGCAGTTCGAGGCGCTGGGCACGCACGACATCTGGTGGAACAACATCTCGGGCGGCACCGACTTCTGCGGCGCCTTCATCGGCGGCAACCGCGAGATGCCGCAGGTGCCGGGCGAGATGCAGTGCCGCATGCTCGGTGCGGCCGTGGAGTCCTGGAACGCCGAGGGCCTGCCGGTGATGGACGAGGTGGGCGAGCTGGTCTGCGCGCAACCCATTCCGTCGATGCCCCTCTACCTGTGGGGCGACAAGGATGGTTCGCGTTACCTGTCGAGCTACTTCGACATGTACCCCGCAGGCCACGGTCGCCAGCCCGGCGGTGGCGATGGCCCCGCGAGCATGGGCGCGGTGTGGAGACATGGCGACTGGCTCAAGATCGGCGCCAACGGCGGTTGCGTCATCTACGGCCGCAGCGACGCCACCATCAACCGCCACGGCCTGCGCATGGGCACGAGCGAGATCTACAGCGCGGTGGAGGCGCTACCCGAAGTGCTCGACAGCCTGGTGGTGGACCTGGAATACCTGGGCCGCGAGAGCTACATGCCGCTGTTTGTGGTGCTGCGCCCCGGCCAGGCGCTGGACGATGCCCTGCGCGGCCGCATCAACGGCGCAGTGCGCACGGCCCTGAGCCCGCGTTTTGTGCCCGACGACATCTTTGTGGTGGCCGAAGTTCCGCGCACTTTGAGCGGCAAGAAGCAGGAGCTGCCCATCAAGAAGCTGCTGCTGGGCCAGCCGATCGAGAAGGTGGTCAACAAGGACGCCATGGCGAACCCGGGGTGCCTGGACTGGTACGTCGCTTTTGCGGCTGACCGACAAGCAGTGCCTGAACAGCCGTAGCGAGAGAGGGCGGGTGTTTCGCTCGCAAGGCGGACGTGACGGGCCCGCCTCCGGGCCTTGAACTGGTTGTCAGGAGTCGATGGCGCCGTGACACCGCGCCAGCACTGCTTGCGCCCGCCCGCCTTGCTTTGCCGCATACAACGATTCGTCGGCCGTTTTCAACAGCATGGCGTCGCACACCGGTTGCGCGGCGCTGCTGGTCAGGTCCCTGAGACCTGCGGGGGGCGCATTCCAGTGGCTGGACTCCTGATCAAAGCAGCCAATGCCCAAGGAAACGGTCAAAAACCCCGTCTCTGAAGCCACATGGGGGATCTTGAGTGCGGCCACGTTGTCCATCAGCGTTCTCGCCACCGCCATGGCACCGGCACCATCCGTGCTGGGCAGCACCACCGCAAATTCTTCTCCGCCATAGCGGGCGACCAGATCGGCCGGGCGGTTGGTCGATGCCAGCATGGCGTTGGCCACGGCTTTCAAGGCGTCATCACCCGCTGCGTGCCCGTAGGTGTCGTTGAATCGCTTGAAATGATCCACGTCCAGCATGATGACCGACAAGGGGGTTCGGTTGCGCTGAGCGCGCTTGCACTCCTGCGGCAGTGTTTCATCCAGCGTGCGCCGGTTGGACACGCCGGTGAGCGCGTCGGTGGAGGAAAGCTGGCGCAGCCGGTCCAGGGCGCGTTTGAGCCTCACCTGTGTTCTCACGCGCGCAGCAACAATGGCCGGGTGAAAAGGTTTTGCGATGAAGTCAGCAGCGCCCTTGGCCAGCCCTTCTTCTTCCATCTCCTGGCTGCTGTGGCTGGTGATGAAGATGACCGGCACGTCCTCCAACAGGGGCTGGGCGCGCATGGCGACCAACACTTCAAAGCCCGTCATGCCTGGCATATGGGCGTCCAGCAAAACGACGTCGGGCGGCTCTTGCTCTGCCAGTCGCAGCGCATCGCTGCCGTTCAGCGCGTACCGGATGCTCCCGATGCCAGCAAGTGCCTTGGCCAGAACCTGGATCACCGAGATATCGTCATCAACGATCAGAAGACTGGCGCGGTCTGAATCAAGTGGGGGGGACATGGGTAGGGGGCTCTTGCTAGAAATACAGTTGTCAAAACATCTTAAGCCGACGAAGGCCACCGAGGCCTGGTCGGGTCATGCCGGTTGATGGAAATTCGTCACGCCCTCTCTGGCAGCCGGGCGGCAATTGTTTGCTGTGCCGACGAAAAGTCGAGCGCTTGAACAGCGTCAATCAGCACGGCCAGGTCCTCTGGGCCCATTAACGCCAGCAAATCTGCGGCCACAGCATCAACCTGCCCCATGGCCGCCAAGTCTTGCCTTTCAAGCAGTTGCACGAAAGCATGAATTCTCTGTAAACCCGCCTCGTCGATGGTGGGGGCTGGCATGTCGCGTGCCTGCGCAGGCACCGGTTCGCGCGATGCGGCGGTTTTCTTTGCGAACGCAGCGCGGGTGTCAGACGAGGCCGCTGTCAACTGCTGCAAAGCGCTATTGAGCGATGCGATCGAACTGGCAATCAATGCGTCAAGCGACGTGCGCTCAGACGGCTGGTTGTCCAGGTCGCGCAGTTGCGCCTCTAGCGTGGACGCAACGGCATGCAGCGGTTTGGCACCCAACATGCCCGAGGAGCCGCGCAGCTTGTGAACGCGCGCTATGAAAGCCGCGCGCGCCTCCGCACTGTGATCTGTGGGCAGCTCGAAATCGGCGTTGCCGTAGTCGTTCACAAAGCGTTGCAGCAAGCCGACAAAAAGGTCTTCATCGCCTTGCAGCAACTTCATCGACACGGCGGCGTCGATGCCCTCAATCTCTGGCCAGTGTGGAGGCGAAGCCTGTGCGGCAGCAGCCTCTCTGATGGCCACCGCAACTGCTACCGGTGTCCCTCTTCGCTTGCTGACATGCTTGTGCAAGGTCCGCACCAAAAGCGCCGGGTCCAGCGGCTTGGTAAGGAACGCGTCCATGCCTGCCGCCTCAGCGCGCCGCCTTTCTTCGGACAGCGCGCCCGCAGTGAGCGCAATGATCGGGATTTCCGTCATGCCCAACTCACGGCGCGCAAAAGACGTGGCCTCATAGCCATCCATGATCGGCATCTGCACGTCCATCAGCACGGCGTCATAGGCCACGGTGTCGGACAGCGAATATTTAAGTGCCTCCACCGCCTCGCGACCGTTTGTCCGGACCTCCACAGTGGCCCCTTCTTTTTCGAGAATTCTGCGCGCAACCTCCAAATTGATGTCGCTGTCGTCCACCAGCAAAATGCGCAGACCTTGAAGCCAAGAGCCGCGCATCGAGTCCAGTCGGGTGCTGGCAATCACGTGGTCATGATTACCGGTGTGCTCTGCCACGGAGGCGTTGACGGCATTGAACAGGGTGGACGGGTTGACGGGTTTGGTCAGAATACGGTTGACGATCCCGAAGCGGTCATGGGCTGCCACTTGATCCCGTTCGTGGGCAGACACCACCAGGGTGGCAGGAAGTGTCGCTGCCCCCAGCCGATCTGCCAACATGTCCAGTGCCTCAATTCCGTCCAGACCGGGCATCTTCCAGTCAACCACCAGCGCGTCGGGCAGTGCCTTGTGTGCATCGGCCAGGTCCTGCATGCGGTGCACCAGCTCGGTGCCTGACGCAACCGCCGTCGTGCGCCAGCCAAAGGCCTGGCACATTCTGGTCAGCCCCTCCAGATCAATTTCGTTGTCATCCGCTATGAACACGGTCAGTCGGTCTTGTTTGGACGCCAAGGGCGACACAAACTCGGTTTCGTCTGGGAGGGCGAACGGCAACTGCACCCAGAACGTACTGCCTTGGCCCAGAACACTTTCTACCCCCACATCGCCGCCCATCAGCTGGGCCATGCGCTTGACGATGGAAAGTCCCAACCCGGTGCCACCAAATCGGCGCGTGGTGGACGTGTCCGCCTGGGCGAAAGGCGTGAACAGGTTCTTCGTTGCCGACTCGGAAACGCCTTCACCGGTATCTATGACGGAGAACTTCAACCAGGCGCGCTGATCCACGGGGGCGGTGCTGTGCACGCGCTCCACCTCAAGCCGTACAGAGCCCTGCTGGGTGAACTTGATGGCATTGCCCACCAGGTTGGAAAGCACCTGGCGAAGCCGTGTCGGGTCGCCCTCCAGTGCCACCGGAAGATCATTCACGTCGCGCGCCTGCAGCACCACACCCTTCGCTTCGGCCTGTGGAGAGTAGAGCTGCACAAGCTCGCTGATCAGTTCGGGCAAAGGAAAGATGACCGATTCGGTGGTCATCTCGCCCGCTTCAATCTTGGAGATGTCCAGAATGTCGTTGATGATTCCCAACAATGAGCGGCCCGCGATCTGGAGCTTTTTCAGGAGCTGACGCTGGTCGTCATCGAGCGATGTGTCTGCCAGCAAATGGGCCACCCCCAGCACCGCGTTCATGGGCGTGCGGATTTCGTGGCTCATGTTTGCAAGAAACATGCTTTTGGCCGTGCTGGCGGTTTCGGCAGCTGCCTTGGCATGGCGCAGGGCCCGGTCCTGGCGGTGCCGTTCCGTCATGTCCTGCGCAATACCGAGGTAGCCCAGAATGTCGCCGTGCGTGTCGCGAATCGCGTTGACGGAGAGCTGCACACGCAGTTGATGCCCGTCTTTGCGCACATACGTCCATTCGCGGGTTTCAAAGCCCAGCCGCTCGGCCTCATGCACAAACGCCCTGAAGCCCTCTACGGGATACCCGTAGCGCTGCGACAGTTCTTCGCCGTAGGCCTCCACTTCCTCTCGCAGATGCAAGGGAGCCGGAGAGCTGATACCCACAAGCTCCTGGGCCGTATAGCCCAACATTTTTTCAGCCCCGGTATTGAAGAGCTTGATGATGCCGTCTTTGTCGGTGGTGATGATGGATTGCTGGGTGGCAGCACTGAGCACTCCACCCAGCATGGCAACCACTTCCTGAAGTCGTACTTCGGCCTCTTTGGCCGCCGTAATGTCCTGGTGTGTTCCGTACATCCATTCGGGCTCGCCCGCAGGCGTGCGGGTGAACGTCCTGCCACGCGACTGGATCCACACCCAGTGCCCTTGCTTGTGGCGCATGCGCATGACGCTCTGGTACTGCGGATTGATGCCCTTGAAATGCTGGTCGAGAAGCGCTTGCGCCTGCGGCAAGTCATCGGGGTGCGCGTGGGCCTTCCAGGTATCAATCGTCGTAGGGCTCAGTTCAGCCAGGGAGTAGCCGATGATTTCCGCCCAGCGCTCGTTGATGATGATCTCGCCGGTCTGGGCGTTCCATTCCCAGGTGCCAACGTGGGTGCCTTCGATGATGTGCGTCAGCCGCTCGCGTTCCTTGCTGATGGCTTGCCGACTCTCCACCACTTCGGTCACGTCATGCACGATCACATAAAAGCCACGCACTTCGCCGCCAACGATGTCGGGCAAATAGTTGGTCAGCGCATGGCGCATTCCTCTGCCGTCGAGACGGGGAATGGCTCTTTCAAACTGTTGCCGCTCACCCCGCAGCGCGGCGTCAATGTAGGACTGATTGCGCGCAAGAAGATCGCCGCCCAGCACGTCCACCATCGACTTGCCAAAAAGAGTGCGCGCATCCATACCAAACCAATCGGTGTAGGCGCGATTGGCAACGCGGTTTCGCAAGTTCTTGTCCCAGTAGCCGATCATTGACGGCACGGAATCCAGCACCGTCTGCAGGTCGTGGCGTGCCGTTTCCAGCTCGGCCGTGCGGCTTTCCACCTGCTTTTCCAGGCTGGCGGCAAGGTCCACCACTGCCTTTTCTGCACGCAGGCGGTCTTGGATGTCGCGGATGAACCGCGCGATGCCGATGATCTCGCCTTGTTCATCACGTATGGGACTTGCCGCTACGGAAACCAGCGCGGGGGCGCCACTCCGGGTTAGTAGCGCTCTGTCCGCGGGCTGTACGTGGCTTTGGGACTTTACCTTTTGCACCAACAACTGTTCTTCGGCTTTTTCGGCCTCCGGCGTCATGCGCTCAATCATGGGCTGACCGATCACGTCGCGCCGTTCATATCCAAACAGGCGCTCCGCGGCCGGGTTCCAGATGATGACTTTTCCGTCCGTGGATTCGCCCACGATGGCGTCTGCGGAGTTCTCCACAATGGTGGCCAGCTGGGCCTGCTGCAGCAGGTTTTTCCGCTTGCGTTCGATGCCAACCCGCGCCGACCCCACCAACAGTGCAATCAGAAGGCTTGTACCCCCCCCGATTGCGAGTACGGCAAGCCAGGAAAACTGGCCCAGGCTTGCAACGAACTCGGGCCGCGCTGTCAGGTTAAAGCGCCACAAACGGCCGTAGATTTCGCGCTCCAGGGTTTGATGAAAAGTGATATCGCCCCCGTCGGATTGCCGGCGGCTGTCGAAAACGGCCTCGGGTGTGGAGGGGTTGGAAACATCCGTGATGGACAGGTCGTACTGCAACTGCGCCATGTTGAAGTCGGCCAACACCTCACTCAATGCCAGGGGTGCGTAGGCCCAGCCGAACGCATTGGATTCACGCTGATCAACCTCTGCAGGGGTGGCGCCGCTGCGGTATACCGGCAGCAGGAACAGCACGGAGCGCTGTGGGTCCCCAGCTGCCTGGATCAGGGTGATGGGGCCGGTGATCGTGGCCTTGCCTGTTTGCATGGCAGACACAGCGGCTTGGCGGCGATTCGCTTCCGATCCTATGTCCAACCCCTGGGCCACACGGTTGCGCTCCACCGGTTCGATGTACTCAATGACGAAGCGTTCTTCAGTGTGCTCGTTCAGTGACTTGATTGAAAAATCCGGGAGTCCGTCTGCCCGTCGGGCTTGCAGATAAGCATCCGTTTGCGGCCTGGGCACCCTTCGAATGAAGCCGAACCCCCGCGCGCCCGGAAACTCTTCCGCGAAATTGCGCGTCTCGGTGTATTGGCGGAACAAGCGTGGGTTGATACCCGTCTCGCCAGCCGTGACGACCACCGCTCTGGCCCCCCGCAGGCCGTACTCATAGAGTTGTATACGCCGCTGCAGGCGCTCAACGACATCCTCGGAGAGCGCTTCAAATCTGGATTGAGCGGATCGGGTGTTGGAATCTTTCTGGTAGCAGGCCAGCAGCACACTCGCCGCAAGCCCGATGGCCAATGTGGCGGCCGTCCAGACCAGTGGGGACAATGACAGCTTGTTCAAGCGCATGGGGTGGTCGTTCTCCGCGTGGTGTTTACGCTCCCATGAGATGGGGCGACGTGGGGCCCGTCCCCGCCCCCCGCCCCATTAAGGGCCGCTACCTGCACATTTTTCGTGCAGCGATTTTCACATTATTGACGCACACTTATCAGCGGAGGGCGAAAGCTTGGCCATATCTGAAAGGCAATACAACATGTCCAGTGGGGCAATCACAGCGCGCGACCATCATGGCGAACAAGCTGAACATATTCTTATCGTTGATGACGATGTCGTCTGCGTGCAAACGCTGCATGCTGTAGTCAAGGACCTCGGGACCGTCGCCTTCACCACCCGGGCCACCGAAGTCTTGAGCCTGGCGAAACGATTGAAGCCCAGCGTGGTTCTTCTGGATATCTCCATGCCAGATCGTGACGGCTATCAGCTGTGTGCTGATTTAAAGAGCTGCCCAGAAACGCAGGACGCCGCCATCATTTTCATCACCAGCAACGGTGATGTGGATCATGAGCTGAAGGCCTTTGAAGTGGGTGCGTCAGACTTCGTTCCCAAGCCTTTCAACATCCAGCTGGTAAGAGCAAGGGTGCAAGTGCAGCTTGCCCTGCGCCGCGAGCAGCGGAGGCTTTGGAGCACGCAGCGTGACTTGGCCGATGTCATCAAGAATGTGCCAGGGCACATCACGTTCTGGGACAGCGACCTCAGATGCCAGCTTTGCAGCGACCAGGACGGCCGCTGGTTTGGTGTTCCACCCGGTGGATTCGCGGGCGCGCCGGTTCGGGCCGTGCTGGCAGAGGAACTGGCGCACAGTGTGCATACGCTGCTGGAACGCCTGCTGCACCAGGCAGGGCGGGACAAATCACCCGCGGACGCCAGCATCGCACTGAGTTACCGCGCAACCGACGGCAGCAAACGGCATATTCATGCGTCGGCTGTGCTGCGGCTGGACGCAAAAAACGCCTGGGGCGCGTTGCTTCTGCTCACGGATGTCACAGCAGTCAGTGCTGCCGAGGCCGCGCTCGGCGAGGAACGCGAGCGCGCGCAGGTCATTTTGAGTTCGATTGGCGACAGCGTGATTGCCACAGACGCTTTGGGCCGCATCACTTACATGAACCCCGTTGCCGAGACGATGACCGAATGGGCGATGGAAGACGCATTGGGTCAACCTATCGAGAGCGTCATGCCCCTGCGCAGCCATGGCGAGGAGGTCACGCTCCAGAACCCCATACGCATCGCGCTCGTGCAGCAAAGAACGGTCGGCATGGCGCTGGACACCTTGCTGGTCACCCGCAACGGCCACCGGGTTCCGGTCGAAGATTCGGCGTCTCCCATTCGGGACGCCGAGGGCAACATTGTGGGTGCCGTGATCGTGTTTCACGACGTGAGTGAGACACGCGCGATGGCCATCAAGATGACCCATCTGGCGCAGCATGACCAGTTGACGGACCTGCCCAATCGCCTGCTGCTGGCAGACCGGATATCGCAGGCCATGCGGTCAGCGGTGGCTGCACATGGCTCGTTGGCGTTAATGATTCTGGACCTGGATCACTTCAAATTTGTCAACGACTCACATGGCCACCACATTGGGGATTTGATCCTGCGCACTGTGGCTGATCGGTTGACCGCTACTTTTTCCAGCGACGCCACAGTCAGCAGGCAAGGGGGTGATGAATTCATGATCCTGCTCCCCGAAATTCAATCGCCTGAACAAGCGCGGCTTCTGGCGCAGGCAGCGATTGATGGGGTGTCCTCGACGATCATAATCGAAGGCACTGATTTCCATGTGGGCTGCAGCGTGGGTATCAGCGTCTATCCTGACGATGCGTTGACGCGAGAGGATCTCATGCGGCATGCAGATTCAGCGCTGTACCGGGCCAAATCCGACGGACGCAATCGCTACAGCTTTCACTCGGCATCCATAGAGCACATGCTCATGCAACGCAGCCGCACAGGAAAAACCCTGCGCGCAGCAATAGACAATGGCAGGGTGGAAGTTCATTACCAGCCACAAGTTGAAGTGCCCAGCCTGAGAGTGGATACCGTAGAGGCTCTTGTTCGGCTTCGAGATGAATCCGGTGAATTGATCGCACCATCAGAGTTCATCGCATATGCCGAGGAGACCGGGCTGATTGTTGCCTTGGGCCGCGCAGTGCTCCTGGATGCATGCAAGCAGATCAAAAATGCGCGCGCTCTGGGTCACAACCTTCATGTGGCTATCAATGTCTCCATCGTTCAATTTGCGCAACCCGATTATTTGGAATCGCTGTGCGAGCTATGTGCTGCGCATGGCGTCAATCCAGAGTGCATTGAGCTGGAGATTACCGAAGGGCAATTGATGCGGGATGCCGATAATATGAAGCACCTTCTTGACCGGCTCCGGCAGCATGGTTTCCGGGTCGCCCTGGATGATTTCGGTACGGGTTACTCCAGTTTGGCCTACCTTAGCCAGCTGCCGGTGGATGTACTCAAAATTGACAAATCATTCGTGTCGCAGCTTGCGACATCACACCAGAGCGTCTCCATAGCGTCGGCGATCATTCAGTTGGGCAAGAGCCTGCAGATGGGGTTGATTGCTGAAGGAGTAGAAACCCAAGGACAAGTAGACCAGCTGTTGGGTATGGGTTGCAACACCATGCAGGGATACTTTTACAGCAAGCCCATGGCTGCAGACGCCTTGCTGGTCTGGCTGGAGCAGAGAAAACAGACACAACCCAGCGTGTAAGCCATTTTGTCGCCAAGGTCCGTAGCCTGTATTGCCTTGAGAGGAGGGAGACAGGGCCGTTTGTAGCTCTCACCCTGATTTCCGAGTTCTGGCTGATACCGCACTTGATGGCCTGTGCAGCAGTTGGCTAACTGCGATGGTTGAATAGTTCAAGCTGGTTGTGCAGGGCCTTATGTGCTTTCGAGATAAGCGGTAGGACCTATTTCGTTCATTGAAGTGCGCCCTTATGAGCCAGCAGTATTCCGGTCTGCCGCCGTTAGTTGCGAGGACAGAGTCTGTTTGGGGGCTCTGTGGCTGATGCCACCGCGGTGGCCCCCTCCCCACCAACGCACTAATCCAGTTTGGCGCCAGATGCCTTGATCAACCTCTCCCACACCGGCCGTTCCTTCGCAATCGCCGCCGCAAACAGCGCGGGTGAGCTGTTCTGCACATCAAAGCCCATGGCCGCAATGCGCTGCGCTACATCGGGTTGCTCGGTGGCCTTGCGTACTTCGGCGGCAATGCGCTCCAGGATGGCAGGGGGCGTGCCGGCGGGTGCGCCAAACGCCAGCCACCCGGCCACGCGGTAGGCCTCGTCGTTCAGGCCCTGTTCGGCCAGGCTGGGCACATTGGGCAGGGTGCCCATGCGGCGCTCGCCGCTCACGCCAATGGCCTTGAGCTTGCCCGCCTCGATGTGGGGCTTGACCTGCAGCGCGCTGGCAAACGCGATCTGGATCTGGCCGCCGAGCAGGTCCTGCACCATGGGCGCCTCGCCCCGGTAGGCCACGTGGCTCATGTCGGCATTCTGCGTGAGGCTCATGTAGGCCCCGGCCAGGTGCGGATACGCGCCCGTGCCGTACGAGCCATAGGCCACCTTGCCCTTGTTGGCCACCACGTACTTGAGCAGTTCGGGCCCCGTGGATGCGGTCACGCTGGGGTGCGCCACCAGCACCAGCGGCGCGATGGCGATCTGGTAGATGGGCGCGATGTCGCGCTCGGGGCTGTAGGGCAGCTTGGTGTAGAGGAACTGGTTGGTGAGCATGGAGTTGCTCAGGCCCAGCAGCAGCGTGTAGCCATCGGGCGCCGCCTTGGCCACCGCGTCGGTGCCGATGATGCCGGCCGCGCCGGGTTTGTTGTCGATAACCATCGGCTGGCCCAGGCCCACGGCCATCTTTTCGGCCAGCACGCGTGCCAGCACATCGGTGGCGCCGCCAGCGGCAAAGGGCACCACGATCTTGATGGGCTTGTTGGGGTAGGCCTGCGCGAAGGCCGACGTGCCGGTGAAAGCGGCGGCCAGCGCAGCGGCGCCGAGCCAGGTGCGGCGGGACATCAGGGGGTGGAAGTGCATCGGTTTGTCTCCTGTCATGGTTATCAAAATTCACTCAGCGGGCTCCGCATGCATGGTGGCGGGCCGGGGCCTGGCTGTCACGCCATGGGCTTATGCGGTCTGGGGGCTCCCTGCGGCGGGGGCGGTGGTAATGCGCACGGTGAGGGGCAGGGGCGCAAGCACCTCGCGCAGGCGGGTGGCCAGTGCGTCTGCCTGTGCGCCGGGGGCCACGGCCACACGCACCGCGTTGTCGCCTTCGGGCTGAACCTCTGGGCGGGGCTGGCCTGGGGCTTCGGCGGCACACACGCCATCCACCAGCGCCTGCACCGTGTGGCAAGCCGCACGCTGGCGCAGCTCGGGCTTGTAGATCTTGCCCACGTTGGTCACGGGCATGTGCTCGATCACCTGCACCCAGCGCGGGCGGGCCACGGCCTCGTCCACGCGTTCGGCGGTGAAGGCCATCAGCTCCGCTTCCGTCACCTGCACGCCGGGCCGCAGCGTGGCGTAGACCACGGGCAGCTCGCCCGCATAGGCGTCGGGCGCACCCACGGCGGCAGCAAGTTGCACGGCGGGGTGGGCGCCCAGCGCGTCTTCGATCACCTTGGGGTCGATGTTGTGGCCGCTGCGGATGATGAGGTCCTTGGAACGGCCGCTCAGGTGCAGGCGACCCTGGTCGTCCACAAAGCCGAGGTCGCCGGTGGCCAGCCAGCCATCGTGGGTAAACGCCTTGGCCGTGTCGGCCGCGTCGAGAAAACCTGAGAACAGGTTGGGGGACTGGAAGAGCACCATGCCCGGCTGGCCGGGTGGCATGTCCTGGTCCGACGCATTGCCCTGCGCATCCAGCGCCACGATGCGCAGCTGGGTATAGGGCAGCCGCCAGCCCACGCAGCCTGCGGGTGCGTTCACACCCGGTGGGGTGATGGTGGAGATGCCGGCCATCTCCGTCATGCCCAGGCTTTCGTGGATGTGCAGGCCAAACAGGCGCTTAAACCGCGCTGCCAGCTCGGGCGCGAGGATGGCCGCACCCGTGCGGCAGTAGCGCAGCGTGGAGATATTGGCGCCGCCCAGCGGCACGTTGGCCAGTGCCGCCAGCACCGTGGGCACGGCCGACAGGTAGGTGCAGCGGTAGCGCTCCACCAGCCGCCAGTAGTTGGCAATCACCTCGCGGTTGCGGAACAGGCCGGTGGTGGGGATGATGGTCTCCACCCCCGCCGACAGCGCAGCCAGCGAGCCCGGCAGTACGCCCGCCACATGGAACAGCGGGTAGCCGTTGATGCCCACGTCCTCGGGCCGTATGCCTTGCATCTGCACGCTGCCCCAGGCGGTGAACACCTGCGCGCCGTGGCTGTGGCGCGCGAGCTTGGGCGCGCCGGTGGTGCCGCCGGTGTGAAAGTACGCCGCAATGTCGGTGGCAGCAATGTGGCGGCCGCTCACCAGGTGGTCGTCGGGGTGCTGGTGGCGCTCGGCCAGGTTCACCAGGCCAGCGGGCAGGGCAGGCGTTGCCTCGGGGGCTTCGTCGTGCGGGGCCACACGCAGCACGGTGGTCAACGTGGGCACCAGGGCGCGCAGGCGCAGCGCCTTGCTCCAGTAGCCCAGATCACCTTCGGCGCCGTAGGCAATCAGTACCTTGGCGCACGCGAGCTGCATCATGGCCGCGATCTTCTCGTCGGTGAGCATGGGGTTGAGCGGCTGCACGATGCCCGCCGCCTCGCCGCCCCACAGGGCCAGGTGGTATTCGAGGCAGCCGGGCAGCAGCACGGCCACGGCGTCCTCTGGCCCCACGCCCAGGTGGTGCAGCAGGTTGGCCGTCTGGTGGATGCCGGTGAGCAATTGCGCGTACGACCAGCGGATGGGCTCGGCGGCAGGGTCGGCCGTGGGCAGAAAGCTCAGCGCCGTCTTGTCGCCAAACGCCGCCGCCGAATTCACAAAGATTTCGTAGGTGCTTTGCACTGGCAGCGCTTCGGCCAGGGGGCGGGCTTCAATCCGTTCTACATCCTGCAGGCTGCGCACCGGGGCACCGGGGGAGAAAGGCGTGTGGAGCGGGGGCATCTGTGGGAGGCGCATGGCGGTTCTCGGGTCTTATGGGGCTGCGGGTCGGTCACCGGCGGGGGGCGGATGCGGCATCGTCCTACCCGGCTGCGCCCGCCGCATGGCCACAGTCTGTCTGTGTGCTGGCGCAAAAGCAGTCGCGCAGATGTCAGAGAGGGTTCAGGACCCCCTGCGAGACCGTCCGCAAGCTCTCAGCGCCGGGTGGTGCTGCGGCACACCCATAATGGACCTTGTTGATTGCCACTGCGCGCTCCGCCGCGCGCCTTCCCTCCATGAACACTCCGCAGCCGCCCAAACGTTTTTCGATGATCCGTGAGTTCCACCTCGCCGACTGGTTCACGCTGGGCAATGCGGTCTGCGGCGTGGGCGCGCTGTTCTCGGTCATGTCGTACCTGGAAACGAACGACGTGCTGCATGTGTACTTTGCGTGCGCCCTGGTGCTGGCCGCGCTGATCTTTGATGTGCTGGACGGCCGCATCGCGCGCTGGCGCCAGAAGAGTTCGGCCATGGGCCGCGAGCTGGATTCATTGGCCGATGTGATCTCCTTCGGCGTAGCACCCGCCATCATTGCCTACGGCTGCGGCATGCAGGGCCTGTATGACCGCATCGTGCTGGCCTACTTCGTGGCCTGCGGCGTGTCGCGCCTGGCGCGCTACAACGTGACGGCCGAAACCCTGTCGGGCGACGACGGCAAGGTCAAATACTTTGAAGGCACGCCCATCCCCACCTCGATCATGCTGGTGGCGTTGATGGCCCTGGCCGCCTACCTGGGCGCTGTGCGCGAGAGCCTGTGGTTTGGAAAGGTGCTCATTGGCGGCTTTACGCTTCACCCGCTGGTGCTGCTGTTCGCACTGTCGGGGTCGTTGATGATCAGCCGGATTCGCATTCCCAAGCTCTGAGCCACTGGCTGCCCTGCCATCTCCTGTCCTGTCGTTCTGGATGTTGAACACCATGGCACTTCAAAAAATCGCAGCGTTTTCCGACGGCACACGGGGCGGCAACCCCGCCGGTGTGTGGATCGGTGACGAGTTGCCCGCCCCCGCCGACATGCAGCGCATCGCTGCCGAGGTCGGCTTTTCTGAAACCGCGTTTGCCGCCCCGCTGGGCGGTGGCCGCTGGCGTGTGCGCTACTTCTCGCCCGAGAGCGAGGTGCCCTTTTGTGGCCACGCCACCATTGCCTTGGGCGCCGCGCTGGCGCAGCGCGAGGGCGACGGCGTGTTTGCGCTGTCGCTGAGCCAGGCCGAGATCACGGTCGAAGGCCGCGGTCAGGGCGATCTGGTGCAGGCAGCGCTGCAGTCGCCCCCCACACGCAGCGGGCCTGTGCCTGCCACGTTGCTGGCCGACGCGCTGGCCCTTTTTGGGCTCAGCGCGGCCGATTTGGACCCGCGCATCCCGCCCGCGCTCATCCACGGCGGTGCCGACCACCTGGTGCTGGCCCTGCGCAGCCGTGCGGTGCTGGCGGCCATGCACTACGCGCTGGACGCGGGCCGCACGCTGATGGTGAGCGCCGGGCTGGTCACCATCGTGCTGGTGTGGGTGGAGTCAGACCGCCTGCTGCACACCCGCAACGCTTTTGCCTCAGGCGGCGTGCTGGAAGACCCGGCCACGGGTGCCGCCACGGCCGCGCTGGCGGGCTACCTGCGCGACCTGGGCTGGCCGCATGGCGGCGCCATCGACGTGGTGCAGGGCGAGGACATGGGCATGCGCTCGCGCCTGCGCGCCGAGATCGGGCCGGTGGTGGGCAGCTCCATCCGCGTGTCGGGCACGGCGCGGTGGATGAGTGACGGCGAATGAGTGTTTGTTGCTATAAATAGTATAGCTAATAGCGCTTGATGGTAAAGCGCTAGGGCTTGTTTTGGCTTGAATATTGCGCTGTGCGCCCAGGCCCTGACGGCGGCAGCGCATCTGGCTGAGCATCTGGCAGGGCGTCCATCTCTTGCCGGAGCCATTGCACCAGACACTGTGTCTCCGGTGACGGGTCTGGGGCCGTGCCGAAGTAGTGCCGCGTCAGCGGCAGCCGCAAGCTGGGCATGGGCGACACCAGCCGCCCCGAGGCCAGGTCGTGGGTGATCAGCGACACCGGGGCCACCGCAAAACCCAGCCCATCCACGGCGGCCTGCAGCACAAAGTGCAGGTGGTCAAACTGCAGGCAGCTGGCGGGTTGGAGCGTCGGTGCGTTCACCAGCTTCTTCCAGCTTTCCCAGTCCTTGCTGCGCGACTTGGACAGCAGCAGCACGTGGGACGACAACGCCTCGGGCCGCGTGACCGGGCGCTGGGCGAACAGCGCCGGCGACCCCACTACCAGCGCCTCGTCTTCCAGAAACGGGTGGACCTGCATGCCTGGCGGCCACCCGCGCGGGCCGCGCCGCAGGGCCAGGTCGAAAGCCTCGGCCGCGTGGTCGGGTGCCAGCGTGCTGGTGATGACCTGGGGCTCGATGTCCGGGTGCTGGGCCACAAAACCCGGCAGCCTGGGGATCAGCCAGCGCACCGCAAAGCTGGGCCGCACGTTGATCTTGACGCTGCGCAGCCCGGCATCGCCCCGCAGCGACTGGGCGGCGGCGCCGATCTGCGCGAGTGCAGGCCCGACTTGCGCGTGAAACTGATGCCCTGCCGCCGTGAGCAGCACCTGCCGCGTCTTGCGCTCGAACAGCTCCACGCCCAGGTGGGATTCCAGCGCCTTGATCTGGCGGCTGATGGCGCTGTGGGTGACGTGCAGCTCCAGCGCGGCGCGGGTAAAGCTCTGGTGGCGCGCCGCCGCTGCAAAGGCGCGGACGGCATTCAGCGGGGGCAGGCGGAGTGACATGCGTGCGATTTTGTCACGCATGGCGCGCAGCAATATCGTTTGTCGCGTCGGGCACCGCCGCGCACCATGCGGGCCATGCCACAGCCTTCAGCCACTCCCTCTGCCTCAGACCTCCACTCGCGCCGCGCCGCCTTGGCGCTGGGCCTGTCACTCCCCGGGGACACGGTGCTCTACCTGCTGCTGCCGATGTTTGCCCCGGCGTTTGGCGTCACCCTGTTTGAAGCGGGCATTCTGCTGGCCGCAAACCGCCTCGTGCGCATTGCGGGCTACGGGGCGGTGGCGCGGTTCTATGCCCGCCATGGCGAGCGCCTCACCTGCTCGCTGGCGGTGCTGGCCGCAGCCGCGTGTGCGCTGGGGTACGCCACCCTCAGCGGCTTCATCGCCTTGTTGGGCCTGCGGCTGCTGTGGGGCCTGGCCTTTGCGGCGCTGAACCTCGCCACGCAGGCGCTGGCCACGGCCGAGCCTGTGGGCGCAGCGCGACGCGCCGGGCAGTCGCGCGCCTTTGCAGCGCTGGGGCCCATGCTGGCCCTGCCCGCTGGCGGTGTCTGCGCGCTGTGGTGGGAGCCCCGGGAGATCTTCTGGGGGTTTGCCGCCGTCGCGTTGTGCGCCTTGCTGGCCACACGGCACTTGCCCGCCCAGCCGCATGCCCTGCCGCCACCGCCCAAGCGCTGGGGCAAGTTGCCGGGCCGCCTGGACCGCTTTTCATTCGTCGAGGGGTTGGTGCTGGACGGCCTGTTCATCATCGGCCTGTCGTATCTGGGCCGCGATGTGCTGCCGGGCAATCCGGTAGTCGTGGCAGGGCTGTTGCTGTCGGTCCGCTACCTGGCCGAGATCGTGCTGAGTGCGGTGGGTGGCGACCTGGCCGAGCGCTATGGCGCCGAAGTGCTGCTCGTGGGTTTCGCCGTGCTCACGTCGCTGGCCCTGGTGGGTTTTGGCCTGGGGTGGCTGTGGACCAGCGCACTGGCCATCGTGATTTTGCGAGCCCTGTTGCTGCCGCTGTTGCCACCGCTGGTGGCGCGCCGCACGCCGGGGCCGGGGCGCATCCAGGCGCTGGCGACGCGGTCGGTCTGGCGGGACCTGGGCGCCGGTGCAGGCCCGGTGCTGGCGGGGGTGCTGCTGCCCATTGCGCCGTCCGCCTGGGTGTATGGCGTCGCAGCCTTGCTGCTGTCAGCCACGGCCATCGCCTGCTGGGCGCCGCGCAGCGACGGATGAGGCACGGATCGGCCATCGCCCCCTTATTACAACCTTCCGTTTTGGAGAAGTCCCCGTGAATATCCACACCACATTGATCCGCTGCGCCGGTGGCACCGTTGACCTGCCCGCGCGGCCCATGAACCACCGCAGCGATGGCGGGCATGTGCTTGTCCACCCGCCGCGCCCCGTCTGGGAACGCAGCGAGCTGACGCCCGAAGAGCTGGCGCATTGGTCGTGCCTGGTGGCCGCCACGGGTCGGGCCATGCTCGACACCTTGCCGCAGCTCGCCGGTGGCTGCCTGAACTACTGGGAGGCGGGCAACAACGCGCTGAACCCACTGGCCCATCCCCAGGGGCCGAAAATCCCCGCGCTGCACCGCAAGATGCACCTGCATGTGTTCGGTCGAAGCCCCAGGGCCACGCACCCGGACTGGCTGTGGGGCGAACCGCCTCGGTTCCCGAATTTTGCGCAGTCTGAGGCTTGGACCCAGCAGTTCACACGGCTGGAGGACGATGAAGGCGCCGCGCTGGGTGCGCGCATTCAGGTGTTGCTGGATACGCGGTATGCACTGAGCCTGGTGGGCTGACGGCACCTGAATGCAAAGATTTGCTATTAAAAATATAGCTATAAACGCTTTATGGTGAAGCGCTAGGCCGTATTTTTTATGCAAACTCTTTTGCCACGGGTACTACGCCACCGCAGGCCGCCGATTCACCAGCACGATGCCCGCCGCCACCAGCACCAGTGCCGCCACCAGCCCCGGCGTGACCGGTTCGCCCAGCCACAGCGCGCCAAACAGCAGCGCAAACACGGGTGTGAGAAACACAAACACCGAGATCTTGGTGGCAGGGTAGTGCGCCAGCATCCACATCCAGGCCAGGTAGCTCACAAACGCGCCCACCAGGGCCTGCACCAGCAGCGAGCCCCAGGCAAACGCGCTGAACTGCCAGACCCAGGACTCGCCCAGGCCCAGCGACAGCGCGGGCAGCACCGCCGTGCTCACGCTCACCTGGTAGAACAGTTGCTTGGCCGGGGCCACGCGCGCCAGGGGTGTGGTGCGGATGACCACCGTGGTCAGCGCCCACATCAGCCCGGCCGCCAGCCCGAGCAGATCGCCCAGCCATGCCTGGGGCAGGGCGGCATTGGCAGGGCCCAGCAGCCCGTCGCCCAGCGCCAGCCCCACGCCCACAAACGCGGCAGCCAGGCCCAGCCACTGCCAGCCCTGCAGCCGCTCGCCGGGGATGAAACGCGGCAGCAGCAATGCCACCCAGAAAGGCGAGGCATACAAAAACACCGTGAGCCGCGAGGCGGTGGTGTACTGCAGGCCCAGATAGATGCACGCGAACTCGCCCGCAAACAGCGCCCCCGCCAACAGCCCGGCACGCGTGGCCCCGGCGGGCTCGCCCGCGCCGGAAAGGCCTACACCACGCCACAAGCACCAGGCCGCTACCGCGACCGTGGCCAGCGCAAAGCGCACAAAGGCCTGGAACACGGGCGCCACCTCGGCCACCGTGGCTTTCACCAGCACCTGTTGGAAGCCCCAGAACATGCAGCAGGCGAGCAGCAGGGAGATGGCGAGGGCGTCGATATGGGTTTTGCGGGCAGACAGGGACATCGGTCGATTATGAAAGGCAAGCCTTGCGCTTCAGATCGCCTGTGTGCCGTGACCTTCTGGCCCTGCGCAGCGCCGCGGCGACGACAGGCAACGCCAAGCGTGGGTCGCTGGTCCTACAGCGGTTGCGCCTTTGGCGGACGCTGCCAGGCGGGTGATCTGGTTAGTGTGTGGCTTTCGGGTACGCACCAACTCTGCACCACCCTGCGGCGAAAGCCTTTGCCTTTGCCCTTCAAAGATCCAACATGAACGTATCCCACACAGATCCGTACCGCGCCGCGCCAAGGAGCGAAGGGCAAAGGCATGGACGGCACAAGGACCGGCTGCTGTCCGGCGCTGCACTGCTGGTTTTGGTCGTCCTGGTGCTGGGGTTTATGCGGCTGTGGCCAGCGATGCAGCAGCCATCGCAGACCACAGGAGCGCTGTTCTTGGGCGCCGACCTGGCGAACCCTGTAGACACATCACCCGCGAAGGTCGCGTCGCCAGCGCCGCAGCCAACCCAGGTACCGCGCAGGGCACAGTTCGGTAAGGAGCCCGCCTCGGCCGAAGCCCGCCAGATCGCGGCGTGGGCCTTGCACTCGGGTGACAACCAGAACCGCGCGGTCGTGGTGGTCGACAAAATGCACGCAAAGGTCTATGTGTTTGACCGCGACGGTGCGCTCCAGGGCGCGGCCCCGGCGCTGATGGGGTCGGCCATCGGCGACCACACCGTTCCCGGCGTGGGGGACAAGCCCGTCGGCCAGGTACTGCCCGAAGAGCGCACCACCCCCGCAGGCCGGTTCGTTGCCGAAACCGGTTTGAACGCCAATGGCGAAGACGTGGTTTGGGTGGACTACGACGCGGCGGTCTCCATGCACCGAGTGCGGGCCAACGTCAAAGCCGAGCGTCGGTTGGAGCGGCTGGCCTCCAGCACCGCCGCAGACAACCGTATCTCCTTCGGTTGCATCAACCTTCCCGTCTCTTTCTACGAAAAAGTGCTGAGCCCCCTGGTGCGTGGCTCGGGCGCTGTGGTGTACGTGCTGCCCGAGACACAACCGGCCGCCGCATTTTTTGGCGCCTATGACCTGCCTGCGCAGTGATGCCCATTGACCCACGGTGTGTGCGGGCTTGTTGAACAGGGTGTTTTCGGAGTGCGATGCAAGACCCACACCGTGCAGGCCCGTCCCTGTCCGACACGCGCTCCGGTCTCCAGCTGACGTGGCGCCAGCCGCAAACAACTAGCCTGGGTACAGCTGGCGATGTTGCTGGCGATTTCCAAATTCACCACACACCAAGGAGTCTCCACATGACTGCATCGAACACACTCAAGACATTGCTCGCGGGCCTGGCTACCGTCGCCGTTGTGGGCACCGCTATGGCGCAGGGCACGCCACCCACCACCGCAAGCCCCAACGCTGCCACGGGCGCGGGCCAGCAAAGCTCGCAAGGCACGCCGATGGGCACCACGGGCGTTGGCGGTGGGGGCGCCGCGACGGCGACCACGCAAGCCGCTCCAGCACCTGCCGCTGCAGCCCCCGTAACCACAGACAGGACCATGTCGGGCTCCGGCGGTGCGACAACCCGCCCCATGCGCGCTGACCGCAACTAAGCCGGGGAACCCTGGCAATAGCAAGAATGCCGGGTACGCCCGGCTTTTTTGTGGGTGAGGGCGCGCGAACAGTGCAAACACGCCGTGAACAAGCGCTTACGTGGCCCCACGGTACACTTTGCGCCTTCTGAAACGGTTCCCGCGCTCCTTTCCACACCCCATTCATGGCCCTTACGACGGCGGCCCAGGCCCGCACCAGCTTTGACCTCAAGAGCGCCTCGCTGCCCGTGGTGGCCGTGGTGCTCAAGACCACCGACGCCGCGCAGTTCGCCGCCGACCTGGCCGAGCGCGTGGCCGACGCCCCGGGCTTTTTTGACAACGACCCCGTGCTGATCGACCTGGCTGCCGTGCGCGAGGCCGAGGTACCCATCGACTTTGCTGCCATCGTGGCCGAGCTGCGTAGCCGCAGCACCCTGCCCGTGGCCGTGCGCGGCGGCAACCCCGCCCAGATGGACGCTGCGCGCGCCGCAGGGCTGGCGGTAGCGCCCGATGCACCGCCTGCCCGTGCCGAGGCCCCCGCCCCCGAGGTGCGCGAGGTCATCCGCGAAGTCGTGCGCGAGGTGGAGGTCGTTCGCGAAGTGCCCATGCCAGGCCCCGGCACCGTGGTGGTGGACAAGCCCCTGCGCTCCGGCCAGCAGGTGTATGCGCGCGGCGCCGACCTGGTGGTGATGGCCGTGGTGAGTTTTGGCGCCGAGGTCATTGCCGACGGCAACATCCACGTCTATGCCCCGCTGCGCGGCCGTGCGATTGCCGGCGCGCGGGGCAACACCGAAGCACGTATTTTTTCGACCTGCCTGGAGCCGCAGCTGGTCTCCATCGCGGGCATCTACCGCACCACCGAGACCGAGTTGCCCGCCGATGTGCGTGGCAAGCCAGCCCAGGTGCGGCTCGACGGCGAGAAGCTCATCATCGAGCCGCTGGCCTGAGTTCCCATTTCATTCGTACCAACCCCACAGAGAATCAGCAACACATGGCCAAAATCGTCGTCGTGACCTCCGGCAAGGGTGGCGTGGGCAAGACCACCACCAGTGCCAGCTTTGCCACCGGCCTCGCCCTGCGCGGCCACAAGACTGCCGTGATCGACTTTGACGTCGGCCTGCGCAACCTCGACCTCATCATGGGCTGCGAACGCCGCGTGGTGTATGACCTGATCAACGTGATCCACGGTGAGGCCAACCTGAACCAGGCGCTCATCAAGGACAAGCAGTGCGACAACCTGTTCGTGCTGGCCGCCAGCCAGACGCGCGACAAGGATGCGCTCACGCAAGACGGCGTGGAAAAGGTGCTCAAGGACCTGGCCGCAATGGACTTTGAGTACATCGTCTGCGATTCGCCTGCCGGCATCGAAAGCGGCGCGCTCATGGCCATGCACTTTGCCGATGAGGCGCTGCTGGTGACCAACCCCGAAGTCTCGTCGGTGCGCGACTCCGACCGCATCCTGGGCATGCTCGGCAGCAAGACCAAGCGTGCGATTGAAGGCGGTGAGCCCATCAAGGAGCACCTGCTCATCACGCGCTACAACCCCAGCCGCGTGCAGGACGGCCAGATGCTGAGCCTGGAAGACATCCAGGACATCCTGCGCATCAAGCTGATCGGCGTGATCCCCGAGTCGGAAGTGGTGCTGCAGTCGTCCAACCAGGGCACGCCCGCCATCCATGCCCAGGGCACCGATGTGTCCGAGGCCTACAAGGATGTGATCGACCGCTTCCTGGGTGCCACCGACAAGCCGCTGCGTTTCATCGATGCGGAAAAGCCAGGCTTCTTCAAACGCCTGTTCGGGAGCAAATAAGCCATGGCTTCTTTCCTGTCCTTCCTGCTCGGCGAGAAGAAGAAAACCGCCAGCGTCGCCAAAGAGCGCCTGCAGATCATCCTGGCGCACGAGCGCAATGGCCGCAACGCCGCCGAGCCCGACTACCTGCCTGCGCTGCAGCGCGAGCTGGTGGCCGTGATCTCCAAGTACGTCAAGATCAACCCCGAAGACCTCAAGGTGCACCTGGAGCGCCAGGACAATCTGGAAGTGCTGGAAGTCAAGATCGAGCTGCCCGATACGGTGCGATAGGCAGCCACTGCCACAGGGCCACGCACTCCCATCGTGCCCCGGTATCGCCCCAGACCCTGCCCCGCAACCCTGCACGGCAGGGTTTCTTTTTGGGCCGGCTCCGTCTGATTTGGCCTGACAATTGCTAACCGTACTAGGGTAATCCCTGATATTTCGGCAATAAGGCTCCTGTGGACACAACCTGGAAACTCAGCTGGCAGCGCGCACGCAACCATGAAGGCGTCACGCGCGGCGCGCGTGCCCTGGTGGCCTTGGCCGCCGTGCTGGCTTATGGCTGGTGGGCCGACTGGCAGGCCGAGCTGATGCCGGTGCTGCTGGGGGTGATCGCCAGCGCGCTCACCGAAACCGACGACAGCTGGCGCGGACGCATGCGGGCGCAGTGCCTGGCACTAGCGTGTTTTGGCCTCATGGCCGGTGCAGTCTGGGCGGCGGTGTCCTGGCCCTGGGTGCTGATGGGGGTGATGGCGCTGCTGGCCTTCGGCATCACCATGCTGGGGGCACTGAGCGAGCGCTACCGCGCCATTGCCTTTGGCTCGCTCATCCTGTTCATCTATGCGGGGCTGGCCGCCCACAGCAGCCGTGCGGGCGCGGGTGACGCCATCCCCCGCATGCTGGCGGGTGCGGCCTGGTACGGCGTGGTGTCGGTACTGTGGCATGCCGTGCTGCCGCGTGCGCCGGTGCGTTACCGCCTCGCCAAGCTCTACGCCATGCTGGGCGAATACCTGCGCCTGAAGGCGCTGTTGCTGGAGCCGGTGCGGGATGTGGACCTGGAACGCCGCCGCATGGCGCTGGCACTGCACAACGGCCGCGTGGTGGACGCCCTCAACGCCACCAAGGAGAGCCTGATCAGCCGCATGGGTGCCGGCGCGCCCCCGCTGTGGCTGCAAACGGCCATGCACCAGTACCTGGCGGCGCAGGACGTGCACGAGCGCGTGAGTTCGTCGCACGAGCACTACGACCTGCTGGCCCAGTCGTTCTTTCACAGCGATGTGCTGTACCGCTGCCAGCGCGTGCTCACGCTGCTGGGCGAACAGGCGCTCAAGCTGTCGGTGGCGATCGAGGCGCAGTCCGTGCCCCAGCATTGGGGCGTGACGGCCCGCGCCATCGAGGACATGCAGGCCGCTGTGGCGCACCTGGAGTCCCAGGCGCAGTCTTGCGGTGTCGTGTCCGCACCCGCTGAGGCCCGGGCGTTGCGGTCGCTGCATGCGCTGGGCGACAACCTGACGGCGCTGGCCGGGGTGTTTGCCAGTGCGCTGGCGCTGCCAGCCGGCAACGCCGAAGTGGCGGTGGACCACGCACTGTTTGACCGGGAGCCCCGCAGCCTGCGCGATGCCTGGACACGCCTGCGATCACACTGGCAGCTGCAGTCTCCCTGGCTGCGCCACAGCCTGCGGCTGAGCCTGTCTCTCGTGGTGGGCTTTGCCATCATGCAGGCCACGGCCGACCCGCATGGATACTGGATCTTGCTGACCATCGTATTCGTGAGCCAGCCGCAGTACGCGGCCACGCAGACGCGGCTGATGGAGCGCGCCAAGGGCACC
This sequence comes from Acidovorax sp. JMULE5, assembly GCF_013376875.1. Taxonomy (GTDB): domain Bacteria; phylum Pseudomonadota; class Gammaproteobacteria; order Burkholderiales; family Burkholderiaceae_C; genus Acidovorax; species Acidovorax facilis. Next base: position 3,783,423 of record NZ_CP035951.1, read on the forward strand.
GCCATGGGGCTTGCGCTGGGGTGGGCGGTGATCCAGCTGTTTCCGGGCGAGCTGGTGCAGGCCGCCTTGCTGGTGCTGGGGGGCGCGGTGTTTTTTGGGGCGCGGCACACCCGCTACACCCTGGCCACGGCGGCGGTCACTACCTTGCTGCTGCTCAGCTTTCACCAGATGGGCGCGGCCAGCGGCGTGATCTCCGCGCGCCTGCTCGATACCGTGGTGGGCTGCCTGATCGCGGCCGTGGCCTCGTGGCTGGTGCTGCCGTCGTGGCAGTCGCGCCACTGGCCCCGGCTGGCGGCCCAGGTGCTGCAGACCCAGGCGTTGTACCTGCGGGAGATCCTGGCGCAGTACCAGGGGGGCAAATGCGACCACCTGGCCTACCGCCTGGCCCGGCGCAATGCCCACAACGCCGATGCCGCACTGTCCAATTCGTACAGTGCCATGCTCAAGGAGCCCTTGCATGTGCGTGGCAACGCTGAGGTGGTGGGAAATTTCCTGTGCCTGTCGCACACCCAGCTCAACTACCTGTCGGCCCTGGGTGCCCAGCGCGGTGGTGCGGCAGCCCAGCCCATGGACGAGGCCACACGCGAACTGGCGCAAAGCCTGCTGGCATCCCTTCAGCAGCTGGCGCTGGAGCTGGAACGTGCGCAGCAGTCAGGCCGGGTGCGCAAGGCCCACAGCGCCCCGGCGGTAGCCCAGGTGCTGCGCGAATGGGGCACGGTACCGGCAGCGCCCAGCGCGCACAGCCTCATGGCGGCGCAGCTGCAGCTGGTGGGCAAGGTGTTCCCGCAGCTGCAGGCGCAGGCGCGTCAGTTGGTGGCGACGCAATAGCGTGGGGAGCTTGTGGCGCGTGCGGGCGGCCACAACGGAGTCAACGCGCGTGCTTGGCGAACTTGCCCGCAAAAGCCTGTGCAATGCTGAGCCCGCGTTGCCCTGCGACCAGCGTGGCGGTCTGCCCGGCGGCGATGGTGCCAGGCCGGTCCACCGCCAGATAGTAGCCGCAGCAGCCCGCCACCGCCATGGCGCGCCCGGCCTGGGCAAAACCCATCACGGCATTGAACTTGAAGCAGGGTTCGCGGGGCGCCGCCACGCGCAGCACGCAGTCGGGGAAATGCCACTCGTCGCCCACAAACACCTCATGCTCCAGCGGCCCGTCAATGGTGAGGTTCTCGCCCATGAAGCCCGGTGGCAGCGCTTCGTCGAACAGGCTCACGCCCCGGTCGCGCCGCTGTGCCTGCCAGAACGCATAGTGCGCGGCGGGGTAGGCGTAGACGGCCTTGGCCAGGCCGCCGTGCACGCTCAGGTCGGCCTGCTCGTCGCCCGCCAGCCCCAGCGGACCCACGGCCACGGAGCCGGTGACGGATGTTTTGCCGATGGCGGTGAGCACCGACCGCTCACCCACTTTCAGCCGCCGGGCGAAGCCGACGTTCACGTGGCGTGCGACGACGAAAGGCGCCGTCACAGCGGGTGCTCGGTGTAGAACTTGCCGCCGTGGTACAGCAGGGGCGAGATGCCTTCGCGGTGTTCGCAGCGCTCGACTTCGCCCACAAAGATGGTGTGGTCGCCCTCCTTGTACTGGCTGCGGTTGAAGCACTCGAACGTGGCGGCTGCCCCGGCCAGCAGCGGGGCGCCGCTGATGCCGGGCCGGTGTTCCAGGCCTGCCCAGCGGTCGATGCCGCGCGTGGCAAAACGCTCGGCCAGCGCCTTCTGGTCTGCGGCCAGCACGTGGATGGCGTAGTGCGAGCCATCGGCAAAGGTGGGCAAGGTGCTGGCGCCGTGCGACAGGCTCCACAGCACCAGCGGGGGCGCCAGCGACACCGAATTGAAGGAGCTGGCCGTGAGCCCCACCAGGTCGCCCGCAGCCGTGCGGGCCGTGACGATGGTCACGCCCGTGGCAAACATGCCCAGCGCATCGCGAAACTCGCGCGTGGAGAAGCTCGGTGGCAGGGCGAGGGTGGGGCGGGGGAGCGAAGGGTTCACAAAAGCGGTGCCAGCGGTGGCAGCATGGGGGAGCAACTATTATCAGGCGCCACCCACCACCGCGCTGTTGCGGGGTTTACTGGTTTTCCACCGCATGGCCGTCCTACCTACCTTCACCACCCTGGGCTCCGGCCCCACCGTGCTCCTGCTGCACGACGCCGATGGCGACCACCTCACCTTTGCCCCCCAGGTGGAAACGCTGGCCACGGCCGGTTACCGCGCCGTGGCCTGGAACATGCCGGGCTATGGCCGCAGCGCGCCCGTGGAGCCGTACACCTTCAAGGCGCTGGCGCAGAGCTGCCTGGCCTTGATCGATGCCCTGCAGGGAGGCCCCGTGACCCTGGTGGGGCACGGCATGGGCGCCATGGTGGCGCTGGAGGCCGCCGTGCGCAGCCCGTCGCAGGTGCGCCGCCTGCTGCTCTGTGCAGGTGGGCCGGCGTTGGATGCGCAGGCCATGGATGACTGGGTGGCGCCCCGCTTGGGTGCTCTGAAGGCGCTGGACGCCGGTGGCAGTATGGAGCAGCTGGCGCAGACGCTGGTGCCCCAGTTCATCGGCACCGGTGCGTTGCCCGAAGGGGTGCGGCTGGCCAGCCACGCGCTGGGCCAGGTGTATCCAGGGGCCTACCGGCGCGCGCTGGAGGCCTTGTCCACGTTTGATCGCGGAGCCTCTGCCTTGGCGCAGCTGGCCATACCCGCGCTGCTGGTGGGGGGCGAGCTCGACCGCTGCACACCGCCGGCTGCCCTGGAGGCCCTGGCCCAGGTGATGCCCGATGCGCAGACCGTGTTGTTGCCCCACATCGGGCACTGGCCGCAACTGGAGGACCCGGAGGGTTTCGATGCCGCGCTGCTGGACTTTCTGGCGCAGCGGCGGGTGCTGCACTGAGTTCGCCCCACCCGGCGTAGCCGATTTTTCGGCCCTTCAAACGATTCTTTTTCCCTGCCATGCCCTGGCGCCACCGGGCGGGTTCGCGCGGGTCTGATTGCTCCTCTTGTTTTATGTGGTTTGCCCTGAAAAAAATACTGTCTGCGGTGCTGCTGCCCCCGGTGTCCAGCATCCTGCTGGCGCTGGTGGGGCTGTGGATCGCGCGCTACCACCGCCGCACGGGCATCACGGTGGTGGTGCTGTCATTGCTGTCGGTGCTGGTGCTGTCCTGGCCGCCGGTGTCGGACGCGCTGGTGCGCAGCCTGGAGCGCTATCCGGCGGTCGTCCCCAAGGACTTGCCTTCGTCAAAGGTGCAGGCCATCGTCGTGCTGGGCGGCGGCGCCGACACGGTGGCGCCTGAATACGGCGTGGACGTGCTCAGCCGGGGCGCGCGTGAGCGGGTGCGCTACGCCGTGTACCTGCAGCAGCAGACCGGGCTTCCCATCCTGGCCACGGGGGGCTCCACCGGCGGCACGCGGGCCGAAGCGCTGGTGATGAAAGATGTGGTGGAGCGTGAGTTCAGGGGCCGGGTGCGGTGGACCGAGGTGGAATCCCTTGACACCCGCAGCAACGCCGAAAGATCTGCCGTGTTGCTCAAGGCCGCTGGCATCGAGCGCATTGCGCTCGTCACCCACGGCTGGCACATGGTGCGCGCGGCCAAGACCTTCGAGCGCGCCGGTCTGCAGGTGCTGCCCGCGCCCATGGGCTTCAAGGGCGGCCAGGCGCGCAAGCTGTACCGGGTGTTGCCGCGCGCCTCCGCGCTGGCCGACAGCAGCCTGGCGCTGCACGAATGGCTGGGCATCCTGGCCCAGCACGGGTCGCTGGATCGCTAAGCCGTCAATCTGCGGCCGGTGTCAGCAGAAAACGGCTGGCTGCCTCCATCGCCTGCGCATCGGCCTGCACCGCGCCCGGTGGCCCGCCCTTGCCCCACAGGGCGCCGCCCCAGGTCATCGACAGGAACTGCGCGCACAGCGCCACCGAGTCGATCATCGGCTGGGCCTTGGTGCGGTCGCCGCTGGTGGTGACAAGCGCCAGCGTCTTGGAGGCCATCGGCTCCTTGAAGGCCAGGCCGGGGACGCGCATCCACGCGCTCCAGTGGTCCAGGTAGGTCTTGAGCGGCGAGGGAATGCTGTACCAGTAAACCGGCGCCACAAAGACGATGTGCGTGGCTGCCAGCGTGGCGTCGAGCAAGGTCTTCATGTCGCCTTCGGGCGGTGCATAGGTACCCGAGGTGTGGCGCTGGTCCACGAAGGGCGGCAGGTTCATGCGGGCCAGGTGGTGCCAGGTTTGCGCAGTACCGGCAGGGAGTGCGGCGGCGGCCTGGCGCGCCAGCCATTCGGTATTGCCGGTGTGGCCTGGTTCGCGGGTGGAGGTGGTGAGGAAGAGGTAGTGCGGTGCGGTGGGCGTGGTCATGGTGCCATCGTAGCGCCGCCCCCCAGACCCGCGCCGGGTGCCAGGGTTGCGATGCACAGCTCCACCAGCGCCTGCTCGAATTCGGGGCTGTCCAGCAGGGGCGACTGTTCCAGCGATGCCGCCCGCACCGCGCCCATGAAGGCGCGGGTGAGCACAAACAGCTGGGTTGCCGAGGGTGCGGGCATCTGCTGCTCTTGCGCCACACGCTGCAGGTGCAGGGCCAGCCGCTCGCTGGCGCCGCGCACCGAGATCAGCACGGACGCGCGGTAGTCGAGCTTCCACGACAGGCGGGCAAGTGCGCGCCCTTCCTGGGGGCCGCCGCCAAAGGCCTGCAGGTAGTGGCGCACATACCCGCGCACCTGCTGCTCGGGCGTCCAGCCTTCGGTGCGGGCCAGAGCGAGCAGGGCGTCCAGCTCCAGCATCACCTGGTCGCAATGCTGGTCGAGCATGGCCAGGAGGATGGCGTCCTTGCTGGGAAAGTACTGGTAGAGCGAGCCCACGGACACACCCGCAACCTCGGCGATGCGGTTGGTGGTGAGCGCGTCCTCGCCCTGAGTGGTCACGATGCGTGCGACGGCTTCGAAGATGGCATCGACTGTGAACTGCGAGCGTTCCTGGCGGGGCGAACGGCGGGGGGCGGAGGAGGCAGGGGGCATGGAAAACCTGAGCGCAATGCGAGTAGGCGGAGACGGCGCCGCTGCCTATTCTGCCGCCAGTCCCTTGCAACATCCGGAGAAAACCTTCATGCACGAAGCCAGCCAACTCGCCCTGGGAGCCGCCGCCGTCGGCCTGGCTGGCACCTGGGCATGGCGCCAGCGCCTTGCGCTGCGGGCCGTGCACCGCGCCAGTGCCATCGCGCTGGCATGGTTCCTGGCGGCCCACTTGCTGGGCCACCTGGCGGGGCTGGCCGGAGCGGCAGCGCACCAATCAGTGCTGGAAGCCCTGCGCCTGATCTATCGCCAGCCGCTGGTCGAAGGCGTGCTGCTTGGCTGTCTGCTGTTCCAGATGGGCAGCGGCCTCACCTTGCTGTGGCGCGGACGGGGCCGGCGCCGTGGGGGCGTGGCGTGGATGCAGGCCATCTCGGGGGGCTACCTGGCGCTGTTCCTGTTGATCCATGTGACGGCCGTCTTGGCGGGCCGGTTTCAGGGCGTGGACACGAACCTGCAGTTTGCAGCTGCGGGCATGCACACACCGCCCTGGCAGTGGTTCTTTGGCCCGTACTACTTTTTCGCTGTATTCGCGCTGGGCACGCACGTGGGTTGCGCTTTGTACTGGAACCTGCCAGAGCCTCTGCGGGCGCGAGCGTTGGTGGGGGCCATGCTGGCGGGCTGGATGCTGGCCGTTTGTTTGGTGGTGCTACTGGCGGGCGGATTCCATGCGCTGGAGATTCCGGCTCGTTACCCGGCCCCCCTGGCCGGGCTCGCAGGTCGGGGTTGAAGGGGGCCAGAGCATCCGCGCTGCGTGCGGTCTTTGCGGTTTATGCGCCGGCCTGGCTTCGCAGCCAAGCCCTCACGCCCGCGACGACCTCCGGTGCACGTTGCTTGCGCGGAGCCACCAGGTAGTAGCCGGCACCCGTGTGCGCTTCTTCCTCAAACACCTTGGCCAGCCGACCGGTGGACAGGTCCTGCGCCACAAAATCTTTCTGCACCAGCGCGAGTCCCTGGCCGGTCAGGGCCGCGTCGATCGCGAGCGTCGTCTGGTTGAACCAGATGGCCTGCGGTGTGGGATCTGAAGCCCCGGGAGCGGGCGGCGTGTGCTGCGCAAGGTAGTCGGCCCATGGAGACTGGGAGTCGTGCAGCAGCACGTAGCGGCCGATGTCACCCGCGGTGCCGGGTGGCCCCGAGCGGCGCAGCAACAGCGGGCTGCCCACCGCCACCAGGCACTCTTCGAACAGGAGATCGGCGGTGAGCCCCGGGCCGAATGGGGGCGGCCATACCGCACCGCCAGGTCCACGGCCTCGGTCTGAAAGTGCGACAGGTGCTCGGTCGCCAGGATCCGCAGATCAACCCCAGGGTGAAGGCGCGTGTAGTCCGCCAGCCGTGGGATGAGCCACTTGGTGGCGAAGGTCGGAGTGACGCTGACCGTCACATGCAAGGGCTCGGGCCGCAGGCCCTGCGTGGCATCGGCGAGCATCTCGAACGCGCGCCGCACGCTGGTGGCATAGCGCTGGCCGTTGTGGGTCAACACCAGGGTGCGCGGGTGCCGCTCGAACAGCTTGAGGCCCAGCGCTGCTTCGAGCGCACGAATCTGCTGCGCCACGGCGCCCTGGGTCACGCCCAGCTCCAGCCCGGCCAGCCGAAAGTTGAGATGGCGGCTGGCGGCCTCGAACGCTCGCAGCGCATTGAGAGAGGGCGTGGGGCCCAACGGGGAGGTCATGGGTGTAGATTTTCTACTGGATCGAAGCACGGCGGCTGCTCCGTCCGGTCGTCCAAAACACAAAGGATACGAAACAATTGCCAGATGCCGGTGTGCGGCATCCAAGGACGATCATGGCAGTAGAAAAAGTAGTGCTCATCACCGCGGGCGGCACCGGCGTTGCCGCTGCCACCGCCCGCCGGTTGGCAGAGGATGGTTTTCAGGTCGGCATTCTTTCGTCGTCGGGCAAAGGCGAGGCCTTGGCCCAGGAGCTCGGAGGCGTTGGCGTCACAGGGTCCAGCCAGTGCCTGGCGGATCTGGGCCGCCTGGTGGATCTGGCGCAAGCCCGCTGGGGCCGGGTCGATGTGCTCATCAACAGCACCGGCCATGAACCGCGCGCGCCTTTGTTGTCTCTGGCGGATGAGCGGTGGCTGCAGGGGACGGACACCTATCTGCAGAGCGTGATCCGGCCCACGCGGCTGGTGGCCCCGTTGATGCAGGCGCAGCGTGGTGGCGTGATCGTCAATCTGTCGGCGGCCTGGGCGGTGGACCCGAGTGCGCTGTTTCCGACATCGGCGCTGGTGCGCGCCGGGCTGGCTTCATTCACGAGGATCTTTGTAGACAGCTATTCGCAGCACAACATCCGCATGAACAACGTGTTGCCGGGATGGATCGACACCTTGCCCGTGTGGGAAGAGCGCCGCGCCGCAGTGCCGCTGCAGCGGTATGGGCAGGCCGTCGAAGTGGCCGCGACCATCGCGTTCCTGGCCTCGGAAGGGGCGGGCTATATCAACGGGCAGAACCTGCGGGTGGACGGCGGCCTCGCGCTGGCCACCTGAGTGTCCGCGCGCAATGAGCGGGTTGGTGTGATGGACCCGCCCAACCCGGGCAGGCTGTGTGGGTGCTCTCAGGCGGCCAGCGCCGTGGCCGATGCGCGCCGTGCAGATCCTTGGTGGCCCAGGAAGCCGAAGTTCATCGCGGGCTGTTCGCCGCTGATCAACTCGGCCAGCGCCTTGCCCGAACCTGCACCGTGCGTCCAGCCCAGCGTGCCGTGGCCCGCATTCACCCAGAGCTTGCCCACGCGGGTCTGCCCGATGAACGGGATGTTGGTGGGGGTGGCCGGGCGCAGGCCGGTCCAGTACTGCGGGTCGCCGCCTTGTTCGGGCGTGCGGGTGTCGCACACGCCGGGCAGGATGGCCTCGATGCGGCGCGAGAGCATGTGGCAGCGTGCGCGCGCCAGTGTGCTGTCCAGCGTCAGGTCCCAGCCATTGAGTTCGATGGTGCCCGCCACGCGCAGGTGGTTGCCCAGGCGGCTCATGGCGATCTTCTTGCCATCGTCGATGGTGGAGACCATTGGCGCGCCCTCGGGCTTGAGCAGCGGGAACGTGGCGCTGTAGCCCTTGCCAGGGTAGATCGGCAGGTCCACGCCCACGCTGCGCAGCAGCGGCGCACTGTAGGAACCGCAGGCGACGACGACGGCGTCGGCCTTCAATATGAAGTCTTTTTTGCCGCCAGCGCTTGCCTGTTTTGGCATGACAGCTACTGAATCAATAGCATTGCCGATTTTATTCAGGCGCAGCACATCGTGGCCGTAGAGGAACTGCGCGCCGCGCGCCATGCAACGCCGAGCCAGCTCCTGCGTGAACACGCGGGCGTCGCCGCTTTCGTCGGTGCTGGTGTAGGTGCCGCCGGTGATCTTGTCGCCGTAGGCCTTGAATGCGGGCTCAATCTTGAGCAGCTCATCGCGGCTGACCAGGCGGCGCTGCACGCCGTGCTTGCGCATGAGCTCCACGGCGTGGCCGGCGGCGTCAAAGGACTTCTGGTCGGTGTAGAAGTGGGCAATGCCGCGTTCGAGCCGGTTGTATTCGATGCCCGTGGTGCTGACCAGGTCCTTGAGCGCGGCATGGCTGTAGGCGCCCAGCGCCACGATCTGCTGCACATTGCGCTCGAACGCGGCGTCGTTGCACTGCGCCAGGAACTGCAGGCCCCAGCGCCATTGCTGCCAGTCCATCTGCGGGCGAAACAGCAGCGGGGCTTCCTTGTCGAACATCCACTTGAGCGCCTTGAGTGGCGCCTCGCGGTTGGCCCAGGGCTCGCAGTAGCTCACCGAGATCTGTGCTGCATTGGCAAAACTGGTTTCGAGCGCTGCATCGGGCTGGCGGTCGATCACGATGACTTCGTGACCGCGTTCCAGCAGGTGCCACGCCGTGCTAATGCCGATGATGCCGGCGCCGAGAACAATGGTTTTCATATGCGGTATGCCTTGTGAGCCTGTACGTGCCACACGCCCCAGTGCGGGACACGATGGGGCGCAGTGTGCGCGACATTGCATTCAACTAAAAGCAAAATTAAACTTACTCCAAAAACATCAGTGCACCTAATGAACGGTGCGGTAGAGACAACCCTCTTTTGTTCGAGCCCGAGACCATGAGCACCTACGATCCCGCCGCCCTGGAATGCCTTGCCGCCATCGTTGAAGAGGGCGGCTTCGAGCGCGCTGCGCAGCGCCTGAACGTCACACAGTCGGCCGTTTCACAGCGCCTGCGCGCCCTGGAGGCGCAGGTGGGCTCGGTGCTCATCGTGCGCAGCCGACCCCTGCGGCCGACCTCGGCGGGGCAGCTGCTGCTCAAACACACCAAGCAGATGCGCCTGCTGCGCGCAGACCTGGAGCGCGACCTGCACGAGCTGGCGCCCAGCGCCCCGGGCGGCACGCGCGAGGACGAGCGCATCTCGATTGCCATCAACGCCGACAGCATCGCTACCTGGGCGATGGGCGCGCTGCACGAGCTGGTGCGCCAGCGCCTGCCGCTGGAAATCATCGTGGACGACCAGGATTTCACGCAGGAGTGGCTGCGCTCTGGCCAGGTGCTGGGCTGCGTGACCACGCTCAAGCAGGCACTGCGTGGGTGCAAGATGGTGCCGCTGGGCGCCATGCACTATGTGGCCGTAGCGTCGGCCAGCTATGCGGAGCAGTACCTGCCCCAGGGGCTCACGCCGCACAACTTTCGCGAGGTGTCGTTCCTGTCGTTCAACCGCAAGGACGACATGGCCGCCGAGTTTGTGGCGCGTGCATTCGGGCTCAAGCGCGTGGCACTCAATCACCTGTTCGTGCCGGGTTCCGAGGCGCAGATGCGCGCCGTGGCCGCAGGCTGGGCGGTGGGTGTGATGCCCGAGCTGATGGCGCGCGAGGCGCTGGCGGACGGCAGCATGGTGAATCTGGCTCCGGGCCGCTCCCTGCCCATCCAGCTGTACTGGCACTGCTGGAACCTGGAGTCGGCCGTGCTGGACGCCCTGACTGCAGCCCTGACCGCCACCGCAGCACGGACGCTGGAGGCGCCTGCGGCATGATTCCTGCAGGGTAAAACGTGAACGACGTAGTTGTATTGCAACTTAGTCATTTATTTTTTTACTGCAATGTATAAAATACAAGCCATGCAAACGCCGCAACCCAAAGTTTCGTTCAAAGAGCAGATGCACCAGGCGCGCGAGGATGCCATCCTCCAGTCGACCTGCCAGCTCCTGGGCGAAAAGGCCTTCGATGCCATGACCATGGACGACGTGGCCAATGCCGTGGGCATTGCCAAAGCCAGTCTGTACAAGCACTTCTGCAGCAAGGAAGAGCTGTGCAGCGCCGCCATGGTGCAGATTCTGGGCCGTGTGCAGGCCTACCTGGCAGATCTGCCCACCGAGATGCCCCCGCTTGAAAAGCTCCATGCGCTGGTGCGCTGGTCGCTGGAGCGGCTGCTGAGCAACGAAATGCCGCTGCTGCCCAGCCGCAATTCCACGCTGCGCGCGGTGCTGATGGCCAACAAGGACTACCTCAACGGCCTCGTGGCCGTGAGCGACCAGATTGGTGAATGGATCACCCAGGCCCAGGCACAGGGCGTGATCAGCCCCACCTTGCCTCCGCTGGTGGTGCTCTACACGTTGTATGCGCGCGCCTGCGACCCGGTGGTGAGTTTTCTCAAGGAAGGCGGCCAGTATTCCGATGCGGAAATCGTGGATCTGGTGGTGCGCACCTGTTTCGACGGGCTGGCAGCGCGGTAGTCGCGTCTCCTTTCCAGCGTTTCGTACGCACCCAAAAAAGAAAGCCCGGCATGCCGGGCTTTCTTGCGTGGGGCTCACAGCCACTGGCTTACTTGGGCAGGATCACCTTGTCCACGACATGGATCACACCGTTGCTGGTGAATACGTCGGCCATGGTGATGTTGCTGGTGCGCAGGTTCTGGTCGGTGATCACGAGGCTTTCGTTCACCGTGAAGGTTTGTCCCTGGACGGTGGCAATGGCGGTATTGATGGGGACCTCGGCCTTGAGCACGCGCGCCGGTACCACGTGGTAGGTAAGCACCGTGGTCAGCAGCGCGGTGTCCGCCAGCAGGGCTTCCTTGGTCACTCCGAGCTCGGCCAGCAGCGCTGCAAAAGCGGCGTTGGTCGGTGCAAACACCGTGAACGGGCCGGCTCCCTGCAAAGTGGTGGCCAAGCCGGCCGCCACCACGGCTTCCACCAGGATGCTGAAGTCCGGCAACGCCGAGGCAGTGGCGACGATGTCCTTGTTGGCTGGCAGCAGCACGCGGTCCACCAGGTGCACCACGCCGTTGCTGGCCTGGATGTCCGTGGCCGTGATGGTGGAAACGCGGTTGCGACCATCGGTGATCTTCAGGCCGTTGGCCGACTCGATCTTGAAGAAGCCGCCTGACACGGGCGTGATGGCCTTGCCCAGGGGGACGTCTGCACGCGGGACCCTGCTGCCGAGCACGTGGTAGGTCAGTACCGCTGTCAGCAGGGGCTTGTCGGCCAGCAGGGCCTCCTTGGTCACGCCCAGCTCGCTGAGCAACGCTGCAAAGGCTGCGTTGGTCGGGGCGAAAACCGTGAGCATGCCGGTGCTCAGAGTGGGCGCCAGACCGGCGGCGACCACTGCTTCGACGAGGATGCTGAGGTCAGGATTGTTCTGGGCGACTTCGACGATGTTGCGCTGGGGCTCATCGTCGCCGCCGCCACAGGCCTGCAACAAGGTGGCGCTGGCGCCCACGGCGGCGGCCAGCAAGACGGTACGGCGGTTGAATGCGGTGTTCATGGGGCTTCTCCTCGCTAGTGGATGGTGGTGGAAGGGACGTGCGGTTAGTCCGCGGGCTTACTTGGGCATCAGAACGGTGTCGATGGCGTGGATCACGCCATTGCTGGCAGCCACATCGGTCGCGATGACCTTCGACTGGTCCACCATCACGCCCATGCTGGTGGACACGGTGATCTCCTGGCCCTGCACGGTCTTGACCTTTCCGGCCTTGACGTCCTTGGCCATCACCTTGCCGGGGACCACGTGGTAGGTCAGGACCTTGGTCAGTGCGGCCTTGTCGGCCAGCAGGCCGTCCAGGGTGGCCTTGGGGATCTTGGCGAAAGCCTCGTCGGTGGGCGCAAACACCGTGAAGGGGCCGGGGCCCTTGAGGGTGTCCACCAGGCCCGCAGCCTGCACGGCCGCCACCAGGGTCTTGAAATTACCCGCCTTCACGGCGGTATCTACGATGTCCTGGGCCATCACGGTGAAGGTGGCGCCTGCGGTGAGGGCCAATGCGATCAGGGTTTTTTTCATGGGTCGTTCCTCGGTTTCGATGGAAATGACACGCCAGGATGGGCGCAGCGAGAATGTATAACCAATTGGTCGTTAAGTAAACCAACAAGTTATGTTGTAACCGATCGGTTTCATTTGGGCAAAAAAAAGCCCTGCCGGAGCAGGGCTTTGGTGGTGGGCCGGGCCGTTTGTGGTTCGGCTTAGCGAACGATGAGCAATGGCACCTTGCAATGGGCCAACACCTGTGTGGTGACCGAGCCCATGACCAAGGTGGCCAAGGCTCCATGGCCGTGAGAGCCCATCACCAGCAGGTCGAACTTGCCGCTGTCAGCCACCTTGGCGATGTTCTCACCCACGGCGCCCACCTTGACGACGCGCTTGGCGTCCACACCATGGCGCGCCAGGAATTTGCAAACGGGCGACAGGATTTTGTCCGCCTCTTCGGCGTGGTAGCTGTCCACCACTTCCTTGCCCAGAGCGGCGCGCGCGCGTGTCGGCAGCGGGGCTTGCACGGTCAGCGCGGTGTACTGGTGGCTGCCACCGAGCAGCTCCTCGTGGGTTGCCAGATAGGCCAGCATTTTTTTGGTGTAGGCGCTGCCATCGACAGCAAGCAGGATGTTCATGGTGTTCTCCGAATAGGGTTGGGTCAGACTACCGTGCGCGGACTTCTGTTGTCTTGACCTGGGTCATGTTTTTTCTTCTGCGCTGCGGGGCGGCAGAGCCCCGTCTCGTGATCATACGGGGATGCAGCATTGCGCCTTGAAAGCCGCCTGTTCGCCTTTGCGCGCATAGCCCAGGGGATTGGCCACCACGCGGCACCGCCAGGGGGTGCCGTCGCCGTGAAAACCTTGCACCGTGTAGTCGCTCGGGGCGTGCAGATGGCCGTGCAGCCACAGCTGCGCGTGGGGCAACAAGCTGTCCAGGGCGTTGCAGAACCCCGCAGTGCCGGGCACCAGTCCGTAGCGTGGATCGGCACTGCGCAGGCTAGGTGCAAAGTGGGTGACGGCCACCGTGGGGCCTTCAAAATGCACCGCAAGTGCTTGCGCCAGCCACTGCTGGCAGACCAGTGCGTGGTCGCGCATGGCTTCGGCCAGAAAAGGCTCTGCGTGGCGGGTGCCGCCCGTCTTGCGCAGGTAGAAGTTCGCTGCACGAAAGGCCTTGTCGCGCAGCTTCAGCCGCCTGCCAAGGTCAGTGCTGCCTTCATGGTCTGCGAGTGCATCGAAATCGCTCCAGAGTGTGGTGCCCACAAAGCGCACACCTTGAAGCTCGACGGCCTCGCGCTCCAGCCAGGTGATTCCCAGGCGGTCACAGGTGCGGCGCAGCCGCTCGTGGGCAGCGTCGAAATCCTGTGCATCGTATTCGTGGTTGCCGGGCACAAAAAGCACGGGGGTGGGCCAGCCTGCACCCCCGGGCAATGGTGAAAACCGGGCCAGGCCAAAGTCTTCGTCGCCCAGTTGCGAGCCTTCTTGGTAGGAGCCCACGTCGCCAGCAAGCACGAGCACATCGGCGCCAGGAGCCGGTTCGGGGACGAAGTGGGGATGCGCCTCAAGGTGCAGATCGGACAAAAGCTGGATATTCATGCTGAGCGCAGTCTACGGGTTCAGGCTGGGCGCCTCACTCCTCGGGGAAAGTCCGGCGCGCTGAGCGCGCCAGGGCGTGCAGCAGCCAGGTCATCGCGGCCTGCTGAGGTCCACGCCGGCGCCAGAGTGCGTCCACATGCACGGGCGGCACGTCCAGCGGCAGGGCCCGCTGCACCAGCGCATCGGCAATACCGGTCACGGGAACAAAGTGGCGGGGCAGCACCGTCAACAGATCCGAGCCCGAGACTACCCGGCCGGCGGTGAAGAACTGGTTGACCGTGATCACCACCTTGCGCTCGCGGCCCAGGGATGCCAGGGCCTCGTCGATGAAGCCAAAGGGGCGCCCTGAGAAGCTCACGAGCATGTGGCGTGCGGCGCAATAGGTGTCCAGCGTCAGGGGTGCATCGGCCAGAGGGTGGCCTTGCCGCATCACGCACACGTATTCGCCGTCGTACAGGCGGCGGCTCTCAAAGGCCACTGCGCCCCCGGATTGCGCGCGGGCGGTCAGGTCTGCCAGCACCGCAGGGAAATAGCCCACCGCCATGTCGGCCGCCTCTTCGTCCAGCAGGCGGCGGGGGTCGCGCGTGGTCAGGGGCAATACCCGGATCGAAATGCCGGGAGCCTCCCTCTCGATGATTTCGACCAGGGCCGGTACCAGGGTGGCGGCCGTGGCATCGGCCATGGCCAGCACAAAGGTGGATTCGGCCGTAGCGGGCTCAAAGTGTCCCGGCGCCAGGGATTCCTGCAGGTGGGCCAGGGCCTCGCGCACAGGGGGCCACAGGGCCAGCGCACGCGCAGTGGGCTCCACGCCCTGGCCGCTGCGCACCACCAACTCATCCCCCAGCACATCGCGCAGGCGTCGCATGGCGTTGCTCACGGCAGGCTGGGTGACGGACAGCTTGTGCGCTGCGCGTGTGAGGCTGCGCTCGGCCATGACCTCGTCGAAAACGCGCAGCAGGTTCAGGTCCAAGGAGCGGAAGTTCAAGGGTGTCATGGTCAATTCATCATCAATATGAATATCAATGATTCAAAATATAAACTTGAACATGCAAAGGGTAAACCCTAATATCACCCCATCGCCCGGCAATCTCGCCACAAGCGTTAGAAAAGGGAAACCGAAATGACCAGCTTTGCACACGTTGAGTACCCCACCGAACACCCCGGCGTTGTCCGCGCCGAAAATGCCGCTGCCGCCCTCAAGAGCGTAGCCGCCAACTTTGATGGCGCCCGTGGCGCTGCCACCCTTCTGCTCGCGGCCGTGGTATCGGCCTTGCTGGTAGTTGCCAACCAGGTCATCGACACCTGGAGCGAAGGCCACCTGCTCGCGGCGTGGATGGTGCTGTGGCTGGTCGCCTTTGCGGCCCTGGCTTTGCTGACCGCCCCCGCACGCCGTGCCGGTGCTGCCCTGCGTGTGGCCGCCCTCGGCTGGGCCGAAGCCCGCCGCCGCGCTGCGGATGACGAGCGTACCTGGCAAGTGGCTGTGAAGGACCCCCGCATCATGGCCGAACTGAACCACGCCATGGGCATTGCCACCGTGGAAGACATCCGCAAGTACTACTGAGACGATGATGCACGGTTCGCCGTGCAGTGATCGGATTTTTTGAAGCCGTGGCGAGTGTTCGCCACGGCTTTTTTCATGGCCGCGGGACGGATCGCGCTGATCCAGTATCCGCATCCACAAGCGCAAAAAAAACGCCCCTCCTTTTCAGAAGGGGCGGTTGTCCGGACTGAGAAGATCCCGGAATCAGCTTGCCAGGCGCTTTTCGAGCGCAGCCTTGGTAGCGAGCAAAGCAGGGGGCAGGTGGTAAGCCAGCTGCTCAAAGTGGGCATCGTGCAGCTTGAACTCATCGGCCCAGGCTGCCTTGTCGATGCTGGTCACAGCAGCAAACTGCTGGGCATTGAAATCCAGCCCCGTCCAGTTGATTTCGGCGTACTGCGGAGCTACACCGAACATGGTTTCCTGGCCTGCAGCCTGGCCTTCAATGCGGTCGATCATCCACTTGAGCACGCGCATGTTGTCGCCATAACCCGGCCAGACAAACTTGCCGGCTTCGTCCTTGCGGAACCAGTTCACGCAGAACACCTTGGGCAGCGCCTTGCCGGTGGCGGCGATTTGGCCTTCCATGTTGAGCCAGTGCTGGAAGTAGTCGCTCATGTTGTAGCCACAGAAGGGCAGCATGGCGAAGGGGTCGCGGCGCACTACGCCTTGGGCGCCAAAGGCGGCAGCGGTGGTTTCAGAGCCCATGGTGGCAGCCATGTACACGCCTTCCGTCCAGGTGCGGGCTTCGGTCACCAGCGGTACGGTGGTGGAGCGGCGGCCGCCGAAGATGAAGGCATCAATCGGCACGCCATTGGCATCGTCCCACTGGGGGTCGAGCGCAGGGTTGTTGGTGGCAGCCACCGTGAAGCGCGAGTTGGGGTGGGCAGCCTTGGCGCCGGTTTCCTTCGCGATCTGGGGCGTCCAGTCCTTGCCTTGCCAGTCGATCAGGTGGTCCGGCAGCTTGCCGGTGTCCTTTTCCATGCCTTCCCACCACACGTCGCCGTCGTCCGTCAGGGCCACGTTGGTGAAGATCACGTCCTTGTCCAGGCTGCGCATGCAGTTGGGGTTGGTGTGCATGTTGGTGCCGGGGGCCACGCCAAAGTAACCCGCCTCGGGGTTGATGGCGTACATCTTGCCGTCGGCATGGGGCTTGATCCAGGCGATATCGTCACCGATGGTGGTGACCTTCCAGCCGGCAAAGCCCGCTTCGGGCGGCACCAGCATCGAGAAGTTGGTCTTGCCGCAGGCGCTGGGGAAGGCCGCTGCCACGTGGTATTTCTTGCCTTGGGGGTTGGTCACGCCCAGGATGAGCATGTGTTCGGCCAGCCAGCCTTGGTCGCGGCCCATGGTGGAAGCGATGCGCAGAGCCAGGCACTTCTTGCCCAGCAGCGCGTTGCCGCCGTAGCCCGAGCCGTAGGACCAGATTTCGCGCGTTTCTGGGTAGTGGACGATGTACTTGACCTTGGGGTTGCAAGGCCAGCTCGTCGTGTCCTTCTCGCCGTCGGCCAGGGGGGCACCCACCGTGTGCATGCAGGGAACGAACTCGCCTTCCACGCCCAGCACGTCGTACACGGCCTTGCCCATGCGGGTCATCAGGCGCTGGTTCACGGCCACATAGGCGCTGTCGGTCAGTTCCACGCCGATGTGGGCGATGTGGCTGCCCAGCGGGCCCATGCTGAAGGGCACCACGTACATGGTGCGGCCCTTCATGCAGCCGTCAAACAGGGGCTGCAGCGTGGCGCGCATTTCGGCGGGAGCCATCCAGTTGTTGGTGGGGCCGGCGTCTTCCTTTGCGGCCGAGCAGATGTAGGTGCGGTCTTCCACACGGGCCACGTCCGATGGATCGGACCAGGCCAGGAAGCTGCCAGGGCGCTTGGCGGGGTTGAGCTTCTTGAAGGTGCCGGCATCGACCAGCTGCTGGCACAGGCGGTCGTACTCTTCCTTGGAGCCATCGCACCAGTAAATGGTGTCGGGTTTGCACAGGGCGGCCATGTCGGCCACCCAGGCAAGCAGCCGGGCGTTTTTGACGTAAGCGGGGGCGTTGAGGTTCAGGCCCTGCATCGTGGGTGCGTTCATCGGGGAGCTTCCTAAGTTGAAAAACGTTTTTTCAAAGGAAGCGGACCGGGCGGGTCACGGCGAGGCCTGGCGCAGTTGCGGTGCTGAGCGCTGCCTTTGAAAAAACGGCTTTCGTGCTCAGTCGGCGGGCGGGAGCGTGTGTCAGCCCCACGGGTGGAGGCTAGTTCCACGGATTCCGCGGGTCGGCTGGGATGTCAATTTTATGAACCTGCCGCCCTTTTGTCTGTCAGACAGGGGTCAAAACCATGCAAAAAAAACATGAGGTTATGCATGGATTGGTCCGCTCCCTCGCATCAAAGGCTGGCCGAACCGCCCTTCCACCGTTCGTAGCCGCTCCTGCGCAGCGCGCAGGCGGGGCACGTGCCACAGCCGTATCCCCAGGCATGCAGCGTGTCGCGCACACCGTGGTAGCAGGTGTGCGAGTCGTTCACGATCAGATCGACCAGTGCTTGCCCACCGAGGGTCCGGGCCAGTTCCCAGGTCTCGGCCTTGTCCAGCCACATCAGCGGTGTGTCGAAGGTGAAACGCTGGCCCATGCCCAGCGACACTGCCACCTGCAGCGCCTTGAGCGTGTCGTCGCGGCAATCGGGGTAGCCCGAAAAATCGGTCTCGCACATGCCGCCCACCAGGGTGTGCAGGCCACGCCGGTAGCCCACGGCAGCCGCTAGCTGGAAGAACAGCAGGTTGCGCCCCGGCACAAAGGTGTTGGGCAGGCCGGCAGCGGTCATCTGGATTTCGGTGTCGCTGGTCAGCGCCGTGTCACTGATGTGGCCCAGCACCGCCAGGTCGAGCATGTGGTCGTCCCCCAGCTTGGCCGCCCAGTGCGGGAACTGTGCACGCAGCGAGGACAGCACCGTCTGGCGTGCCTGCAGCTCGATGTGGTGGCGCTGGCCGTAGTCAAAGCCGATGGTTTCCACGTGGGCAAAGTTCTCCAGCGCCCAGGCCAAGCAGGTCGTGGAGTCCTGACCGCCGGAAAATAAAACGAGTGCGTGTCCGGGTCTCATGGGGTTCTCCAGGTCAGACGGGGATAGGGGGGTGGTGCGGGACGAAAAAAAGCCCCGCTGTGCGGGGCTTCGGGTGACATGCCAGCGCAGGGCAATCAGGCCATTGTCACGGCAATGAATGCCAGCAAGAACATCATGATGCCGCCAACCACGGGCAGCACCACGGGCATGAGCGGCACCACGTTTTCAACGGCGTCTGCCGAGTGCGTTTCAGGGGCGTGCGAGGTGTTGTGGTCAGACATGGTGGGCTCCAGATGCTTAAAACTTGCGCAATTCTAGCTGCGACTGTCCCTTCAGGGCGCAAAACCCTGCTGTCCCTCAGATCAGATCGGCCTGCATGCCCGCCGTGCGCAACTGCGCCAGCACCTCATCCACATGGGTCTTGCCCCGGGTTTGCAGCACCAGTTCGATCTCCACGTTCTGCGCGGCCAGCATGGTGAAGGCGCGCTGGTGGTGCACCTCCTCGATGTTGGCGCCCGCGTCGGCCACGGTGGCGGTGATGCGCGCCAGCACGCCGGGCACATCGCGTGCGCTGACCTTGATGCGCGCCAGGCGCCCCGAGCGCACCATGCCGCGTTCGATGATCGCCGCCAGCAGCAGCGGGTCGATGTTGCCACCGCACAGCACCAGGCCTACGCGCTTGCCCTTGAAGCGTTCGGGGTAGCGCACCAGCGCAGCCAGACCTGCGGCGCCTGCGCCCTCGACCAGGGTCTTTTCGATCTCCAGCAGCATCAGCACTGCCTGCTCGATGTCACCCTCATCCACCAGCACCAGATCGTCCACCAGGCGCTTGACGATCTCCTGTGTGATCTTGCCCGGCGTGCCCACGGCAATGCCCTCGGCGATGGTGGATGTGCCCTGCGGGTGGCTTGTGCCCTTGACCGCGTTGACCATCGCAGGGAAACGGGTGGTTTGTACGCCAATGATCTCGATCCCGGGCTTGATCGCCTTGGCCGCCGTGGCCACGCCCGAGATCAGCCCGCCGCCGCCCACGGCGATCACCAGCGTGTCCAGGTCGGGTACGGCCTGCAGCATCTCCAGGCCCAGCGTGCCCTGGCCGGCGGCCACGCCTTCGTCGTCATACGGGTGCACAAAGGTCAAGCCCTGCGCATCGGCCAGCGCGTAGGCGTGGGCGCGTGCCTCTTCCAGGGTGTCGCCATGCAGCACCACCTCGGCGCCAAAACCGCGCGTGCGCTCCACTTTCACGCCGGGCGTGAAACGCGGCATCACGATCACGGCGCGCAGGCCCAGTCGCTGCGCGTGGTAGGCCACGCCCTGCGCATGGTTGCCCGCGCTCATGGCCACCACGCCGCGTGCGCGCTCAGCGTCCGTCAGCAGCGTGAGCCGGTTGCAGGCGCCGCGTTCCTTGAACGAGGCGGTGAATTGCAGGTTCTCGAACTTGAGAAACACCTGCGCGCCCACGATTTGCGAAAGCGTTTTGGATTCAACGCACGGAGTGTCCAGCACGTGGCCTTGTAGGCGGGTGGCGGCATCACGGATGTCTTGAAGGGTCAGCATGGGCCGATTGTGGCGCAGCGGCGTTCGCAGGGGTCCGATGATGTGTGATTTGGCATCAAATAGGCCGCTAGCGCTTATCTGGAAAGCGCTAGGCGCTATCATTTTTGAATTCGCTTGGGGCGGCTCACAAAACTCAGCGCAGCGGCCCTGACCAGGCCTTCCGTCACAGGCAGCATCAGCGGTTCGAAAAGACGGAACAACGACGCCAGGGGAGTTTGTGAACCGCTCTTATTTGATCCCCAGCCTGCGCGCCAGCTTGTGCAGGTTGCTCGCGTCCACCTCCAGCGCACGCGCGGCCTGGGCCCAGTTGCCCTGGTGGCGGGCCAGGGCCTGCGTGATGGCGAGCCGCTGGCAGGCATCCACGGCGTCGCGCAGCGGGCCTTCGGCAGTGGTGGGGGTGGGCGGCGTGGTGGCCACAGCGGGGGCACCGGCATCCAGGGGGGCGTGGGCCACGCTGGCGGCGTCTGCGTCCAGGTCAAGCAAGGCGGGCTCCAGCGTCACGATGTCGGCGCGGTTCACGCCCCGGCTCAGGGCCTTGAGGGCGGCGCGGCTGACCACATGCTCCAGCTCGCGGATGTTGCCCGGCCAGGGGTAGCGGCGCAGTGCGTCCTGTGCGCTGGCAGACAAGCGCAGGCTGCGCAGGCCCAGGCGGGCACGGTTCAGTTCCAGAAAGCGGCCTGCCAGCAGCAGCACATCGTTGCCCCGTTCGCGCAGCGGCGGGATGGGCACGGGGTACACCGACAGCCGGTGGTACAGGTCGGCGCGGAACGCACCATCGCGCACCTGGTCGCGCAGGTTGCGGTTGGTGGCGGCGATCACGCGCACATCCACGCGGCGCGGGCGGTCGGCGCCCAGGCGCTGGATCTCGCCGTTCTGCAGCGTGCGCAGCAGCTTGGCCTGCACGGCCAGCGGCAACTCGCCCACCTCGTCAAGGAACAGCGTGCCGCCCTCGGCCGCCTCGAAGCGTCCGGGCCGGTCCGTCACTGCTCCTGAGAACGCGCCGCGCACGTGGCCGAAGAGTTCGCTCTCGGCCAGCGACTCGGGCAGGGCCGCGCAGTTCACATGCACCAACGGCTTGGCGCGGCGCGTGGACTGGCGGTGCAGCAGGCGCGCGAACAGCTCCTTGCCCACACCGGTCTCACCCAGCAACAACACGGGCAGGTCCGAGCCCGCCACCACCGTGAGCTCGTGCAGCAGGCGCAGCAGGGGCTCGCTCTGGCCGACGATCTCCATGTCGCCATCGCCCGCGCGGGTGGTGCGCTCGTCGTCGGCGCTGCGGGTGTGGGGGGCGCTGCGCAGCGCCTGCACCTCGCGCTCCAGCCGCGAGATGCGCACGGCCGCCTCCACCAGCACCTTGCAGTCGGCCAGCGCGGCGCGTGCGGCCTCGCCGAAGGTGCCGGTCTGCAGCGCGTCGAGCGTCAGCACACCCCAGGGCTGGCCGTCCACCCACAGGCTCACCCCCATGCAGTCGTGCACGGGCAGGGGCTCGCCCACCAGGGTGTCGAGCAGGCCGTCGTAGGGGTCGGGCAGGGTGCTGTCGTGGTCGAAGCAGGTCACCTCGCGCCGCGCCAGGATGGCCGCGAGCCGCGGGTGCTGACTAACCACAAAGCGCCGGCCCAGCGCCTCCCGCACCAGACCCTCCACGGCCACGGGGCGCAGGTGGTCTTCCTCCAGCTGCAGCAGCGCCACGGCGCCGCAGTGGAAGCGGGTGCGCAGGTGGTCCACCAGCCGCTGCAGGCGCACGGCCTGGGGCAGATCGGTGGCCAGGTCGGCCAGCAGGGGGCGGTGGTCCATGGTGATATTTACCTTCAATGGGTGAATTAAACCCTATCTGAAGGCGGTCAAAAAGACCATGAACGGCGTAAGTAGTTGATTTGATGGGCCTGCAGCCCTGGCCCGGCGCTTGCGATGTGGACAGTGACACCGATTCACTCGTTCCGAAAAGCCATGACCACAAGACCCCGACCCCACGCCGCCAGCGCACGCTGGCGCCGCCCCTTCATTGTTGTTCTGTTGAAGCAGGAGGCCCGCCATGGGTAACTACCGCAAGCTCTGGTTCACGCTGATCGGCGTGCTCATCGTCACTTTCAGCCTGCTGGGCTACTACGGCGCCGAGGTCTACCGCACCGCGCCCCCCATCCCCGCGAAGATCGCCACGGCCGGAGGCGAAGTTCTCTACACCCACGACAGCATCCTCGACGGCCAGACCGCGTGGCAGTCGGTGGGGGGCATGCAGCTGGGTTCCATCTGGGGCCACGGCGCCTACCAGGCACCTGACTGGACGGCCGACTGGCTGCACCGCGAGCTGCTCAACTGGCTTGAAGTGGCCGCTGAGCGCGCGCACGGCAAGCCTTTTGCGGACATCGACGCCGCCGCCCAGGCCGTGCTGCGCGACCGCCTGAAGACCGAGTACCGCACCAACACCTACAACCCCGAGACGGGCGTGGCCACGGTGTCCTCGGTGCGGGCCGACGCGATCGCGATGACCGCGCTGTACTACGACCAGCTCTTCAGCGACGTGCCCGCGCTGCACAAGACCCGCGAGCACTTCGCCATGAAGGAGAACACCCTGCCCAGCGCCGAGCGGCGCGCGCAGATGACGGGTTTCTTCTTCTGGACGGCCTGGGCCGCCGCCACCGAGCGCCCCGGCACCACGGCGACGTACACCAACAACTGGCCCCACGAGCCGTTGATCGGCAACAAGCCCACGGCCGAGAACATGGTCTGGTCGGTGATGAGCGTGGTCGTGATGATGGCGGGCGTGGGCTTCCTCGTGTGGGGCTGGGCCTTCCTGCGCAAACACGACGAGGTGGAACCCACGCCACCCCAGCACGACCCGCTCTCGCGCGTGCCGCTCACGCCCTCCCAGCGCGGGCTGGGCAAATACCTGTTCCTCATCGTTGCGCTGTTCAGCTTCCAGGTGCTGCTGGGCGGCTTCACCGCGCATTACACGGTGGAAGGCCAGCAGTTCTACGGCATCAACGTGTCGCAGTGGTTCCCGTATTCGCTGGTGCGCACCTGGCACATCCAGAGCGCGCTGTTCTGGATCGCCACGGGCTTCCTGGCTGCCGGCCTGTTCCTCGCGCCGCTGATCAACGGTGGCAAGGACCCGGCCTACCAGAAGCTCGGTGTGGACATCCTGTTCTGGGCGCTGGTCGTGGTGGTGGTGGGCTCGTTCGTCGGCAACTACCTGGCCATCGCGCAGATCATGCCGCCCGAGTGGAACTTCTGGCTGGGCCACCAAGGCTATGAATACGTGGACCTGGGCCGCCTGTGGCAGATCGGCAAGTTCACCGGCATCGCCTTCTGGCTGGTGCTCATGCTGCGCGGCATCGTGCCGGCGCTGCGCACCCCCGGCGGCGACAAGAACCTGCTGGCGCTGCTGACGGCGTCGGTGGTGGCCATCGGCCTGTTCTACGGCGCGGGCTTCTTCTACGGCGAGCGTACCCACCTGTCGGTGATGGAGTACTGGCGCTGGTGGGTGGTGCACCTGTGGGTCGAGGGCTTCTTTGAAGTGTTCGCCACCACGGCGCTGGCCTTCATCTTCTCGACGCTCGGCCTCGTGTCGCCACGCATGGCCACGGCCGCCAGCCTGGCCTCGGCCTCGCTCTTCATGCTGGGCGGCGTACCCGGCACCTTCCACCACCTGTACTTCAGCGGCACCACCACGCCGGTGATGGCCGTGGGCGCATCGTTCAGCGCGCTGGAAGTGGTGCCCCTGGTGGTGCTGGGCCATGAGGCCTGGGAACACTGGCGCCTGCAGCACCGCGCGAAGTGGATGGACAACCTCAAGTGGCCCCTCATGTGCTTCGTGGCCGTGGCCTTCTGGAACATGCTGGGCGCGGGCGTCTTCGGCTTCATGATCAACCCGCCAATTGCGCTGTATTACCTGCAGGGCCTCAACACCACGCCGGTGCATGCCCACGCTGCGCTGTTCGGTGTGTATGGCTTCCTGGCGCTGGGTTTCACGCTGCTGGTGCTGCGCTACATCCGCCCGCAATTGGTGTTCAGCGAGCGGCTCATGAAGACGGGCTTCTGGTGGCTCAACGCAGGCCTGGTGCTGATGATTGCCACCAGCCTGCTGCCCATCGGACTGTTCCAGTTCCACGCCAGCGTGAGCGAAGGCCTGTGGTACGCCCGGGGCGAAGCCTTCATGCAGCAGCCCTTCATGCAGACCCTGCGCTGGGTGCGCACCTTTGGCGACGTGGTCTTCATTGTCGGCGCGCTGGCCATGGCCTGGCAGGTGGTGAGCGGGCTGTTCGGCTCGCGCGCCCCGGCGCAAGCGGGCCCCTACCTGGCACAGGCCCGTCGCTGAAATGCACTGTGCGCGGCGGCTGCCACAAGCGGCCACCGCGCTCACACACCGTTTGCCCACAAGGACTGACCATGAACCTCGACAAATTCAAACACCAGCACACTGACATTCTGCGCAGCATCGCCACCTTGCGCGCCCTGGCCCAGGCGGGCGTAGAGGCCAATGCCAGCGCCATCGCGCAGGGCATCGTGGCCATGAGCGGCACCATCAAGCTGCACCTGGCCGTGGAAGACCAGGTGCTGTACCCCGCACTGCAGCGCGGCGGCAACGCCGAACTGGCGCGCCTGGGCCGCCAGTACCAAAGCGAGATGGCATCGATCGCCAGCGCCTACGACGCGTTTGCACGCCGCTGGAACACCGCCGAGGGCGTGCGCCGCGATGCCCAGGGCTTTCGCAACGAGGCCAACGTGGTGCTGCGCCGTGTGTTCGAGCGCATGCAGCGCGAGGACCATGACTTCTATCCGCGCATCGAGGAGGAAGAAGCCACCACCTGCCATTGAGCCGCACCTTCCTGCATCCCACTGCATGCCTGCGCATGCACCTCTGATCCATCGGTAGGGCCTGACGGCACCTTCCTTTTTGCCGGCCCCTGTGCCGGCATTTTTTTTACCCCTGCTTACCGCCCCGATTGTGTTGGGTCAAACTACCTATAGTGTTTGATGGGTATCGTAGACACCATAGGTAGTGTTTTTAACCCGTTCCACAGATTGGTCGAACCCATGGCGTCCACCCTTGCCACCTTGCCCCGCGAAGTCGTTTTGCGCAGCGGCCAGCGCGTTCCGTTTGATGCCGAACGCATCCGCGCTGCGCTGGCCAGCGCGGGGCAGGCCTCGGGTGAATACGGCGCCGACGAAGCGGCGTTGCTCACCGCCCAGGTCACCAAGGTGCTCATCCACCGCTTCCATGGCGAGGCACCCACCATCGAGCAGATCCAGGACGTGGCCGAGCAGACGCTGATCGCCGCCAACCATCTGGCCACCGCGCGCGCCTACATCGTCTACCGCGAGCAGCACGCCACGCTACGCGCCGACAGGCAGACGCTGGTCGATGTGGAAAGCTCCATCAACGAATACCTCACGCGCGCCGACTGGCGCGTGAACGCCAACGCCAACCAGGGCTACTCGCTGGGCGGGCTGATCCTGAACGTGGCGGGCAAGGTCACGGCCAACTACTGGTTGTCGCACGTGTACACGCCCGAGATCGGCGAGGCGCACAGAAGCGGCGACCTCCACATCCACGACCTCGACATGCTCAGCGGCTACTGCGCGGGCTGGTCGCTGCGCACGCTGCTGCACGAGGGGCTCAACGGCGTGCCGGGCAAGGTGGAGGCGGGGCCGCCCAAGCACATGAGTTCCGCCGTGGGGCAGATCGTGAACTTCCTGGGCACGCTGCAGAACGAGTGGGCGGGCGCGCAGGCGTTCTCGTCGTTCGACACCTACATGGCACCCTTCGTGCGCATCGATGCCATGGACTACGCCGCCGTGCGCCAGTGCATCCAGGAGCTGGTCTACAACCTCAACGTTCCCTCGCGCTGGGGCACGCAAACACCGTTCACCAACCTCACCTTCGACTGGACCTGTCCCGAGGACCTGCGCGAGCAGGTGCCCGTGATCGCCGGGCAGGAGATGCCCTTTGCGTACGGCGACCTGCAGGCCGAGATGGACCTCATCAACCGCGCCTACATCGACGTGATGACCACGGGCGATGCCAAAGGCCGGGTGTTCACCTTTCCCATCCCCACGTACAACATCACCAAAGATTTTCCGTGGGAGAGCGAGAACGCAGAGCGGCTGTTCGACATGACGGCCAAGTACGGCCTGCCGTACTTCCAGAACTTCATCAACTCCGAGCTGGAGCCCAACATGGTGCGCTCCATGTGCTGCCGCCTGCAGCTGGATTTGCGTGAATTGCTCAAGCGTGGCAACGGCCTGTTCGGCAGCGCCGAGCAGACGGGCAGCCTGGGCGTGGTGACCATCAACTGCGCGCGGCTGGGCTACCTGCATGCGGGTGATGAAGCAGGCCTGCTCGCCGCGCTCGACCACCTGATGGAGCTGGGCAAGCAAAGCCTGGAGACCAAACGCAAGCTCATCCAGCGCCTCATGGACCAGGGCTTGTTCCCCTACACCAAGCGCTACCTGGGCACTTTGCGCAACCACTTTTCCACGCTGGGCGTGAACGGCATCAATGAGATGGTGCGCAACTTCACGGCGGACCAGCACGACATCACCAGCGACTGGGGCCACGCGCTTGCCGTGCGCCTGCTCGACCACGTGCGCGAGCGCATGGCGCAGTTTCAGGAAGAAACCGGCCACCTCTACAACCTGGAGGCCACACCCGCCGAGGGCACCACCTACCGCTTCGCTAAGGAAGACAAGAAGCGCTGGCCCGCCATCCTGCAGGCGGGCACGGCCGAGCAGCCTTATTACACCAACTCGTCGCAACTGCCCGTGGGCTTCACCGACGACCCGTTCGAGGCGCTGATGCGGCAGGAGGCACTGCAGGGCAAATACACCGGCGGTACCGTGCTGCACCTGTACATGGGCGAGCGCGTTTCCAGCGGCGCGGCCTGCCGCGAGCTGGTGCGGCGCGCGCTGACGAACTTCCGCCTGCCCTACATCACCGTCACGCCCACGTTCTCCATCTGCCCCACGCACGGCTACCTGGCGGGCGAACACCCGTTCTGCCCGCGCTGCGACGAAGAGCGGCTGGACGCCAAGCGGCGGCGTCTGGTCGCCTGACGCCGAATATCAACCTTGATTGGTATCAATCGCTTGTCCATAAAGCGCATGATGCTATTTAAACAGTAGCAAATTTCTCAACCCTGAAGGAGTTTTCGTGAGCCATTTTTCTACCCCCGAACAGGCCGCTCTGGCCGCCGTGCAACTCACCGACGACGAGCGCCAGCCCTGCGAGGTCTGGACCCGCGTGATGGGCTATCACCGCCCTGTGGCCAGCTTCAATACCGGCAAGCAGGGCGAACATGCCGAGCGCCGCTTCTTCGCCGAGCAGGGCCGTGGCTGCAGCAGCAACGCCTGCTGAGGCACGGGCACCCGCGTCCGCGCTGCGGCTGGGCGGCATGACACCGCTCACCACCATCGACTTCCCCGGCCGCCTCGCGGCCGTTTTGTATTGCCAGGGTTGCCCCTGGCGTTGCGGCTATTGCCACAACCCCGAACTGCTCGATGCCACCCAACCGCCCTCGCTGCCGTGGGCGCAGGCGCTGGCGTTTCTGGAAAGCCGGCGCGGCCTGCTGGACGGCGTGGTTTTCTCGGGCGGCGAGCCCACGCTGCAGGCGGGCCTGGGCGAGGCATTGACCGCAGTGCGCAGCCTGGGCCTGCAGCGCGCGCTGCACACCGGCGGCATGTACCCCGAGCGGCTCGCGGCACTGCTGCCGCAGCTGGACTGGGTGGGTCTGGACATCAAGGCCCTGCCGCAGCGCTACAACGCCATCACCGCCACACCCGGCAGCGGCGCGCGCGCCTGGGCCGGGCTGGATGTGCTCCTGGCGCAAGGCACCGACCACGAATGCCGCACCACCTGGCACGCGGGCCTGTTTGGTGTGGATGAATTGCTGGACCTGGCCCAGGCCCTGGCCGCGCGCGGCGTGCGCCGCTGGGCGCTGCAGGAATGCCGCGCACCTGGCGCACCGGCCTGGGCGCTGACCACGGCGCACCAGCAGCAACTGGCCGCGTGGTTCCCCTCCTTCACGCTGCGCCGGGCCTGAGCGGGCGGGGCTCCGGGTTTGTCCAATGCTTCGCGCAGATTTGTTGCGCTTCTAGGTCGAAAACAGAACGAATCTGCGAACTCGCGCTAGGAGTCGCTGGGTTTGATGCGCATCAGAGCCGCCTTGCACACGCCGCGTGGATCATCCGCCACCGCCGCACAACGGCACCACCTGCAAGGAACACGTCCATGACCCCCCTCGGCCTTCAACTACTGCACGCGCTCAAGCACCACGGCGCGCGCGAAATCTTCGGCATCCCCGGTGACTTCATCCTCCCCCTGTTCAAGCAGATCGAGGAGAGCGGCATCCTGCCCCTGGTCACGCTCAGCCACGAGCCCTCGCTGGGCTTTGCCGCCGATGCCGCCGCGCGCATGCACTGCGGCCTGGGCGTGGTGGCTGTCACCTACGGCGCGGGCGCGCTCAACGTGGTCAACGCGGTGGCGGGGGCGTATGCCGAGCGCTCGCCGCTGGTGGTGCTGGCCGGCTGCCCCGGCGAGGTCGAGGCGCACTCGGGCCTGGTGCTGCACCACCAGGTGCGCCACGTCGATTCGCAATGGCGCATCTTCCGCGAGATCACCTGCGACCAGGTGCGCCTGTCCGACCCCGCCACCGCGCCCGCCGAACTGGCCCGCGTGCTGCGCAGCTGCCGCGAATACTCGCAGCCCGTGCTCATCGAGGTGCCACGCGACATGACGCTGCACCCCATGGCCGAGGTGCCCCTGCTGCCGCCCAGCCCCTTCAATGAAGCCGCCGTGGCCGAGTGCGCCGACGAATGGATGGCCCGCATTGACGCTGCCCAGCGCCCCGTGCTGGTGGTGGACGTGGAGGTGCGCCGCTTTGGCCTGGAGGCCCGCGTGGCCGAGCTGGCGCGGCGCCTGCAGCTGCCGGTGCTCACTACCTTCATGGGGCGGGGCCTGCTGGCCGAGGAGGGCGTGCCCTTCCACGGCACCTACCTGGGCGTGGCGGGCGCGCCCGAGACCAGTGCGCTGCTCGACGATTCCGACCTGCCCGTGATGCTGGGCGCCATCCTGTCGGACAGCAATTTCGGTGTGAGCGCCCAGCGCATGGACTTCCGCCGCGCGCTCATCGCCGCGCACCGCGAGGTGCGCGTGGGCCATCACCTGTACCCGAACATCCCGCTGGCCGCGCTGGTGGAGGCGCTGCTGGCCCGCGCGCCGGCCGCAGGCGCCAAGCCGCCGCGCGCCCTGCCGCCCCCGCCCACTTGCCCCGAAGGCCTTGTGGCCGACGATGCGCCCGTGTGTGCGGCCGACCTCTCCCGCGCGCTCAACGACCGCATCCGCGCGCACGGCCCCATGAACATCGTCGCGGACATTGGCGACTGCCTGTTTGCTGCGATGGAGCTGCTGCCCACGCCGCTGGTGGCGCCGGGTTACTACGCGTCCATGGGGTTCGGGGTGCCGGCCGGCATCGGCGCCCAGGTGGCCACGGGCCAGCGCAGCCTGATCCTGGTGGGCGATGGCGCCTTTCAAATGACGGGCTGGGAGCTGGGCAACTGCCCGCGCCTGGGGCTGGACCCCATCGCCATCGTGCTCAACAACCAGACCTGGGAAATGATCCGCGCCTTCCAGACCGAATCGCGCTGCGCCGCCCTGGGCGACTGGCACCTGGCCCAGGCCGCCGATGCGCTGGGCGGGCGCGGCCACCGGGTGCACACGCGGGCGCAGTTCAAGGCGGCACTCGATGCCGCGTTTGCCGAGCGCGGTCGCTTTCAGCTCATCGAGCTGATGGTGCCACCGGGCGACAGCACGCCCACGCTGCGGCGGTTTTCGGAAGGCATCCGGGCGCTGCGGGCGCGGGCGGCGTCGGCCGCCTGAGCGCGAAGGATCTGTTCACGCAGGCCCGCACGCATCGCATCGCATCGCGGGGCAGCAAAGCGCGGCAGCGGGGCTACCCCGCGCGTACCACGCGCAGGACGTCCGCCCCGTACGCCTCCAGCTTTTTCGCCCCCATCCCGCTGATGCCCTGCAGGTCGTCGAGCGTGCCGGGGTTGCGCTCGGCAATCGCGGCCAGCGTGGCATCGTGAAAGATCACATACGCAGGCAGGTTGTGCTCCTTTGCCACCTCGGCGCGCCAGGCCTTGAGGTTGATGAAACGCACCTGCGCATCGGGCCCCAGGTTGGCGGCCGCGGCAGGTGGGGCGCTGCCCGTGCCCTTGCGGGTGCGCGTGCGTTTGGCCGGTGCGGACGACACCGACTCGCGCAGCTGCACCGGCACCTCGCCCTTGAGCACCGCGCGCGAGCCCTCGGTGAGGCACAGCGTGTCAAAGCTGTGGCCGCTGTCCAGCATCACCTTCTGCAGGCCTAACGCGCCGGTGGCGATCAGCTGGCGCAGCACGCCGCGCAGCTGGGGCTCGGTCAGGTCCGCGCCGATGCCGAAGGTGGAGATTTTTTCGTGCCCGAACTGCGCGACCTTCTCGGTCTTCTTGCCGCGCAGGATGTCCATGATGTGCCCCGTGCCAAAGCTGATGCCGCTGGCCTGGTTCACGCGGTAGATGGTGGACAGCAGCTTGCGCGCCGCGTCGGTCGCGTCCCAGATCGCGGGCGGTGTCAGGCAGTTGTCGCAGTTGCCGCAGGGCGTGGACTGCTCGCCGAAGTAGGCCAGCAGCCGCACGCGGCGGCAGTCGGTGGCCTCGGCCAGCGCCAGCAGCGCATCCAGCTTGCCGCGCAGCGCCTGCTTGAACTCCTCGCCCGCCGGGCTTTCGTCGATCATGCGGCGCTGGTTGACCACGTCATTCAGGCCGTAGGCCATCCAGGCATCGGCGTTCAGCCCGTCGCGGCCCGCGCGGCCCGTTTCCTGGTAGTAGCCCTCGATGTTCTTGGGCATGTCCACATGGGCCACAAAACGCACATCCGGCTTGTCGATGCCCATGCCGAACGCGATGGTGGCCACCATCACGATGCCTTCCTCGCGCAGGAAGCGATCCTGGTTCTTCTGACGCACTTTCGTGTCCAGACCCGCGTGGTAGGGCAGGGCCGTGATGCCCGCGTCGCTCAGCGTGGTGGCCAGCTCTTCCACGCGCTTGCGCGACTGGCAATACACCACGCCCGCCTCGCCCGCATGTTCGCGCTCGATGAAGCGCAGCAGCTGCGTGGTGACGTCCTTCTTTTCCTCAATGCGGTAGCGGATGTTGGGCCGGTCAAAGCTGCTGATGAACAGCCGTGCATCCTGCAGCTGCAGCCGCTCGACGATGTCCTCGCGCGTGAGCGCATCGGCCGTGGCGGTGAGCGCAATGCGCGGTACTTGCGGGTAACGCTCGTGCAGCAGCGTGAGCGCGCGGTATTCGGGGCGGAAATCGTGGCCCCACTGGCTGACGCAGTGCGCTTCGTCGATGGCGAACAGGCTCAGGTGGCCGCCGCTGTACAGGCTGTCGAGCAGGCCCAGGAAACGCGGCGTGTTCAGCCGCTCGGGCGCGGCATACAGCAGCGTGAGGTCGCCGGTCTGCAGGCGCAGCTCCACGTCCTGGGTCTCGTCGTAGCTCAGCGTCGAGTTCAGGAACGCCGCATCCACCCCCGCCTCGTGCAGCGCGCCCACCTGGTCGTGCATCAGCGCGATCAGCGGCGAAATCACGATGGTCACCCCGCGCCCCTGCTGCTGGCGCACGATGGCCGGCACCTGGTAGCACAGCGACTTGCCTCCGCCCGTGGGCATCAGCACCAGCGCGTCGCCGCCGCCAATCACATGCTCGACGATCGCTTGCTGCGGGCCGCGGAACTGTTCGTAGCCGAAGACATCCTGCAAGACAGACTGGGCAGGGGACAACACGGAAGACGGGCGAGACACCAAGCGAATACTCTGAAAATGAGAGCGCCCCACGCTGGACCCACCTGCGCTGGACGCCAATAAAGCCAAAAATTTGTGTGCGGGCCCGTGCTACGAACCGTGCGATGCAAGGCCCGTATTGTGCGCTGCGGGCCTGCGCCGCTGGTTGGGGGTCAGCGCAGCGCGCGGACAGCGCTTTCGATCACCTCAGGCGGGATGGCGGCAAAGCCCAGCCGCCATCCCGCGATGGGAGGCGCTGCATGGTAGAGCTCGCTGAGGCTGGGGGTTGCAATGCCGCGCGCCAGCGCGCGGCGCGTTTGCTGCTGCTCGCTGCCCTCGGTCAGCCGCACGGCCATCTGCAGCCCGCCCCGGCTGTCCAGCGGCTCGGCCCACGGCAGGTGGGTGTGCAGCGCCTGCAGCAGGGCGTCGCGCCGGCTGCGGTAGAGCTGGCGCATCAGCCGCAGGTGGGCCGCAAAGTGGCCCTGGTCCATGAAGTCGGCCGCCACCGCCTGCATGGGCTGCGAAGGGTGGCCGTCGTAGATGGTGCGGGCGGTCACCAGAGGCTTTACCAGCGGTTCGGGCAGCACCATGTAGGCCAGCCGCACCGAAGGAAACAAGGACTTCGAGAACGTGCCGATGTAGAGCACGCGACCGTGCGCGTCGAGGCCCTGCAAGGCGGGCGTGGGCTGGTGGTCGTAGAGGAATTCGCTGTCGTAGTCGTCCTCGATCAGCCAGGCCCCCGTGGCCTGTGCGTGGTCGATGAAGGCCAGGCGGCGCTGCAGGGACATGGCGCGCCCGGTGGGGAACTGGTGCGATGGCGTGAGGTAGATCAGGCGTGGCGGCGTCTGGGTGGGCACCAGCTGGGCGCCTTCGCCGTCCAGCGGCATGTCCACCACCTGGGCCCCGCTGGCGTGGAACGCGGTGCGCGCGCCTGCGTAGCCCGGGTCCTCCATCCAGACGGTATCGCCTTCGTCCAGCAGCGTCGCGGCCAGCAGCTGCAGGGCCTGTTGCGAGCTGGTCAGCACCAGCACCTGGCCCGCATGGCAACGCACGCCGCGCGACTGCGAGAGGTAGCGCGCGATGGCCTCGCGCAGTGCGGGCAGGCCTTGGGGGTCACCGTAGAACAGCAGAGGCCCGGCGTCTTGGCGCAGGCGGCGCTGCATCAGCTGGCGCCACAGATCGACCGGGAAGGCCCCCAGGTCCGGGCTGCCCGCCAGGAACGCGCGGGCGCGGTCGGGCTCGGCGCAACCGCCGGTATCGACCATGCGCTGCCCGCGCCGCGACAGCGCGGGCAGTGCCGCCGCCGGGGCCATCCGGCCCGCCCGGGACAGCGCCGCCCCGGCACGCTGCATGTCGATGGCCACGAAGCTGCCCTGGCCGACATGCCGGTGCAGGTAGCCCTCGGTTTCCAGCTGGGCGTAGGCCGCCTCCACCGTGACCCGTGAAAGACCCAGGTCGCGCGCCAGATCGCGGGTGGAGGGCAGGCGTTCGCCCAGCACGGCCTGGCCGGTGCGCACGGCCTCGCGCAGCGCCGAGCACAGGCGCTCCCGGCGGCCGCCTCCGTGGGCGTCCTCCAGCAGCGTGAGCAACAGCCGTGGTTTCATCGGTAATTGGTCTTATTTGTGACGAAGGATTGGCATTATCAATCAGGCCAAATCGTCGGAAACTTCCTCCCATCGCAACACCACACAGCCACACGAGAGGACTTTTCCATGACCCACGCAGCCCCCGCCTCCGCCGTCCTGGCGTTCCCCGCGCCCAGCCCCGAGCAATCGCGGGACTTCATGGCCGCCAAGCTCAGCTACCACGCCGATGCCTGGGACATGGCCGAAGACCTGCGCAACGGCATCGACGCCATCGTGGTGGTCGACACCCGCTCCACGGCGCATTACGAACAGGGCCATGTGCCGGGCGCCATCAGTTTTCCCCACCGCACCATGGACGAGCAAAGCACGGCGCACCTCGACCGCAGCAAGGTCTATGTCACGTACTGCGATGGCATCGGCTGCAACGGCTCGACCCGGGGCGCGTACAAGCTGGCGCGGCTGGGCTTCACGGTCAAGGAGATGCTGGGCGGGCTGGACTTCTGGATCCGCGACGGCCAGCCTGTGGCCACCGGCCCGGAGCGCGGCGCCATGCCGTCCGCCCGCCCCGCCATCGAGTGCGCATGCTGAGCCATTCGCCGCACCGCACCGGCTGGACCCTGCGCGCCGCAGGCGCCGCTGACGCGCCCGCGCTGGCCGACCTGTGCGCCGCCCACGCGGCGTACGAGCGCATCCCCTACAGCGCCGACGGCCATGCCCACCGGCTGGCCCAGGGGCTGGAGGCGGGGCGGTTGTTCGCCTGGCTGGGCTATTGGGGTGAGCAGGCAGTGGGATATGCCAGCGCCACGCTGGACTATTCGACTCTCGCCGCGCGCTCTTACCTGCATCTGGACTGCCTGTACCTGGAGCCTGAAGCGCGTGGCTGCGGCCGGGGCGCCGAGATGATGGCCGCTGTGCAGCACCGCGCCCAAATGCTGGGTTGCGAGGCGATGCAGTGGCAGACGCCCGTGTGGAACGAGGGCGCCATCCGTTTCTATGACCGCCTGGGCGCCACGCGGCTTGTCAAGCAACGCTACACGCTCGTGTGGTGAGCCAGACGCGATGGTTCCGTGGAGAACTCCGCTCCAGGTTATCCGGCGGTGGCGCTATCTTGCCCCACCATCCAGCCGCATCGCCTTCAGCCGCCGATACAGCGACCGCTCGCTGATCCCCAGTTTGGTAGCCAGCTCCGCCTTGGTGCCTCGGTGTTGTGACACGGCCGCCAGAAAGGCCGCGTTGTCCGATTCCCTCAGTGTTGGGTTGCTGAGAAGGGCTCCCGCAGTGGGCTGCGCCGCGCCCGTATCGCGCCCTTGCAGCACCAGCGATGCCCCCAGCGCCATGTCCACGTGGGCCGCCGTGGCCACGTCGCCCTCGCACAGCAGGGTCAGCCGCTCCAGCACGTTGCGCAGTTCGCGGATGTTGCCCGAGAAGGGGTAACGCATCAGCTGGGCCATTCCTTCGTCGGAAATGCTGAGGGCGTGGTCGGGCGCCACGCGGCTGAGCAGGGATTGCACCAGCAGCGGCAGGTCTTCCATGCGCTCGCGCAGCGGCGGCAGCCGGATGGGGAACACGCCCAGCCGGTGCAGCAGATCTTCCCGGAAGAGGCCCGAGGCCACGCGGGCGGCCAGATCACGGTGGGTGGCCGACACGATGCGGATGTCCGCTTGCCTGAGGGCGGTGCTGCCCACCCGGCGGTAGGTGCCGGTCTCCAGCAGGCGCAGCAGCTTGACCTGCATGGGCAGGGGGATGTCCCCCACCTCGTCCAGAAACAGGGTTCCGCCGCTGGCGGACTCCACCAGCCCGGCCTTGCTGGCAGTGGCACCCGTGAAGGCGCCCCGTTCATGCCCGAAGAGTTCGCTCTCGAACAGGGTTTCGGTCAGCGAGGAGCATTCCACCACCACCAGCGGGCTGCGCGCCCTGGGGCTCGCTTCGTGGATGGCGCGTGCGACCAGTTCCTTGCCGGTGCCCGACTCGCCCACCAGCAGCACGGCGGCTTTGGAGGGCCCCACGCGGCTGACCAGCTCCAGCATCTTGCGGAAGGCGGGCGAGCGCCCGACCAGTCCGTGCTGGCTCTGCATGCCTTCGGCCCCATGCAGCTCCTCCATCTTCTCCACGAAAAACGCCTGCTCGCCCAATGCGTTCATCAACGGAACGAGCTCGATGTTGACGTAGGCCTCGCCATGGGCGGTGTGGTGCAGGTGCAGCACCCGTTCGCGCTGCCCGGATTCTCTGGCCATGGCCATGGGGCAGCTTTCGCCCGACTGGTCGCAGGGGCGCTCGAAGTGGTGCGACACCTCATGGCAGGTGCGCCCGATGACCGAAGCGCCTGTCCCGAACTGCCGCCGGTAGGCCGCATTCGCAGCCAGGATGCGGTAGCGCGGGTCGATGAGGATGTGCGGCGTGGGCACGCTTTCGAGATAAGACACCAGCTCGGGCGGTGGGGTGGACATGCTGCACTCCTTGGCAGAGATGCTGCCAACATGGCAGTCATTGTCTGCCATGTTGGCGTAACTGTGTTTTCAAACCGGGCTAAGTCATTGATTCATATCAGGCAGGACTCTGGCACGGAACTTGGAATGACCAGGGTGTGAACTTGAACGACCGCCGCCTCCTGCGCTACCTCGTCCACGCCGTGCTGATCAAGCTGGCGGTGTTGACGCTGCTGTGGTTTGCCTTCGTCCGCGACGCCCGGGTGGCGGTGGACGCCGACGCCGCAGCGCGCCAGGTGGGAACAGCGGCGGTTTCTACCGAAGGAGCTTCCAAGTGATTTCCGAACAACTGGTGGATTTGTCGCGATTGCAGTTCGCGGCCACCGCGATGTACCACTTTCTCTTTGTGCCGCTGACGCTGGGCATGGTGTGGCTGCTGGTCATCATGGAGAGCGTGTACGTGATGACGGGGCAGGCGGTGTGGAAGGACATGACCCGTTTCTGGGGCAAGCTCTTTGGCATCAACTTCGCGCTGGGCGTGACCACCGGCATCACGCTGGAGTTTCAGTTCGGCACCAACTGGGCGTACTACTCGCACTACGTGGGCGACATCTTTGGTGCGCCGCTGGCCATCGAAGGGTTGATGGCGTTTTTTCTGGAGTCCACCTTCATCGGGCTCTTCTTCTTTGGGTGGGACCGCCTGAGCCGCACCCAGCACCTGATGGTCACCTTGCTGATGGCCATTGGCACCAACCTCTCGGCGCTGTGGATCCTGATCGCCAACGGCTGGATGCAGAACCCCGTGGGCGCCGAGTTCAGCTACCACACCATGCGCATGGAGATGGTGGACTTCTGGGCCGTGGTGTTCAACCCCGATGCCCAGGCCAAGTTCGTGCACACCGTGTCGGCCGGGTACGTCACCGGCGCCATGTTTGTGCTCAGCGTGTCGGCCTGGTACCTGCTCAAGGGCCGGGACATCGAATTTGCCAAGCGCAGCTTTCGCGTGGCGTCGGCCTTTGGGCTGGCTTCGGTGCTCAGCGTGATCGTGCTGGGCGATGAATCGGGCTACACCGTGGGCGAGGCGCAGCAGACCAAGATGGCTGCCCTGGAGGCGATGTGGGAGACCGAGCCCGCACCGGCCGGACTGAAGCTGGTGGCAGGCATCAACGAGGCGCAGCAGAAGAACGACTGGGAGATCGAAGTCCCCTACGTGATGGGGCTGATCGGCACGCGGTCCATCGACAAGCAGATCCCCGGCATCCACGAGATCAAGGCCAAGAACCGTGAACGCATCGTGCGCGGCATCGATGCCGTCAAGGCCCTGGAGGCGCTTCGTGCAAACCGCGACGATGTGGCCGCACGCGAACGCTTTGACCAGCTCAAGGCAGACCTCGGCTTTGGCCTGCTGCTGCGCAAGTACACCAATGATGTGAGCCAGGCCACACCCGAGATGATCCAGAAGGCCGTGGACAGCACGGTGCCCCGCGTCACGCCCATGTTCTGGTCGTTCCGCGTGATGGTGGGGCTCGGGTTCCTCATGCTGGCGCTGTTTGCGCTGAGCTTCTGGTCCACGCTGCGCGGCGCCTGCATGCAAAAGCGCTGGCTGTTGCGCTGGGCACTGTTCATGCTGCCCGCGCCGTGGATCGCCTGCGAGCTGGGGTGGTTCGTGGCCGAGTACGGCCGCCAGCCGTGGACGATTTACGGCGTGCTGCCCACGCATCTGAGCGTCTCCAGCCTCAGCGTGGAGAGCCTGTACGGGTCGCTGGCGGGCTTCGTGGGGTTCTACACCGTGCTGCTCGTCGTAGAGATGTTCCTGATGGTGAAGTTTGCCCGCATGGGGCCGGGCAGCCTGGGCACCGGGCGCTACCTGAATGAGCCTGCCCACGCAGCTGTCCACTGAACGTTGCCAAGGAGTAAAAAATGCTGGACTACCCCACACTCAAACTGATCTGGTGGCTGCTGGTGGGCGTGCTGCTCGTCGGTTTTGCCATCATGGACGGGCACGACATGGGCGTTGGCACCCTGCTGCCCTTCGTGGGCCGCAGCGACGTGGAACGCCGCGTGGTCATCAACACCGTCGGCCCCCACTGGGACGGCAACCAGGTCTGGTTCATCACCGGCGGCGGCGCCATCTTTGCCGCCTGGCCGCTGGTGTATGCCACGGCCTTCAGCGGCTTTTACTGGGCCATGCTCGCCGTGCTGTGGGCGCTGTTCTTTCGGCCCGTGGGCTTTGACTACCGCAGCAAGATCCACCACCCGCTGTGGCGCTCCACCTGGGACTGGGGCCTGTTCATTGGCGGCGCCGTGCCCCCGGTCATCTTTGGCGTGGCGTTTGGCAACCTGCTGCAGGGCGTGCCCTTCCGGTTCGATGACTACCTCATGCCCACCTACAGCGGATCGTTCTGGGCGCTGCTCAATCCGTTTGCACTGCTGGCAGGCGTGGTGAGCAGCGCCATGATCACCCTGCAAGGCGCCACCTACCTGGCCCACCGCACCGAGGCGCAGATCCAGCGGCGGGCTGTGGTGGCGGGCATCGGCGCTGCACTGGTGCTGGTCGCCACCTTTGTGGGTGCTGGTATTTGGCTGCAGGGCATCGATGGCTACCGCATCAGCTCGGCCGTGCAGGCCGCCGCGCTGCCTGACCCCTTGAGCAAGACGGTGGTGCGCGAGGCGGGCGCCTGGATGGCCAACTACACCACCGCACCGCTGCTGTGGCTGCTGCCTGGGCTCGGCGTTGCCGGTGCCCTCGGCGCAGCAGCGTTGCTGGTGGCCCGCCGCACGCTCAGCGCGTTCATTGCCTCTTCGCTGGCGGTGGTGGGGGTGATTGGAACGGCCGGGGCCAGCATGTTCCCGTTTGTCATGCCGTCCAGCACCCACCTGGCCTCCAGCCTCACGGTGTGGGACAGCGTCTCCAGCCACCTCACGCTGGGCATCATGTTCTGGGCCACGCTGATCTTCATGCCCCTGATCGTGGTCTACACCAGCTGGGCCTACCGCGTGATGCGCGGCAAGGTGACCGAGGCGTACATCCGCGAGAACGATCACGCGGCCTATTGAACGCCTCTAAGCGCCCCTGAGCGCCTTCTCAGCAATTTTTCAAGGAGTACATCGATGTGGTATTTCGCATGGATTCTGGGTGTGGGGTTTGCCGTCCTGCTGGCCATCCTCAACGCCATGTGGGGCGAGACGGAAGCCGCGCGCCACCAATCGCACCGCGCCCGCGACGAGGCTTGAGATGCAAAAACCCATCCCAACACCTGCCGAAAGCGCTGACGCCAACACCGGCGCCATGGCGGGGGCGTCCACCCATTGGCCGAGCCTGACGGCCGCAGTGATGATCATGGTCATCGCCACCCTGGACCCGCGCTTGCTGGCCCATCCCAGCGGCGCGGCCGACCACCTGTTGGCCAGCTTCCTGTTTCTGGCCATGTCGGCCGGGTTTGTGCGCGGCGTGGGGTTCATTCCCCGCTGGTGGCTGTGGCGCGGGCTTTTTTCGGGCTGGACCTGCGCGCTGGGCCTGGCGCTGGCGGCAGCCGCCAAGTGGATGCGCTGAGCGGGCCTGGGTCATGTATTTCCGCATGCTCCACGACGATGAGACCGGCCTCATCACCTACCTGCTGGCCGACCTGGAGGCCCGGGAGGCTGTCCTCATCGACCCGCGGCCTGCAGACGCGGGGGTGATCCACGCCATGCTGTCCGAGCACCACCTCCAACCCGTGGCCGTGGTCCACACGGACGACCATCCTGTTGATGGGCAACCGGCGCCCGTGCAGCCGCCCGGTCATGCCTCTTGGCCCGCAGCTACGCGGCTGAACGACGGCGAGACGCTCGCATTTGGCGCGCAGCATCTGCGCTGCCTGGGCACCCCCGGCCACACCTGGCAAGGGCGCAGCTACCTCTGGCGCGACCGCCTCTTTTGCGGCGGCGTGCTCAGCCCCTGGCTGTGCCCCGAGGCGGCGGGGGTGGACAACCCAGCGCAGCTGTGGGAGAGCATCATGGCCCGTGTGTTCCGGCAGCCCGCCGAAACGCTGCTGTTCCCCGGGCACTCCTGCTCGGGCTGGACGGTGAGCAACGTGTTCACCCAACGCAAACACCACCCCTGGCTCAGCAGCAAAAGCCGGGACGAAGCCCTTCAAGCCATTGCACAAGGCCCATTGCATGACAACCTCCAGCCACCCTCTGCACCCACTGATAGCGAATGAACTGGACGTATTGGCCGCACTCTGGCCGGCGCCCACCGGCCGCGTGATCGAACTGGGCTGCGGCGCGGCGCGCATGGCGCGCGCCATGGTGGAGCGCTGGCCCGCGCTGAACTACCTGGGGCTGGAAGTGGACACACGCCAGCATGCGGCCAATCTGGCCGAGCCGCACCCCCGCATGGAATTTCGCCTCGAAAGTGCCGAGAAGATCCATGCGCCAGACCACCGCTTTGATCTTGCCCTCATGCTCAAGTCCCTGCACCATGTGCCGGTGGAGCGCATGGACGCGGCGCTGCGCGAGGTGGCCCGCGTGCTGCGTCCGGGGGGATTTCTGTATGTGTCCGAGCCCGTGTTTGACGGCAGCCTGAACGAGATCGTCCGCCTCTTCAATAACGAGCAGGCCGTGCGCCTGGCCGCGCAGCAGGCGGTGGACCGGGCCACGACCGGCCCGGACGCACC
The DNA here is from genome assembly GCF_013376875.1 of Acidovorax sp. JMULE5. Taxonomy (GTDB): domain Bacteria; phylum Pseudomonadota; class Gammaproteobacteria; order Burkholderiales; family Burkholderiaceae_C; genus Acidovorax; species Acidovorax facilis. Next base: position 3,823,863 of record NZ_CP035951.1, read on the forward strand.
CTTTGAGCAGATCGAGGAGCGGCGCTTTGACATGCCCGCGCATTTCCAGAACTTTGACGAGTTTGAACGCCGCATGATGCGACCGTCCTTTGCGGACCACGCGCTGGACGCCGCCAAGATCGCCCGCGTGGCCCAGGCATTTGCACCCCACCTGGGCGCGGGCGGGGCGCACTTCACCCGCCCCCTGCACGTGCGCTGGCTGCGCCTGCGTGCGTGAACCGCAGAGAAAACTATCCAGAAAGCCCCCCATGCAATCCTCCCCCCACATCTGCGTGCTTGGCACGGGTTTTGGCGCCTTGGCCACCGTGCGCGCGCTGCGCAAGCACGACCCCAACGTCGCCATCACGGTGATCGCGGCACGGCCGGAGTTTCACTACCTGCCCAGCATCATCTGGATCCCCTCCGGGCTGCGCCGTGCGCAGGACCTAGTGGTGCCCCTGGCGCCATTCTTTGAGCGCATGGGGGTCCGCTACGTCAAGGCGGAGGTCACGGGCCTGTCGGACGGCGGGCGCACCGTGCTGACCAGCGCGGGCGAGGTGCGTAACAACGCCCTGGTCATTGCCACAGGCGGCCGCTTCCTCCGCAAGCTGCCAGGCATCGAGCACGCGATCACTCCCTGCGAAGGCATTGCTGCGGCCGAACAGATCCGCGACCGCGTGCGTGCCATGGCTGGCGGCTCTATTGCGCTGGGCTTTGCGGGCAACCCGCAGGAGCCCCAGTCCATGCGCGGCGGCCCGATCTTCGAGTTTTTGTTCGTGCTGGATGCCCAGCTGCGCCGCGAAGGGCGCAGGGACAAATTTCAGCTCACCTTCTTCAGCCCCGCTGCCGAGCCCGGCGCCCGCCTGGGCCCCGGCGTGGTGCAGCACCTGCTGGCAGAAATGGCCCGGCGCGGCATCCACACCCACCTGGGGCACCCGCTGGTCCGGTTTGAAAGCAACAAGGTTGTGACCCAGGGCGGCGAGATCGCCAGCGACCTCACCCTGTTCATGCCCGGCCTCACGGGCAACCTGTGGTTTGACAACGCCCCGCTGCCGCGCTCACCGGGCGGGCTGGTGCAGGCCGATGCGCACTGCCGTGTGCCGGGCCTGCCCCGTGTCTATGTGGTGGGAGACTCCGGCAGCTTTCCCGGCCCGGAATGGATGCCCAAACAAGCCCACATGGCCGAGTTGCAAGCCAAGGCCGCAGCGCCCAACCTGCTGGCAGACCTGCGCGGCGACGTGTGCAACGCCACGTTCGAGGCCGAGCTGGCCTGCATCGTGGACGCGCTGGACAGCGGCACCCTGGTGTACCGCACGCCTACCCGCCACTTCATGCTGCCGCCTTTGAGAGCCCTGCACTGGGCCAAGAGGGCGTTCGAGTGGAACTACCTGCGGCAGCTGCGCTAGTGTGGTGTTGCGCGCTATCCGGCACTTAAAACCGCGTCTTTTCGGCCACGGCTGCGTTGCAAATCCGCGCGATACCTACAGGTATCGCTGTGGTTTGCGCCTTGCCCTGACCAAAAATCCATCGGTTTTAAATGTGCCGTCAAGCGTGCAACACCACACTAGCCACGGGTCCACGCGGGTCACCGCCGCGTCCGGGCGGCGGCGCGGCCCGGCTTTCTACAATAGCGGGCTATGCAAGCCCTTCATTACACCCGCGCCGCGCAACTGCCCGACATCCTCGCCCAACGCATCGTCATCCTCGACGGCGCCATGGGCACCATGATCCAGCGCTTCAAGCTGGGCGAGGCGCAGTACCGGGGCGAGGGCTACACGGGCCCCGATGGGGCGGGCGACCGGTTCAAGGACTTCCCGCGCGATGTGAAGGGCAATAACGAGCTGCTCAGCATCACCCGCCCCGATGTGATCCGCGACATCCACGAGCGGTATCTGGCCGCAGGCGCCGACCTGATCGAGACCAACACCTTTGGCGCGACGACCATCGCGCAAGAGGACTACAAGATGGCCGATCTGGCGCGTGAGATGAATCTCAAGTCCGCCCAGCTGGCCCGCGCCGCCTGTGACAAGTACAGCACGCCCGACAAGCCCCGCTTTGTGGCCGGTGCCCTCGGCCCCACGCCCAAGACGGCCAGCATCAGCCCCGACGTGAACGACCCCGGCGCGCGCAATGTGGACTTCGAGCAGCTGCGCGCCGCTTACTACGAGCAGGTGGAAGCGCTGGTCGAGGGCGGCTCCGACGTGCTGCTGGTCGAGACCATCTTCGACACGCTCAATGCCAAGGCAGCGCTGTTTGCCATCGACGAGTTCTTTGAAAACAGCGGCGAGCGCTTGCCGCTCATCATCAGCGGCACCGTCACCGATGCCTCGGGCCGCATCCTCTCGGGCCAGACGGTCACGGCCTTCTGGCACAGCGTGCGCCACTCGCGCCCGCTGGCCATCGGCCTGAACTGCGCCCTGGGCGCCACGCTGATGCGCCCTTACATCCAGGAGCTGAACCGCGTGGCCGAGGACACCTTCATCAGCTGCTACCCCAACGCCGGCCTGCCCAACCCCATGAGCGACACCGGTTTTGACGAAACGCCCGAGATCACCAGCCGCCTGGTGCACGAGTTCGCGGCCGACGGGCTGGTCAACATTTTGGGCGGCTGCTGCGGCACTACGCCGGACCACATTGGGGCCATCGCCAAGGCGGTGGAGAACGTACCCACGCGCAAGATGTTTTACCCAGCAGAAGCCTAGAGTAGCTGCCCCCCTGAGTCGCCTGCGGCGCCTTCCCCCAAGGGGGACGCCGCCAGCGCGGCGGGGCGGCCCTTGCGCGGCGGCCTTTGGTCTGGGCCGCGCCGGTTTCGCGCGCTGCGGGTTTTGCAACGCCCACCCAAGGGTGAGAGATTCGCGCTGAATGAACGGTTTGTAGGAAAATTGGCACCTGGCGCTTGATGGTCAAGCGCCAGGTGCTATCTAATTAATAGCAATTGTTGCCGCTCTGAAGTGCGGCAACGCAGTGCCGTTCCAGGCAGCCCACCATGATCGACAACGCTATCTTGCCCGCCGACACGGCACCTGCCGACGATGCTGCTCAAAAAGCCGCCGCCCACGCCGCGCTCAAGCTCGAAAAGCGCCTGGTGCGCCAGGTCGCGCAGGCCATCACTGACTTCGGCCTCATCGAAGACGGTGACAAGGTGATGGTGTGCGTGTCGGGCGGCAAGGACAGCTACGGCCTGCTCGACGTGCTGCGTATGCTGCAGCAGCGCAACGGCCACAAGTTCGAGCTGATCGCCGTCAACCTCGACCAGAAGCAGCCCGGCTTTCCGGCCCATGTGCTGCCTGAATACCTGACCCAGGTGGGCGTGCCCTTCCACATCGAAACGCAGGACACCTACAGCGTCGTCAAGCAGCACATCCCTGAGGGCAAGACCATGTGCAGCCTGTGCAGCCGCCTGCGCCGGGGCATTTTGTACCGCGTGGCGGACGAGCTGGGCTGCACCAAAATTGCGCTCGGCCACCACCGCGACGACATGCTGCAGACGTTCTTCCTCAACATGTTCTTCGGCGGCAAGCTCAAGGGCATGCCGCCCAAGGTGCAGAGCGACCGCGGCGACCACCTCATCATCCGCCCGCTGGCCTACGTGGCCGAGGACGACCTGGCTCGCTGGGCGCAGATCCAGCAATTCCCCATCATCCCCTGCACGCTGTGCGGCAGCCAGGAGAACCTGCAGCGCAAGCAGATCGGCCAGATGCTGCGCGACTGGCAGCAGCTGTACCCCGGCCGCATCGAGAACATGGCGGTGGCGCTGCGCAACCTGGTGCCCTCGCACTTCATGGACCCGCGCCAGTTCGACTTCAAGGGGTTGGTACCCAACGGCGTGGCCGACGCCGATGGTGACAAGGCCTTTGACGCCGAAGAACTGCCTGCGCAGGCCGTGGGCATGCTCGCGGGCCTGCCCCTGATGCCGCGCTGACCTGACACCGACGATTTTTAGATTGGGCCACCCCATGACCACCCCCATCAAAGCCCCCGAACTCCTGCTGCCCGCCGGCTCACTCGACAAAATGCGCGCCGCCTACGACTTTGGTGCCGACGCCGTGTACGCCGGGCAGCCGCGCTATAGCTTGCGTGCGCGCAACAATGAGTTTCGCCTGGAACAGATCAAGCAGGGCATTGACGAGGCCCATGCGCGCGGCAAGAAGTTCTTTGTGACCAGCAACCTGATCGCGCACAACGACAAGATCCGCACCTACCTGCGCGACATCGAACCCGTCATCGACTGCAAGCCGGATGCCCTCATCATGGCCGACGCGGGCCTCATCATGATGGTCAAGGAGAAGTGGCCCGAGCAGGTGGTGCACCTCTCGGTGCAGGCCAATACCACCAACTGGGCGGCCGTGAAGTTCTGGCAAAAGATGGGCGTGGAGCGCGTCATCCTCTCGCGCGAACTGAGCCTGGACGAGATCGAGAAAATCCGCCAGGAATGCCCCGACATGGAGCTGGAAGTGTTCGTGCACGGCGCGCTGTGCATTGCGTACTCGGGCCGCTGCCTGCTCAGCGGCTACTTCAACCACCGCGACCCCAACCAGGGCACCTGCACCAACGCCTGCCGCTGGAACTACGCCACCCACGACGCCGACATCGACCCCACCACGGGCGAAGCCATTGCGCAGAAGATGGAAGGCGACTTCAACTTCGAGGCCGCGCAGCAGAAGGCGGAACAATCGTTTGCCTCCACCACCGGCAACGGCGAGCGCCATCCCAAGGCCGACAAGGTGTACCTGATCGAAGAGGCCGGCCGCCCTGGGCAGATGATGCCCATCATGGAAGACGAGCACGGCACGTACATCATGAACAGCAAGGACCTGCGCGCGGTGGAGCACGTGGCGCGCCTGGCGCAGATCGGCGTGGACTCGCTCAAGATCGAAGGCCGCACCAAGAGCCTGTACTACGTGGCCCGCACCGCCCAGGTCTACCGCCGCGCCATTGACGACGCCGTGGCGGGCCGCCCCTTCAACCCCGAGCTGCTGATCGAGCTGGAAGGCCTGTCCAACCGCGGCTACACCGGCGGCCTGCTGGAGCGCCGCCCCAGCAACGACTACCAGAACTACATCAACGGCCACTCGGCAACGCAGCGCAGCCAGTATGTGGGTGAGGTGTTGGGTGCCGAGGGTCAGGCCGATGTGGGCTTGCAAGGTGACTGGGTGCAGGTTGAGACGAAGAACCACTTTGCCGTGGGCGACCTCATTGAAGTGGTGCACCCCAGCGGCAACATCACCGTGCGGCTGCAGGAAATGCGCAACGTGGAAGGCCAGCCCGTGAACGTGGCCCAGGGCAGCCCCGTGCGTGTGTGGATTGCGCTGCCTGCGCGCTACAGCGGGGCCTTGCTGGCGCGCGTGATCGAAGCGCAACCGCTTGCACCAGCGGCTGCCGAGCCTGCCCTGGCTGCATAGCCTGCCAGGGCGCTGCCTGTTTGCTGTCCGTTGGCTGCTGCCGTTGTGTGAGCAGATTGGACGGCCTACCAGGCGGCTATCACATGCACCGTGGCCCAGGCCATGACGCCGTAGGCGCCCATTGCCGCCAGGGTGGTGGCCTTGGATGCTTGGCGGTCTCGCAGCAAGACCCAGAGCGCAAGGAATGACATCGCATACATCACCGCAGACAGGATGTAGGCCTCGGGCGCCGGTACGAAGGTGGACGGCCCGCCGCGCCGTGGTGATGTCGCAAAGCCTGCGTGGGCCACGATCAGCGATCCGCCCAGCAGACCCAGCACCGCGAGCGCGGCGATCGAAATTTTGGCGGGTAGGTTCAACGGGGTAGGCGCTGGCATGGTGAGGGCGCCACAAGGTGGCGCGGTGGTGGGGTCGGGCTTCGAGGGGGGGGCGGGTTTTTGGTAAATTGCCTGCTAGTGCTTTACTGTATTGGATTTGTTGCTACCAAAATGGAAGTAATTGCCCTGGCGTGCAATAGCCTGCCCGTGTTCAGCCGGGGCACATCGCGCCAGGCTCGGGCTCTTTGCCGATGGCCAACACGTCAAGCACACCGCGCACACCGAGCACATGCTCGATGAAAGCACGACAGGGATGTGAGCTATCCGCCCACACCGCCGCTTTCACCAACACACCCAGAGGGCCCACGTCCTGGGGTTTCCACGACAAGACGGCCAGATTTTTGCGCCGCACCAAGGGCAACACAAAGCTTGTTGGCACGCAGACCAGCATGTCGCTGTCGGACAGCATCGCGTAGATGATTTCTGCCGAGCGGCTCGACACGCGACACAGTTCCGGAACCCCGCCCAAATCGTCGAACAGGCTATCCACCTGTTGTGGGCCCAGCCCTGTGAGTGGCGGGCTCAGCCAGCGTTGTGACAGCAGCTCGGCGGCCGTGACGGTTGTCTGTTGAGCCAGCGGGTGGCCTGGACGGCAGGCAATGACGAATTCATCCGGCAGCGCGGCATGAAACTCGAACCCTTGCGGCAGCGGGGTCGGTTCGCGGCAGATTGCCAGGTCCAGGGTGCCTTCCTGGATGCTCTCCAGCAGGTTGTCGATGGTGACTTCGTGCACATCGATGGCGGCGCTGGGGTGCAGGGCGCAGTAGGCCGGGATGGCGGCCGTCAGCAATCCGTTGATGCCCGCCGCAATGCTGCCGATGCGGATCAACGCGGACGCGGCCCCTTGCTGCATCAGCGCCGCATTGCCAGCCGCCGCTTGCAGGGGTACCAACGAGGCGCGCAGCAATGGCAGAACCGCTTCCCCCAGGCGGGTCAGGCGCATGCCCTTGGAGTGCCTCTCAAAAATCGGGCCGCCCAGGGAGCTTTCCAGTTCCGCCAATGCATGGGTCGCTGCAGGCTGGCTCAAGCCAATGGCAGAGGCCGCGCGGTGCAGGCTTTGCAGGTCGGCAATCGCAATCGCCAACTGCAGGTGCTTGAGGCGCACGCTTCCCAGAATGCGATTGAACAGGACGGAGGGCGTCAGGTCTGGCATGGCGTATTCAAAATTTGAATCATGTTGAAAAAGAAGCATTGGCCCTGCAGTGACTGCTGTGCAACGATCACAGGCCTTTGGGTGGACGCAAGCCCGCCCTGAGGTCATTCAACTAACGAATCTTATTCCCGCACTGGGCGCAAGCCAGTGCGCAGGAACTCAGGAGACAAAAACCCATGCCGTCATTGCAGCGCCCCAGCTTGGGCGAGATCACTTCGCGCCCGTCCCGCTTCCTCATCGCCCCGGTGATGGCGGCCATCTTCGCCATGGGCCAGGCCAACGCCGCCGATACCCTCGACACCGCGTGCAAGACCACGGCCGAGTGCCAGGCGCAGGTGGCCAAGATTCAGGGGGTGGTCAAAGGGGACGCCACCAGCGCCTTTTCCAAATCGCAGGACACGTTCTACTGGTTTGGCCGCATCAACATGGCATCGACGGTGGTGAATGTGGAGCAAGGGATCATCCCTAAGGCCCAGGCCGGTCGCATCGCACGCGGTGTGGAGCTGTCGATCATCCAGGCAACTACGCCCGGTGGCAAGCGGCCCACCGATGTGCTGCAGGTCGAGAAGATCATCACGGATGCCGTGGGCCCGGAGGCAACGCTGATCCACACCGGGCGCAGCCGCCAGGACATCCACTCCACCTTGAATGCCGCGCAGCTGCGCCTGGAAATGCTGGACTTTGCCGATGCGCTGGACCAGGTGCGCGCACGGCTCATCACCACGGCGCAGGCACACACCGCCACCTATGTGCCCGCTTACACCAACGGCGTGCAGGCCATGCCCATCAGCTACGGGCACTACCTGATGGCCTGGGCCGACTCGTTCGCGCGCGACTCGGCGCGCATTCGCGAGGCCTATGCCCGCATCAACCTCAGCCCCATGGGCACGGCGGTGCTGGCCAACTCCAGCTGGGGCATCAACCGCGAGCGCCTGGCGCAATTGCTGGGGTTCGACGGGCTCATCGTCAACTCGCTGGATGCGGGGCAGATCAGCACCTACGACATCCCCATCGAGGCCACGTCCATCGCCAGCTCCACCGCCATCCGCGTGGGGGCCTTCATGCAGGATGTGCACACCCAGTACCACCAGACGCGGCCTTGGCTGTTGCTGGCCAGCGGCAAGACCTACACCAGCAGCGCCATGCCGCAAAAGGCCAACCCCGGCATCATCCAGAACACGCGGGCCAAGGCCAGCGACGTGGTGGCCTCGGCCCAGGCGTCGCTGTGGCGGGCGCATAACGTCACGCCCGGCATGATCGACTACAAGAACACCTGGAGCCCGGCCAGCGCCAAGACCTTTGTGCAGGGCGTGGAGATGCTGCAGCAGTTTGCCGATGTGCTGGACTCATTGCGCATCGACCCGGCACGTGCGCTGGACGAACTTGAATCCGAGTGGACCACCTCGATGGAGCTGGCCGAAGCGCTGCAACGCAGCCATGGCGTGCCGTTCCGGGTGGGGCACCACTTTGCGTCGGATGTGGTGCTGTTTGCCAAGGAGCGCAACATACGCCCCAAGGATTTCCCGTACGCCGAAGCCGTGCGCATCTACCGCGAAGCGGGCAAGAAATACGACCTCAAGGACCAGCGCCTGCCGCTGGGTGAAGCCGCATTCCGCCGCGCTTTGTCGCCCGCAGACATGGTGACCACACGCACCGGCACAGGCGGGCCGCAGCCGCAGGAGGTCACGCGCATGGCGACCGCTGCCAAGGACACCCTTGCCAAAGACCGCGCGTGGTCGGGCGAAGCGCGGCAGCGGCTGCTGGCGGCAGAGGCTGCGTTGAATGCGGCTTTTGAGGGTGTGAAGTCGTTGCCTTGAGTGTGGACTCGCGGGCTGTGTGCTTCAGACAGGCCGAAGGGCTCGACCGGAGTGGGTCTCCCGGGCGGGCGATACTGACGCCCATCGCGAAGGGAGTCAACACACATGAGCACGACATCGAAAGCCCAGCAACGCTTCCGAGTTCCCGCCGCGTTAGCGGTCGCCATAGCGGCTGCGGCGGTAGCCGCGCTGACGGGCGCCAGCGCGTGGGCCCAGGCCCCGGCCCCGGCTGTAGCACCCGCCAAGCAGCGCTATGTGCAAGGCTCGTGGGTCAACCTGCGCGAGTCGGCTCAATCCCAGGCCCGCATCGTCGCCCAAGTACCCGCCAACACCGTGCTGCAACAGCTCACCGAGCGCGACGGCTGGTGTGCAGTGCTCTATGCGGGCGATGCCCGCCTGGGGACCCCGCTGGCAGAGCCGCTCCAGGCTCACATCGCCTGCAATTTGCTGGCGGACCAGCCCCTCACCCTGGCCCAGGCGGGCAAGGACGCGGCCCGTGCCTTCTGGGTGGCGCCGTCACCCAACCGCCTGCGCGCCTACGGCAACGCTCTGCCGCGTCCGCCAGCCCTGCAGCTGCCCGCGCTGGTCAAGAGCCACGCGCATGAAATGCCGGTGCAGTACCCCACCCGAGCTGAGTGGGAAGCTGCCAAGAAGCTCATGCGCGCTGGCGTGGTGCTGCGGCCCGAGCAGGAGATCGACCGGGACCGCCCCGTCAACCCGCTGGACGACCTGAAGCTGGCCACCCGTGCCGTGGACCACATTCCCGCCGTGACCCCTTTGGCCGCCAAGCCGACCTTGCCGACGATTGCCCCCTCGTACTTTCGGTCCCACACCAGCGTGGCCCTGCTGCATGAGACCGATGCCGACGGCCTGGCTGCCGTGGCGGGCGCCCGCATCAGCGTCATTCCTACCGGGGCGCCCGTGGGCCGGTTCAACCGCCACAATGGGCCCGAAATCGAATACATCACCGGCTTCTGGGACGTGGGCTCTGCCGACCAGGCCTTTGCCCCTGCGCTGACCCTCTATGCCATTACCCACCAGGGCCTGGTGGGGGCCCACACCGTGCGCCAGCGCTATTGGGACATCAGCAACGAAGACCATTACTGCGGCGGCCACTACCCCGGCCGCGGGTTCAACGACCCTGGCGAAGAAGCCCAGCCAGTACGCGGCTATGCCAAGCTGTCCGACAGTGCCGAGGTGCTGACCCGCCTGGTGCTGCCCGGAAAGCTGCCGCCTGATGCGGTGAAGGTGAAGACCCGGCGATACGCCACGAGCTGGATGCAGCCCGCCGACCCGCCCATCCGGGACAAGCCCCAGCGCAAGAACACTGCCGTGCTGGTGCACGAGATCGACCTGGACCGCGATGGCATCGCAGACATCCTGCGCATCGACACCCCTTCGCCCGGCGGCATGAGCTTCGAGCCGATCTTTGAATGGCGCTGGTACCTCAATATCGGCGGCCAGTGGTTCTGGGCCGGGCACTGGGTGGATCAGGAGTGCACCTGATGGGCAATGGCGGAGGGTCTGCCCGTGCTCAAGGGGATACGCCGTCGTCGTAGGTGTCGCAGTTGAACCCGTTGAGCAGGGCCAGCGAAGGGACTACAAAGCGCTTTTCTTTGCTGACCTTGACGCGGCCCTTGACCCGTTCGTAGGTGATGAATTTGCCGGCCACGTAGTTGACGCTGCTGCGGCTGTATTCCTTGCCTTGAACCTCCCAGACGTTTTCCTTGCCGATCAGTTCAAAGTCGCCACGCCGTGGGCTGAAGCGGAACTGCAAGGTGGTGGTGGCTGATACATCGCCTTCCGCCTTGTCCACAGCGGTCACCCATAGCGACGTGCCCTTGGCTTCGAGGTTGTAGAACTTTTGCGCCATGCAGTAACTGGAAGAGGCAGAAAGCGGTGTGTATGCGCCGCCCGCTTTGCCCGCCAGAACTACAAGGCGTATTTCCATCGGCCGGTCCACAGGCCCGTCAACTTCGTTGAGGATCAAAGCGAGGTCCTGCACGCCATCGCCGTTCCAATTGCCCGCGGTGGCAGTCCATTCGACGAATGTCTGGTTCGGGAACAGTGCAGCTACTGCTGCTTTCGCTGTGGCAAATTCCTGCGGTTGTGCGACGGCCGCAGCCGCCATGGCCAGCAAGGCGACGGTGGTCGAAATGCGGTGGGTGATATGCATGGGGCGCCTTCTGGGCTCTCTGACTGTATGCAGTGGGGATTGTGTCAGCGCAACGGTCAGCGCTGGCTGCCCGGTTGCCGCAGCAACGCCCCCAACACCAGCGCCTCGGCCACCACTTCCAGCCCTTCCTCCAGCGTGGCCAGCAGCGATGGTATCTCGGGCAGACTGGGCCAGCGCGCTTGCACTTCGGGCCATTGGTCCACACCAATCGCCAGCCAGCCCACGGCCAGGCCCGCCCACAGCAGGGCGCGGGTGCCGGTGTGCAGCAAGGCGCGGTGCAGCCAGGCCATGGTGAACAGGCCCACCGCCGCCACGGCCAGCATGGGGGCCTCGCGCACGGGGCCCCAGCGGCAGGCGTCCGTCCACTCATGGCAACGGAACTTCCACAGCTCGTGCAGCATGAACTGTTCGTCCAGCGCCAGCACGAAAAACGCGAGCGCCAGCCAGGCGCCCAGCAGCCGGGGCAGGGCGCGGTCACCCACCATCCGCAGGGCCGTGACGCTGAGCGCCAGCAGCAGTGCACCCGACAACCACGCGGCGGGCGATTGGTCGGAGCGGAAGGCGCGCTCCCAGTTCGGTGCCAGGGACCAGGCCCCCAGCAGCAAGAAGCCCACCACCGCGCCGAGCAGCGCCGGAACCACCCAGGGGAGGGGCGGTGGCGCGGTGCCCGGAGAGGGCGTGGAAACCTGGCGGTGTGAGGGCATGGCGGGCTTGAAGAGCGGCGGGGCTGCTATGCCTGGGCGGCCCCTGGATTGTGAGTCAAAAGTGGCCTCTGCGCTTGATGGGAATGCACTTTTGGCTATCAAAAACATAGCGCACCGGATCGAGCCACTGGGACTGGTCATGCAGGGTGAATGGCTCCAGAATCCGGCATCTCCCTGCCCATCCGGTATGTCCCTCCCCATCGACCCCTCCCGCAATGCGCTTCCGCCCGTGGCCCAGTTTCTGGCCGAGGCGGCACTGCAGCGGCAGAGCGCACTGCTGGGGCTGGACAAACCCACGCCTGCGCCCGCACCGCTGCCCACGGCCGACCCGAGCGCGCCGCCGCCCACGCCCACCTCGCCCAGTCCCCCCGCTGGGCCTTTGCCCGCACCGGCCGACAAGGCCAGCATTTCAGCCCAGGCGCGCGAGCAGTTGGGCGCGGGTTTTGACCCGCGGCGCGAAGTAGCGGGCCATGCTGCCGCTTCAGGGGTGAAGGCGGGACCTGCGCCGCGTGGGCCGTTAACGCCGCTGGCGTCGCCCCCACTTCCCGTGGGGGCGCCAACGTCGGCACCCTCCGTGTCCACCCCTTCGGCGGCATCGTTGTCAGGCGCTGACTGGCCTGCCACGGGGCTGGGTGCGCCGCTGCTGCGTTTGGTGAGCGCGCTTGTGGCGCAGGTCACGGCCCAGGCCGGGGTGCCGCAGCGCGTAGTGGCCGCGCAGCCCTGGCCCATCGGCATGGCGCAGGCGCTGGAGAGTGGGGCGCTGGATGCCGACCAGCCGCCGCTGCAGACCTGGCTGGTACGTCAGGGGGTGGTGTTGACACCCGAGGGGCCGCGCGGGCTGGCGCTGACCTTGCGTGCACCGGTGCCATGGCTGGCGACGCAGGCGTCGCCAGCGACCGGTGCAGCCGCAGCACAGGCCAGCGCAAACGCCAGTGCTGCAGGCGGCGCGCTGCAGGTGCCGTTTGCCGGGGGCGGCCAGCCGCTGCAGTCGGGCGTGATGGCTTTGGTGTTGCAGGGCATGGACGCCGCCGCACCGCGCACCAGTGCGCTGCTGGTGCTGGACCTGCAGCCGCAACTGGCCGCCACGGTGTACGGCCGCGACATGCTCCAGCAGGCCACGGGCCGTCTGGACCCGTGGACGCAGATGGCCGTGCTGCAGGCCAGCGGCCAGGTGCCGCGTGAGGATGAGCGTGCGCGCAATGGCGCATCCGGCCTGTGCGAAACGGTGGGCTGCCCCTATGCCGCGCGGGCTGAATGTGTGCAGCCGTTTTGCCTGGCAATGCGCGGCGTGCTGCCGCCCGAACCGGTGGGCCCGGCGTCCAGCGCTTGAGGGCAATCCGGGCGCCAGTCAGGCTCATTGCACACAGGCCATTTGCAAGCAATGGCCTGTGTGAGGTCAAATCCAGCCCTACCCCCTTGTTTGGTGAATCGAACGGAGAATCCAGGCCATGCGCGTGCTTCCCCTCTCCCCGTCCAATGCCTCTTTCCCCGTCGATTTCGTCCCGTTGGGCGGCACTCCGAAGGACTGCGAGGATTGCGGCAAGGCCGTGGGGCTGGGGTTTCAGTTTGACTACGCGTACCAACCCATCGTGGACGTGGAGCGCCGTGTGGTCTTTGCGCACGAAGCGCTGGTGAGGGGGCCGGGTGGCGAGGGCGCGATGACCGTGTTGGCGCAGGTCAACGACCACAACCGCTACCGCTTTGACCAGGCCTGCCGGGTCAAAGCCATCAAGGGCGCAGCAGAACTGGGGATGGCGCAGCCGGTGTCGATCAACTTTCTGCCCAATGCGATCTACAAACCCGAGGTGTGCATCCGCACGACCCTGGAGGCTGCCAGGGCGAACGGCTTTCCGCTCTCTCAGATCATCTTTGAGGTGACCGAGGGCGAGCGCATTGAAGACGGCCCCTGGTTTGCCCAGATCCTGCGCGAGTACAAGCGCTGCGGTTTCCAGACCGCCATTGACGACTTCGGCGCAGGCTATGCGGGCATGAAGCTGCTGTCGGATTTTCAGCCCGACATCATCAAGATCGACATGGACCTGATCCGCAACGTGGATGCCAACCGCGCCCGCCAGGCCATCGTGCGCAGTCTGGTGCGGCTGTGCGAGGAAATGGACATCAAGGTCGTGGCCGAAGGCATCGAGACACCGGCCGAGCGTGACTTTCTGTTCGATGTGGGGATACACCTGATGCAGGGCTATCTGTTTGCCAAGCCGGCTTTTCGTTCGGTGGCCACGGTGGACGCTTCGGCGTACGGCAGCGCATCGCGCTGAACGCCCTCAGGCGGTTCACGCCGTCACCACGCGGTTTCGCCCGGATTTCTTGGCGGCGTACAGCGCTGCGTCCGCCCGTGCAAAGAGGCTGCACGCGCTCTCTGCATCCCGCAAGCTGGCCGCACCAATGCTGATGGTGGTGGGCTGGCTCAGCCAGCCCGCCTGGGCCACCGCAACACGCATGCGCTGGGCAACTTCGTGGGCGCCCTGTGCGTCGGTGTGGGGCAGGATCACGGCAAACTCCTCGCCGCCCACCCGGGCCACGATGTCGATGATCCTGACGCAGCCACTGAGCACCTGCGCGATGGACCGCAGCACCTTGTCGCCAGCCTCGTGGCCGAAGTTGTCGTTGATCTGCTTGAAATGGTCCACGTCCAGCATGAGCAGGCTCAGGGGCGACTGCGTGCGCTCCACCACGGCCAGTTCCAGCTCCAGGCTGTCGTCAAATGCGCGGCGGTTGCGCAGGCCGGTGAGCGGGTCGGTCCGGGCCAGCTCGTTGAGCGCCAGGTTCAGTGCGTCCACCTTCTGGATTTGTTCGACCAGCTGCTGGTTGAGCACCTCGGCGTCGCGCAATGCCCGGCGCAGCCGGATCTCGCGCATTGTGGAGTGGGCCAGTTCGACCAGGATTTCGATGTCCTTTTCCGTCCACTGCTTGGCCTTGAAATCCACTGCACAAAAGCTGCCCAGAACCTCGCCCGCTTCGGTTTTCAGGGGGATGCCTGCGTAGGCGCGCACCCCCAGCGATGCCACGGTGGGCACGTCGCGGAACACGGGCAACTGCGTGGCATCTTCCAGCACCAGGGGCCCGTCAGACACCATGGAGTAGTGGCAGAACGTCCGCCCGGTGAGCTGTCGCAGCGTGCTCAACGGCTCGCCCATGCCAAATGTGCTTTTGTAGAAGTCGCGGTGCGCGTCGAGCAGCGAGATGAAGGTGACGGGAGCGCCAGTGATCGTGGAGGCCAGCCGGGTCAATCGGTCAAAACTCTCTTCGGCGATGCTGTCGAGCAAGCCGGTTTCGCGCACCGCAGCCAACCGCAGAGGGGCGGTGAGCGCCGCCTGTATCCGGGCGTCGTCGGCAGGCAGGGGAGGCGGCAATTCCGTCATGGGTGTCGTACCGGGTACCGAGTTGAGCTACCGAAAGTTACACGATCCCCTCTGGCTGCGGTGCTCTTGCGCGCAAAGACCCTCCACCCACGCCCCATCCTGGGTATTCAAAGTCCGTTTGAAATCCCCTCGGGTGGATTCGGCGATGGGTTTTGAGGGGTTTTTTCCGAGCGGGCCACCGCGCAAGGCCAGCGCTGACACACTCGGCGTTTTGGAGACACACATGTTGATACAAATGATCTACGCGAGCCGTTCTTCGCGTGTGCTGGGGCCTGCAGACGTCAAGGACATTTTGGGGGCCTCGCAGCGCAACAACACCCGCGCCGGTATCACGGGCGCCCTGTGCCTGAACAACGGCATCTTTCTGCAGCTGCTCGAAGGTGACCGGGCTGCCGTCAACGCGCTGTACCACCGCTTGCTGAAAGACGGCCGCCACCGCGACACGGCGGTCCTGGACATGAGCGAAATTCCTTACCGGCGCTTCACCGGCTGGTCGATGGGGCTGATTGCGTCACTCGAATCCAATCGCCAGCTCTTCCTGAAATACTCAGGGACTGCAGATTTCGATCCCTACAGCATGTCTGCAGTCACCTTGCGCAGTTTCTTCGACGAGATTCTGCAGAACGTACGCTGGCTGGAATGACCTGGCGACCCACGGCCCGCAACATGCCGCGTAGGGCGGGGCGATTGCCGGGGCTCAGTGCCTGCCACTGCGCTCCAGTATGTCTGCGTGGCGTGACCGGGTGATCGGATAGGCCACCAGCAGCGGAATGGCCAGCACCAGGCACACCGCCGGCAGGATGCCCGTCATCAGCGTGATGCCCTGCAGCGCCGTGTCGGACTGCGCCACGTTGGGCACATAGCCCGTGACGTCCAGCATGCCCGCCACCAGCACGGTGGCCAGCGTGCGTGCCAGCTTGTCCATCAGGCCGTACAGGCCGTAGTACATGCCGGTCTTGCGTTCGCCCGTTTGCATGTGGCCGTGGTCGATGGTGTCGGGCACCATGGCAAAAGGCACGATCCAGTGGGCTCCCATGCCGATACCGACCACCACCAAAATGGCGGTGACCAGGCGCTGGTCACCCGGGCCCACCCAGTACAGCGCCACCAGCCCGGCCGAGCAGAACACCAGGCCCAGGATGTAGGCCAGGTTCTTTTCCCAGCGGTCGACCACGCGCTTCCACATGAACAACGAGAGGCCCACCACGCCCAGCAGGGTGCCCATGAAGCGCGGCAGGTCGCCCTTGTCGCCCTGCAGCTGGTAGATCACGAAATACGCGAGCGAGGCCTGCACGAGCGTGAGGCCCAGGCGCACCAGCGTTGCAGCGCCCATCAGCATCAGGAAGGGGCGGTTGTGCAGCGTGGTCCGCAAGGTCTCGTGCACCGACTCCCACATTGGGGGGGTATCGGCATCCACAGGCCGCACCGCCTGTTCCGCCACACTTTCTGCCGGTTCGCGCACGCGCCAGGCCACCACGGCGACGGCTACGCCCGCGACCAGCCCGAAGCACGAGCCCGCCAGCGCATAGCCCGTGCGGGCGTCCGGGGCTGCGCGCACCAGCATGGGCATGAAAACGCTGCCCGCAAAAAAACCCAGCAGGGCGCCCATCGATGCATAGGCCGTGAGGCTGGTGCGCTCGTCGTAGTCACGGGTCATGTTGGCAGCCATGGCCTGGTAGGGCAGCTGCACCAGGGTCATGAGCGTGTCGAACACGGTGTAGGTCAGGGCGATCCACAGGAACGCGGCCCACGGGCTGAGGCCCGGGGGCACCATCCACACCGCTGCTGCTGCGATGGCGAGCGGAGCCGCACCATAGATCAGATAGACCCGGTGGCGGCCATGGCGCGAGCGGGTGCGGTCGGTCATCCAGCCAAACAGCGGGTCGTTGATGGTGTCCCACACCTTGCCCACCAGCAGCGCCGCGCCGGCCACGGCAGGGGCCACCAGGGCCACGTCGGTGTAGAAGATCATGAGCATGAAGTTCATGGCGGCAATCTGCATCTGCAGGCCGACATTGCCGGTGGCATAGCCCAGCTTGGTGCCCAGCGAGAGCCGGGTGGCGGGGCCCGTCATGGATGCGCGGCCGAAAGAGACGCCGTCGGGCTCGCGGTGGTGGGGGCATGGGCCATGCGGGGCGGGGCGGCCTCCAGCATCAGGCGCACCTCGCGGCGCAGCATCTTGTTGAGGAAGCTGCGCGGGATCTCTTCGACGATGCGTACATCGTCCGGCTGGTGGTCGGCGGGCAGCTTGTGCGCCAGATACTGGGCAATGTCGTGCTCCAGCGCTTGCCAGTCATGCCCGGTGCGCCAGCTCTGGCGCAGGCTCAGCACCAGCACAGCACGGGCACCGTGCTGCACCAGGCAGGCCTCCTTGACGGCGGGGTGGGTGTGCGCCACCTCTTCCACCTCGCGGGGGTTGAGCCACTGCCCGTGGCGCAACACGCGGTCGGCGCTGCGGCCCAGCACATGCAGGTAGCCAGCCGCGTCGAAATAGCCCACATCGCCCATCACCACCCAGCCGTCGCGCAGTGTCTCCTGGGTTTTTTCGGGGTCGAGCCAGTAGCCGTCAAAACGCACCGGCGTCAACACGGTGATGAGGCCCATCTGGCCCAGCGGCAGGGGCGCAAACTGTTCGTCGCGGATGACCACCTGCACCCCGGGCATCACCCGGCCCACGGTGGAGAGGATGTCATTGCCCAGTGGCTGGCCCTGCGCGTCCACATGCTGGTGAGGCAGCAGCCAGGTGATGGGCGGCAGCGCCTCCAGGCAGCCATAACCTTGCTGGAATATCGGCCCGAAACGGCGGATGGCCTCGGCAATCTTGGGCGCCGGCATCATCTCGGAGCCATAGGGCACATGCGTGAGGGACGAGAGGTCGTACTGGCCCAGCGTGGGCTCGTCGAGCAGGTCGATGATGGCCGAGGGCGACAGAAAGGCGCGCGAGACGCGGTGCTTCTGGATCAACGCGGCCAGTGTGGCGGCGCTGAAGTCTTCGGGCATCACGAGCGTGGCGCCCGCCAGCAGGGTGGGCAACACCAGGCCCGAGCCAGGGCCGGTGAGGGGCAGGCCCAGCATGTTCACATCCTGGCGGCTGGCGGGGGGGCGGAAATCGATGGACTTGGAGATCAGTCGCACGCTGTCGAGGTACTTGCGGTTGCTGTAGCCGATGGACTTGGGCAGCCCCGTGGTGCCCGAGGTCATGTGCAGCGCAAAGATATCGTCTTCGTGCAGCGCGGCCGTGCCGGGGGCAGGCGCATGCTGCGCCAGTGCCTGCTCGTAGTCTTCGCCCAGCGCCAGCAGGTGTATCCCGGGCAACTGCTCGCGCACGGCCTGCAGGATGGGCGCGCTCAGCAGCGGGTCGTGGATAAGCACCGCGGGCCGGACGCGGACCATGGTGGCCAGCGCCGCATCGGCCGACAGGTGTTTGTGAAAGCTCGCGAAGATGGTGCCGTTCTCGAACGTGGCGAGCCGGGCTTCGTACTGTTCGCCGGTCTCGGGCAGCAGGGTGAACACGACGTCGCCCTTCTTCACGCCTTGCGCCTGCATCCAGGCCTGCAGCCGCTGCACGCGCACTTGCAACTGTGCGTAGCTGAGGGTGCCACGCCGGTCGATGAGCGCGGGTTTGTGGGCATGGCGGCGGTACGCCAGGCGCGCCACCGACCGCGCCGTGCGCAGGCGGCTGAGCAGAAAGCGCACCACCAGGCTGCGCAGGGATGGAAAGGCCACGGAAGTCTCCGAGAGAAGGCATGGCCAGCCAGTCTTTCATGTGCGCAGGTTGCAAGCCGCCACAATTTGTATGTACACGTATCTTGTTGTTGCTGGCGCGGCTGTGCGGTCGGTTTGAACCAGCCAGCGGCACACGGCATCCCGGCACCGTCGCTGCG